>JBIIOJ010000095.1:0-10666 GCA_044337015.1 Pirellulales bacterium
CGGTTCATCGCTTCACCACGCTTCCATCGTAGTTCATGAGGGCGTTGATCACGCTCGCGGCCGCCGCGACCTCGACCGCGGGAAGCGACTCGTTGCGTTTCATCTGGCCGATGGAGACGTACTTCGAGGCGTCGAGCGGCCGGGCCGAGTACCACTCCCGCTGTTCGGTGAGCATCCGGAGGATGAGGCCCCTCTCTTCTTCGTCCGGCGGGCGGCTCGTGAGCCGTTCGAACGCGACCTCGACCGCCCGGTCACCCTTCCCGTCAGAGTCCGCCAGGAGCCGCTCGGCCAGCACGCGGGCAGCCTCCACGAACTGCGGTCCGTTCATGAGCACGAATGCATGGAGGGGCGTGTTCGTCGCATCCCGCTTCGCGACGCAGACGACCCGCTTCGGCACGTCGAAACTCTCGAGCATCGGGGCCGGGCCGGTTCGCCGCCAGTAGGTGTAGAGGCTGCGGCGGTAGAGGGAGTCGCCCGTGTCGGCTGCTTCCGGCTTGAAGGAGTCGGGCATGTCGTAGGTCTTCACCGGCGGCCCGCCGAGCCGCTCCACGAGCAGGCCGCAGGAGGCGAGCAGGCCGTCGCGGATCATCTCGGCCGGAAGCCGGTGTCGCGGGCCGCGGGCGAGCCAGACGTTCAGCGGATCGTCGGCCATCGTCTTTTCGTCGGCGATGCTCCGCTGACGGTACGTTTTCGACATCATGATCGTCTTCACGAGCCGCTTCATGTCCCAGCCGAAGCCCCCCATGGACGCGCTGCCGTCGGCAACCGGATGGGAGAACTTCCACGCGAGGAGATCGAGCACCTCCGGATACTCCGGCCGCGTCGACTGGCTGCCGAGATCCTCGGGCGACTGCACGAGCCCGAGGCCGAAGAGCGACTGCCAGATACGGTTCACCGTCACGCGGGCAAGCAGCGGGTGGTCGGGGTCGACGAGCCAGCGGGCGAGCCCCAGCCGGTTTCTCGGCGCGTCGGCCGGGAACGGCGGAAGCGAGGCCGGCGTGTCAGGTTCGACGGGCTCCCGCCGCTTGTCATACTCGCCACGTTCGAGCACGTAGGCCGTCTTCGGCTCCGCGAGATCCCGCATCACCATGATCTCGGGCGGCTTTTCGGCGAGGTCGTCGCGGGCCCGCCGCGATTCCTCGAGGGCCTTCCGTTTCGCGGCCGCCGTCTCGTCGAATGCCGCCGCGACATAGCCGCCGACGAGTTCGGCTGGCTGCTTCGCCTCGATCGCCGCCAGAATCGCTCCCGGCTCGAACGTCTCGCGCAGTTCGAGCGGCGAGAGCTGCCGGTCGAATACACGGAAATCGTCCACGAGGCCATCCTTGAAGCCGTTGTCCCGCATCCGCTGGCCGATCGTGATGTGGTCGCCCCCGCCGCCGGTGATCTCGCGGGTGAGGTTGTCGCGGACGATCTCGGTCGCCACCGGATGGCCGTCCACGAAGATCTGGAGTCCGGCCGCCTTTCCCGAGCCGTCACTCGTCACGGCGACGTGAGTCCACCTGCCGACGGGCAGCGGCTCCCGCATTCGCACGCTCGCTGCGTCGCCGGGCCAGAAGTGGATGAGCGACCAGCGGAGATGGCCGGCGTCGACGAGGAGTTCGTAGCCGCGGCTGCCGGCGTCGGTCCATGCCTTCGAGCGATGGAAGACGACGGCACGGTCGTAACCCTTTGGAGCATTCAGCCAGAGCGAGACCGTGAACGGATGGCTGCGGCGAAAGTCACCGACGGGCGTCTCTACGCCATGGTCGCCGGTGAGCCGGATGGCCTTGCCGAACTTTCCGCCGAGCTTTCCATCAACGAGCCTGTTTTCAGCAGGCGACTTGGCGGCGAGGTCGGTGGGAGCCAGGAGCAGGAGATTGTCGAACCGCCCTCCCTCCCGCCGCTCATCGAACGAGTAGCGGACGAGTTCGCCCGGGAGTGCAGCTGTTTCGAGGGCCGGGAGCCCGGCGGGCCGCGCGGCCGTGCCGGCGAGCCAGGCCGCGGTCGCCCCGATGGCCGCCTTCTCGGCTTCCGCGAGGGCGGCCGCCGCCTCCCCGCAGGCTTCCTCCGCCTTTGTCAATTGCGTCGAGGCCGCTTCGTCGAGCAGCCGCATCTTCGGAGTCGGGATCGACTCGGTGAAAAAGGAATAGAGCCCCGCCTCGTCGATGTCGTCGAAAAAGGCGAAGAGGGAGTAGAAGTCCTTCTGCGTGAGCGGGTCGAACTTGTGGTCGTGGCATCGGCAGCACTCGAGCGTGAGGCCGAGGAACGCCGTGCCGAACGTCACGACTCGGTCGTTCACGTAGTTGACGCGATACTCCTCCTCGACCGAGCCGCCTTCGGTCTCCTGCGGATGAAGCCGGTTGAAGGCCGTCGCGAGCCGCTGCTCTTCCGTGGCGTCGGGCAGCAGGTCGCCCGCCACCTGCCAGAGCGTGAACCGGTCCCACGACAGGTTGTCGTTGAAGGACTTGACCACCCAGTCTCTCCAAGGCCACATCGTCGGCCGCGGCCGGTCCACCTGGAATCCGTAGCTGTCGGCGTAGCGGGAGAGATCCATCCAGTCGGCCGCCATCCGCTCGCCGTACCGCGGGCTTGCGAGCAGCCGATCGAGCAGCTTCTCGTAGGCATCTGGTGTCGCGTCGTCAATGAACGCCCGCACCTCGGCCGGCGTCGGCGGAAGGCCGGTGATGTCGTAGCTCGCGCGGCGGATGAGCGTGGTGCGGTCGGCCTCCGGCTGGAGAGCGAGGCCCCGCTTTGCGAGCCTGCCGGCGACGATGGCATCGATCTCCGCCGAGGCATCGGCCACCTGCGGCTTGCTCGCCGGCACGAACGCCCAGTGCGGCTCGTAGGCGGCCCCGCCGGTGATCCATTGGCGGAGCGTCGCCACCTGTTCGTCGGTGAGCCGGCCGATCTTGGCCTCCGGGGGCGGCATCACCGTGTCGGGATCATCCGATGCGATCCTCGCGATGACTTCGCTCTCGTCGGGCTTTTCCGGCACGATCGCCCGCGAGCCGCTCTCGAGTTCCTCTGTCGCCGCGTCGAACGTGTCGAGCCGCAGGCCAGCCTGCCGATTGGCATTGTCGGGGCCGTGGCAGGCGAAGCAGTTTTCCGAGAGGATCGGACGGATGTCCTTGTTGAAAGAGAGCCGCGGCGTGGCCCGGGGCGCCTCCGCGAAGCCGGTCGCCGGCAACGCCCCTGCCGCGATCGCCGAGAGGACGACCGTCGGAAGGAGCGACGTTTGGAATCTCAGTGGCCGGCGAGCCATAATCCTCAATCGTAGGTCGCTTCTCAGTCGGTGGCAACGCGGTCTCGAAGACTCCTGGCCGAGGAAAAGCCGTGTTGTGAGGCGTTTTGCCCAAGGGTAACACGGAAAGAAGGTTCGCATGCGATCGAGCAGCCAGGCATGGCGGATGGCGGCCCTGCTGGCCTTCTCGTGTTTCGCCGGAAGGTCGGAGGGCGGACCGCCGAACATCCTCTTCATCTTCAGCGACGACCACGCCCAGCATGCCATCTCGTGCTATGGCTCAAAGGTGAACCAGACGCCGCATCTCGACCGGCTGGCGGCAGGTGGCGCCCGGTTTCTGAACTCGTTCGTCACCAACTCGATCTGCAGCCCCAGCCGCGCCACGCTCCTCACCGGGCAGTATTCCCACATGAACGGCGTGCCGGTCTTCAACCGGTTCGACGGCGGTCGCGACCACCTTGCCAAGCGAATGCAGTCGGGCGGCTACCACACCGGCCTTGTCGGCAAGTGGCACCTCGGGAGCGAACCCACCGGCTTTGACCGTTGGATCGTGCTGCCCGGGCAGGGCGAGTACCGTGATCCTGTGTTCATCACGCCCAAGGGCAGGCTCTCGATCGCGGGGCACTGCACGCAGCTGACGACCGATCTCGGTCTCGAGTTCCTGCGGACGCGGCCCCGCGACAAGCCGTTCTTTCTCATGCTTCAGCAGAAGGCGCCGCATCGCCCGTGGGAGCCGGACGAGCGGAATCGGAAGCGTTTTGCCGACGCGTCGCCGCCGGAGCCGGAGACGCTCTTCGACGACTACGCGACGCGCCCCGCAGCGCTGCCGGAGAACGAGCAGACGATCGCCCGCGATCTCACGCGGCACGACCTCAAGCTCCTGCCCCCCGCCGGGCTGTCACCGCAGGAGCGGCAACGATGGGATCGCGAGAAGCCGATGGAGCTCGAGATCGACGGGAAGCGGCTCGCCGGCCCCGAACTCGTGCGGTGGAAGTACCGCCGGTTCATGCAGGACTACCTCGCCTGCGTGCAGGGCGTGGACGACGGGGTCGGGCAGGTGCTCGACTGGCTCGACCGCGAGGGGCTCGCCGACGAGACGATCGTGATGTACACGACCGACAACGGCTGGTACCTCGGCGACCTCGGCCTCTACGACAAAAGGTTCATGTACGAGCCGGGCCTGCGGGTGCCGCTCATCGCGCGAGGCCCCGGCATCCGTCCCGGCACGACGCCCGACGAGCTCGTTGCCAACATCGATCTCGCTCCCACGATCCTCGACCTCGCCGGCCTTCCCGTGCCGGGGAGCATGCAGGGCCGAAGCATGGCGCCGCTCCTGCGCGGCGAGCAGCCTGCGGACTGGCGGACGAGCGTCTACTACCGCTACTACCACGACCCGGGCAACCACGACACGCGGGCCCACTACGGCGTCCGCACGGCGACCCACAAGCTCATCCACTACTGGGTGAAAAATGCCTGGGAGATGTTCGACCTCGTCGCCGACCCCGCCGAGCAGCACAACCTGCTCTTCGATCCGGTCGAGGCGTCCTCCCCCGCGGTGGCGGAGAAGCGGGGCGAACTCGTGGCGGAGCTTCGCCGGCTCCAGCGGGACTTCAGTGACACGGGCGTCTATGCCGAGAAAAACAGCTGGCCGGCCGGCGGGGTCGAAGGTCCTTTTGGCGACTACCATGACCTGGGCCGCACGGACGTCGCGGCGGCCATGGCGCTGAGCAGGTGAGCCTTCCAGAAAAGGTCGTCGTCATGCCATCGAGACACGTCGATCGAATCATTGCCCTTGCGGTTCCGGCGGCCCTCGCGGTCGTGATCCTGCCCGCCGCGTGCGCGGTTGCCGCCGAAGCCATTCCCTCGTACACCCGCGACATCAAGGGAATCCTCTCGAACCGCTGCGTCCGTTGCCATGGGCCCGACGCGGAGTCGCGGGCCGGCGGTGGCGACGATGGGCTGCGGCTCGACACGTTCGCCGGGGCGACGGCCGACCTTGGAGGCCATGCAGCGATCGTTCCGGGCAAGCCTGACGAGAGCGAACTCGTCGCCCGCATCACTTCCACAGACCCCGACGTCGTGATGCCGCCCCCGGAGGCGGGCGAGCCATTGCCGCCGAAGCAGATCGAGTTGCTGAAGCGGTGGATCGCGGCCGGGGCGACGTATGAGCCGCACTGGGCGTACGTCGTGCCAAAGAGACCGCCTGTTCCGGTGGTGAAGAACTCGGCCTGGCCGAAGAACGACATCGACCGGTTCATCCTCGCGAGGCTCGAGGCGGAGGGGCTTTTGCCACAGCCCGAGGCTGATCGGGCCACGCTCGCCCGGCGGCTCTCGCTCGACCTCACCGGCCTGCCGCCGACGCCCGCCGAGGTCGATGCGTTCGTGGCCGATGCGTCGAGCGATGCCGTCGAGAAGTTCGTGGACCGCCTCCTTGTCCACGATGGCTACGGCGAGCATATGGCACGGCAGTGGCTCGATCTCGCCCGCTACGCCGACAGCGCCGGCTACGCCGACGACCCGCCGCGGACGATCTGGGGCTGGCGGGACTGGGTGGTGCGGGCCTTCGATGCCAACATGCCGTTCGACGAGTTCACGATCCGGCAGCTGGCCGGTGACCTGCTGCCGAATGCCACGCTCGACGACAGGGTTGCCACGGCTTTCCACCGCAACACGCTCACCAACAACGAGGGGGGCACGATCGACGAGGAGTTTCGCGCGGTCGCCGTGGTGGACCGCGTGAACACGACGATGAGCACCTGGATGGGCACGACGATGGCCTGCGCCCAGTGCCACGACCACAAGTACGACCCGCTCTCGCAGAAGGAGTATTTCCAGCTCTACGCGGTTCTCAACAATACCGCCGACGCCGACCGCAAGGACGAATCCCCCTTCGTGCGGCTGCCCTGGAAGGAGATCGATGACAAACGGGCTCCGATCGAAAAGGAGATCGCGGAGATCGAGGCGGGCATCCCCGAGCTCAGGAAGCCGGCCGGGAAGGATCGTCCCGAGCCGCCCGAATTCCAGCCGGCGAGGAAGATCGTCGCCGACCTGCGAAAGCTGCTCGACGACAATCCCGCCGCGACGGTGCCGGTGCTCGAGGAGCTTGCCGGCGACGAGCGGCGGGTCACGAAGATCCAGCTCCGCGGCAACTGGCAGAACCTCGGTGACGAGGTCCGCGAGGGGGTGCCGGAGGTGTTCAACGATGTCGATGTCGATGTCGTGGCGGCCGACGCTGGCCGCGTCGATCGGCTCGCACTGGCGAAGTGGCTCGTCGATCCCGCGAACCCGCTCACGGCGAGGGTCGTCGTCAATCGTCTCTGGGAGCGCCTGTTCGGGATCGGCATCGTCTCCACGAGCGAGGAGTTCGGCAGCCAGGGTGACCTGCCGAGCCACCCGGAACTGCTCGACTGGCTCGCCTGCGAGTTGGTGCAGAGCGGATGGAACCTGAAGGCGATCCAGCGGCTCATCGTGACGTCCGCCGCGTATCGGCAGACCTCGAAGTGCCCGCCCGAGATCGTGGCCCGAGATCCGGAGAATCGGCTCGTCGCCTGCGGTCCGCGGGTGCGGCTGCCGGCGGAAGTGATCCGCGACCAGGCGCTCGCCGCCTCCGGCCTCCTCTCGCGGAAGAAGGGAGGGCCGAGCGTGAAGCCGCCGCAGCCCAATTTCGGCTTGCGGACGGCGTTTGGCGGCGGCGTCGACTGGCAGACGAGCACGGGGGAGGACCGCTACCGCCGTGCGGTCTACACGAACTGGCGGCGGAGCAACCCCTACCCGTCGATGGCGACCTTCGACGCGCCCTCCCGCGAGGTCTGCACGATCCGGCGGCCGCGGACCAACACGCCGCTGCAGGCGCTCGTGACGATGAACGACCCGGCGTACGTCGAGGCGGCGCAGGCGCTCGCCCGACGGATGGTGCGGGAGGGTGGCTCGACCGACGCCGACCGGGCCGAGAGTGGCTTCCGGCTCGTGCTCGCTCGGCGGCCGACCCCCACGGAGATCGACCGGCTCGTTCGCCTGCACGACGACTCGAAAGCCGATTTCCTCGACGCGCCGCTCGATGCAGAGAAGATGGCGACCGATCCCCTCGGCCCCCTGCCCCGCGACCTGCAGGCCGACGTTGCCGACCTTGCCGCGTGGACGGTGGTGGCCAACGTGATCCTGAACCTCGACGAAGCCTTCATGTGCCCCTGAGGAATGTGAGAAAGCCCATGGACCCGCTCCTCGAACACAAGCTGCTCGCGACCCGACGCCACCTGCTCGGGGGCATGGCCGGAGGCATTGGCGCGCTCGCGATGCGCGAACTCCTGGCGGCCACGGGCAGCCTGCCCGGCCCGGCGGTCGCGGCCGATCCGATGGCGGCGAAGAAGCCGCCGCTGCCGGCCAAGGCCAAGCGAATGATCGTGATTCATCTCACGGGTTCGCCGCCGCACCTCGACCTGTACGACCACAAGCCGGAGCTTGTGAAGCGAGACGGCGAGGACTGCCCCGCCGAGACGATTCAGGGGAAGAAGTTCGCCTTCACGAGCGGCACTCCGAAGCTGCTCGGCACGCGGCGAACGTGGAAGCGGTGCGGCGAGAGCGGCATGGAGCTTTCCGACGCGATCCCCAACCTCCACCGCGTTGCCGACAAGCTCTGCCTCGTGCGGAGCATGTTCACCGACCAGTTCAACCACGCCCCAGCCGAGCTGATGGTCTACACCGGAAGCCCTCGGGCCGGCCGGCCGAGCCTCGGCAGCTGGGCGACCTACGGCCTCGGGAGCGAGAATGCCGATCTGCCCGGCTTCGTCGTGCTCATCTCGTCGGGCGTGCAGCCCAACGGCGGCACGAGCAGCTTCGGGTCCGGCTTCCTGCCGAGCGTCTACCAGGGGGTGCAGTGTCGGTCGAAGGGGGATCCGGTGCTCTATGTGTCCGACCCGCCGGGGATGAGCCGGGCCATGCGTCGCAAGACGCTCGACGCCCTCAACGACCTGAACGAGTTGCAGGCCCGGGAGCTCGGCAACCCGGAAACGGTCACGCGGATCGCGCAGTACGAGCTCGCCTACCGGATGCAGGCGAGCGTGCCCGAGGTGATGGATATTTCCAGGGAGCCGAAGACCGTGCTCGAGGCCTACGGCGCGAAGCCCGGCGAATCGAGCCTCGCCAACAATTGCCTGCTCGCCCGACGGCTCGTCGAGGACGGCGTGCGATTCGTACACCTCTTCGACTGGGGCTGGGACTTCCATGGCACGAATCCCACCGAGGACATCCGCGACGGCCTCACGAACAAGGCGGCGAAGTTCGACAAGCCTGCGGCGGCGCTCATCGAGGACCTCGAGCAGCGGGGGCTGCTCGAAGACACGCTCATCCTCTGCACCGGTGAATTCGGCCGCACGCCGTTCCGCGAGGGGCGAACCTCGGCCAGCGGCGTCCTCGGCCGTGACCATTACCCCGACTGCTACTCGATCTGGATGGCGGGCGGTGGCGTGAAGCCGGGCTACGTGCACGGCGCGAGCGACGATCTCGGCTTCAAGATCACCAGCGACATGGTGCACGTCCACGATCTGCAGGCCACGATCCTCCACCTGCTCGGCTTCGACCACACGAAGCTTACCTACCGCTTCCAGGGCCGCGACTTCCGGTTGACCGACGTCCACGGAAACGTCGTCCAGGCGATCCTGTCCTGATCAGATCCTGTCCTGATCAAAAAGGGGACGCGGCTCTTTCCTTGCCGCTCGCCTCTTCGAGGAGCCTGATCCATGCGCCGAGGTAGCGGCCGTTGTCGTGGAACGTACGGCCGCTCACGAGGTTGCCATCCACCACGCACGGCTCGTCGACGTAGATGCCGCCGGCGGTCTCGACGTCGTGGCGGCACTTCGCCACCGTCGCGATCCGCCGCCCGTCGAGGCAGCCGGCGTAGGCCGGGATCTCGACGCCATGGCAGACGCTCGCCACCGGCTTGTTTTCGGCGAAGAAATGCCGCGTGATCCGGACGAGGTCGGCGTCGTACCGGATGTATTCGGGAGCCCGGCCGCCGCTGAAGAAAATCCCGAGATAGTCCTCGGGCACGACCTCCGCGAATGCGACGTCGGCCCGGATCTGGTAGCCCTCCCACTCCTTCGTAATCGTCCAGCCGGGCCGCACCTCGTGCATCACCATTTGAAAGACCCGCTTCTCCGGCCCCGCTACCACCGGCTCGAATCCCGCCTCCTGGAGCCGGTAGTAAGGATAGAGCGTGTCGAGCGTCTCGGACGCATCGCCGACGACGACGAGCACGCGGTGCGCTGGTGAAGGTGGCGATCGCAACGAATCCATGGTCGCATTCCGTGTTGGGCTGCGGATCTGCCCCAATGCTACAATCCGTCGCATGAAAGTTCATCGCGTACCTGGACAGGCGGCGGTCGTCGTGCTGATCGCGATGATGCTTGCCACGGCCCCGGCAGACGCGGAGGACGACGTGGGACGACCGTGGATGGTATCGGAGGCCTCGCTGCCGGCCGGGTTTCCAGGGCCCGGCCCCGTCGGCGAGGTGATCGTAAAGACCTATCCGTCCCACCGGCTCGCGCGTTCCTCGGGACAAGGTGCCAGCGGCGGGTTCATGCGACTCTTCCGGCACATCGAGCGGAACGAGATCTCGATGACTGCCCCGGTGGTGATGGGCTGGGGCGACAAGCCGGCGCCCGAATCGATGGCTTTTCTCTATGGGAAGCCGACGCTCGGCGCGGTGGGGCGGGACCCCGTCGACCCGCTGGTCGTCGTCGAAGACGCCCCGGAAACGGTCGTGGTGTCGATCGGACTGCGTGGGGCGTATGACGAGGCCACGGTCAAACGAGGACGCGAGCAGTTGCGAGAATGGCTCGTGAAGCACCCCGAGTGGACCGAAGCGGGGCCGCCACGGTCGCTCGCCTACAACAGCCCGTTCGTCCCCTGGTTCGCGAAGTATTCCGAAGTGCAGATTCCCGTCGTTCCCCGGGCCTCCGACGGCGACCCGAAGCCGGAATCGGAATGAGGAAGTCGAGTCCATGCGCACCACCCGCCGCCAGGTACTGCTCTCGGCCGCCGCGACGAGCGTCGCAAGCGCGGTTGGTTGTGCCGGGAAACCCGCGGGACCGACGGCGGCCGACGTCCCTGGCATCGGCGTGATCGGGCTGCGGTACCAGGGCTCGGTGATCGCGGCCCAGGCGAAGGCTCATGGCCGGATCGTGGGAATCGCCGACGTCGATCGGGCCTGCCTCGATCTCTCGCTCATCGACAAGAAGGTGACTGGGCAAACGGGCATGACGCCCGAGCAGATCTATGCCGACGTCGCCGCCGCCGACCGCCACGTCGATTACCGCCGGCTCATCGACGACAAGCGGATCGACGTGATCCTGATCGGCACGCCCGACCACTGGCATTCGAAGATGCTCATCGACGCCGTGCAGGCGGGGAAGGACGTCTACTGTGAGAAGCCGCTCACGCTCACGATCG
>JBIIOJ010000096.1:0-10620 GCA_044337015.1 Pirellulales bacterium
GAGGGAGGTCGCCCCGGTGTAGCTGCTCGTACCGGAGAATTCCAGGATGCCAAGGCCGGACTTCGTGAGCGTCTTCGGGCCGTTGGTGCCGGTGCCGATCGGGCCGCTGACGAGGAGCCTGCCGCCGGCGTTCACCGTGAACGTCGCAGGGTCATCGAGGGCCGTGGACGCCGAGAGCACATGGCCCGTGCCGGTGACGTTCACGGAGGCATTGCTCGTGCCGCCATTGAACAATCGCAGCGTCCCGCCGCCCATGCTACTCGCGGTGCTGCCGCCACCCGTGAACGACAGGCTTCCGAGCGGCTGATCGATGGCGTTGAGGACGAGCGCGCCGCCTGTGCCAGTATCGCCGAGCGTCACGGGTGTGGCATAGCCGAGGGTGGCGCCAAACGAATCCTGGAAGTCGAGCCGGAGCGTGCCGCGGCGGACGTTCACGCCGGTGATCGAATCGGGGACGAACGACTTCAGCACCACCGTGCCGGCGTTGTCGGTCGAGCCGACGTTGAACGCGACCGCCGGGCTCAATCCATCGTTGAAATCCCGCCAGTCACTGTTGAACTCCACCGTGCCGCCCGTCGAGGCCTGGAGCGTCACGTCGCGGCCGAGGCGGATCGCACTGGTGTTGAAGACCGCCGTGCCACTGCCCACTCCGCCGATCGCCACGACCTGCGACCCGTTGCTTTCGGCGACGACCATCCCGCGGCTGACCGACCCGCTTTGAATGAGCAGGGCCGCCGTGCCGGTCGCGCCCGTGGCAGAATTGCCGACCATCGGCAGGCCGTTGGGGTTCGCGTTCGACCCGAACGGGCTGTTGTTGCCACTTTCAGTCCATGCCGCCGTGATCGTGCCGTCGAGCACGGTGAGCCGGCCTGAGTAGCTGCTGGCACCGGTCAGCTGCCAGGTGCCGGGTCCGGTCTTCTCCACGCTCACGCCCGTGCCGCTGATAATGCCGATCTGATTTACGCCCGGACCGGTGCCGGTGAGCGTGAACACCTTCGTGCCGCCGCCGCCGTCCGCGTTGGTGCCGGAGAGCACAAGCGGCCCGGAGCCGCCCGCCTCCAGCGTCACGTTGCCCGTGCCCGTGAAGTTCAGCGGACGGTTGCTCGAGTGGCCGGTGCCGGTGTACCGCAGCGTGGCGGCGGCCGTGCTCGAGCCGAAGTCGATCGCGGCGTTGCCCGACGTGGGTGCGCCCAGGGCGCTGAAGTTGGCCGTCCCCGCGTCCGCAATCGAGTTGAATTCGAGCACGCCGCCCGAGACCGTCGTCTTGCCCTGGTAGGTGTTGAGACCAGAGAGCACCGCCGTGCCGGCATTGGACTTCGTCAGCGTCGCGGACGTGCCGGCGAGCACCGTGCTGGCCGTGACGGTGCCGGCCGTGTTGCTGAAGGCAAACGAAGTTCCCGTGAGCGTGCCCGCGCCGAAGACCGACGAGCCCGACCCGCTCACGGTCACGGCGCTGATCGTCGCACTCACGGCGACGTCGAGGCTGCCGCTGCCCAGGCCGTTGTCGGCGAGGGCGAGCGTGCCGCCTGTGGGTACGGCGCCGGCGATCCCCAGACGCAGCGTGCCCTCGCGGACGGTCGTCGGCCCGGTGTAGGTATTGGCCACGCCCATCGTCAGCGTGCCGCTGCCGATCTTCATCAGGCCCAGGGCGTTGACGGGGTTCGAAATCGCCGTGCCCGAGTAGGTGCGGTTGCCGGCACTGGTGTCGAACCCGATCGCGGCGTTCGCGGCAAAGCTGCCCGTCGTGCGGATCGTGTTGAAGTCGGCGTCGCTCACGTTGTTCCCGACGACGAGGGCGGCGTTGGCGGAGGTCGTATAGCGGCCGGCCGTGTTCCAGCCCGGCAGCGAGGCGGTGCTCGAGATCGAGAGGATGCCGCCGCTGATCGTGGTGCTGCCCGAGTAAACATTCGAGCCGGTGAGAAAGAGCGTGCCGGCACCGTTCTTCTGGATCCGGAGCGTGTTGGTGGTGCTCTGCACGATGCTGCCGTTGATGATCGTGTTGCCCGAGCCGCCCATTGTGAAAGAGTGGGCCTGAGTCGCCGCGGTGAACGTCATGCCGTTGTCGAACGTGAGAAACTTCCCCTGGGCGATCTCGTTGTTCAGCGTGTTATTGCTCGTGGCCTGATTCGCCACCGTGCCGGTGAACTTGAGGCTGTAGTCGCCGATGAACGACTGCGTGGCGTTTTGGCCGGGTCGGATGACCACCGCCACCGTGCGGTCGCCGCCGGCCGCGAACATGGAGCCGCCAATAAAATTTATGGCCCCACTGCCCGCGGCGTCGGAGCCGAAGCCGAGTTGGCCGCCGGTCACGCCTCCCGTGCCCGACATGGTGTTCGAGCCCGAGAGGATCCAGCGGCCATTTTGCAGATTGATCGCGAGCGTGCCGACGTTATCGGAGAGGTTCGACGCGATCGTGTTGTCGAACATGCTTCCGCCGTTGAGGGTGAGCGTATTGGTCGACGTGCTCGTATTGACGATCGTGGTGAGCACGAGCGGACCCCCGCCGTCGGCGGCGATGTAAGCATCGCCCGCCAAGCTGATTTGACGGTCGGAGGTCTCGCCGCCGCCCGTGTATTGCAGCAGGTTGCCGCCACCGATCGTGAGGGCGCCGGCCGCGCCGCTTTGGAACGCACCGAGGCTCGACGAGGCCGCGTTCGTCGTCGAGTTGCCGAGCGAACGGACCGCGACGACGGTATTCGTGGCGTTGGCAATGCTCGTCGAGCCCGAATAGGTGTTGTTGCCGGTGAGGGACAGCAGCCCCGTGCCCCGGATATCGAGGCTGCCCACGCCCGAAATCGAACCGGAGAGCGTGGCGAAGTCGCCGCCCGTTCTGGTGTTATCCACGAGATTGATCGTGCGGGTGGCGCCGTTGAGGTTGATCGGGTTTTGGAAATCGACCTCGGCGAGCGAGGTGGAGGCACCCAGTTGCAGCGTGCCGCTCGTGCCGAGGAAGCCGTTCGTGCCCCAGGTAAGAGGCTGGAGCGTGCCCGACTGCTGGAAGGCGACCACGAGCTTCCCTGCAACAGCTCCGAAGCCGACGGCGCCGCCCGTGGTCGTGCCGCCGAGCGTGACCGTGGCCTGGCCGTTCGTCGGCGAGGAGACGACCTCGCGGGAGAGCGTGCCCGAGAGGAGCAGCGTTGCCGTCGAACCCGTCACGCCCACCCGCAAGGGACTGCTGGCTGGCAGGCTGCCGAGAAAGCCGAGGGAGCCTTCGGCGATCGTCGTGGGGCCTGAGTAGGTGTTGCTCGAGCCGGTGACGAGCCAGATGCCGTCACCCGACTTGAGCACGCTCGTGACGTTGCCAACGCCGCTGTCGGTGATCTGCGGGAAGAAGGCATTGTCGCCGGTCGAGGTGCCGGAGAGGTTGAGCGTGCGGGCCGCAACGCCCGAGTGGACGATCGCGCCGGTGTTCGTCCAGACGAGGGCGTTGCCGTTGGGCACGTTGCTTGCGATCGTGGCCGTGCCCGTGCCCGCGAACGTGAAGAGCCGGTCGGTGCGGGTGGTTTGCGCCAAGCCCGTAAACGCCTGCAGGCCACTGTTGGCAGAGCGGATGTTGCCCGCGTAGGCCAGCGCGCCATTGTCGCCGAAGACGAGATTTTCAGCCGCACTTGCCGACTGGCCGATGCCGCTGGCCACGCCGCCGTTGCCGAGCACATCCACCGTGAGCGTGCCAGAGTTGATCCGCGTGACGCCCGTGTAGGTGGAGAGGCCGAGCAACTGCTGATCACCCCTGCCGTTCTTCGTGACATTCAGCACGCCCGGGCCGTCCTGGAGGATGCCGGTGAACGTGCCGCTGGCAGTGGTCGTCGTGCCGGAGCCGATGGCCAGCGTGCCGGCCGAGGCCCCCGAGTTCGTGACCGTGCCGGCGCCCGAGAGGGCGCCGGTCGCACCCGTTTGCGAGTTGACGTCGAGCGTGCCGGCCTGGCGGATCGTGGTCGTGTTGGTGGCCGTCCCCGAAATCGCACCGAGCGTGGCCGCGGCTCCGGAGAGCCGCAGCGTGCCCTCGTTGATCACCGTGTTGCCCGTGTATGTGTTGGCCCCGCCGAGCACGAGCAGGCCCGTGCCAGACTTCGTCAGGGAGGAGGCGCCGACATTGTTGGCGATCACGGAGTTGATCGTGAGGGCGTTCTCGGAATGGTTCCAGAGCACCAGTTCGCCCGCCGTCGTGGCCGACGTCGTGAGCGTGCCGTCGCCGGCGGCCGAGCCGATCGTGAGGGCCCCCTGGCCGGAGCCGATCATGATGCCGCCCGCCCGCAGCGTGGTGCCCGTTCCCAGGGCCACCGTCGCCGCCGTGGTGGAGCGTTGCAGGAGCGTGTTGACGAGCGTGGTGGCGGAGCCGACCGTCACATTGCCGCCGCCGCCGGCCGAATCGAAGCGGACGTTCGACGTCGAATTCGACGTGATCGTGACGCCCGTGGCCGCGCTGCTCGTGTAGTTGGTCGCGGCCACGATGCCGCTGCCGCTCGACACCGTCGCCCAGTCGCTGCCGCCGTAGGAGTAGGCGGGCCCGAGGATCGTGCCCGTGGCGAGCGTCGGCGTGGAACTCAGCGTGATGAAGGCGTTGGAGCCGGGGGCGAAGTCGACCGTGGCCCCGGCGGTGCGGGCGGCGAGGCCGCCGAGCCGCAGCGTGGTGCTCGCGCCAGTGTTGTTGGTGACGACCACGCGGCCGGCGCCGGCGGAGGCAGTGAGCGTGCCCGTCGTCTCGGTCGTCACGCCGCCGCCTCCGGCGAAGCCCGTGAAGAGGAGCGTGCCGCCGGCGGAATTGACGGTGGAATCGACGCCGAACGTGATGGTTGCGGTGTCGGCCCACACGTTGGAGGCGGTGCCCGTGGCATTGAGCTTGAGCGTGCCGCCGAGGATCGAAGAAGCGCCCGTGAACGTGTTGGAGCCGGAGAGCACCCAGGTGCCGGGGCCGGTCTTCTGCAGCGACGTCGTGCCCGTGCCGAGGTTCGCGATCGTGCCCGAGATCAGGTTGTCGAGCGTGCTCGTGCCGCCGAGGATGAGCGTCTTAACGCCCGAGCCCGTCGTCGCGATGTTGCCGATCACGACGGGGTTGGCTCCCGACTGGCTGGCGTAGATCGTGGCGCCCCCTGTCGTGCCCGCGAGGTTGATCCGCCGCTGCGAGGTGAGGTCGGCCGCGGATCCGGGCGATGCGGAGGTGCCGATGACGAGCTGGCCGCTGCTCGAGATGCTCCCGAGATTGATCGTGCCCGAGGAGACGTTGCCGAACGTGCGGAAGTCGGTGATGCCGAAAGCGCCGGCAGTGATGTCTACGACGTTGCCCGCCGAGCCGCTCGTGGTCGTGAACGTGTTGAGCCCACCGTTGACTTTCGAGAGGGAGGTCGTGGCGATACTGGCCGTCATCAACGAGCTACCGCCGGATATTGCGGCACTACCCGTAATGATGCCCGTGTACGTCGTCCGGCCCGACGTGTTTGTTGTGTCGATCCTCGGGCCTGTGACACTCCCGGTGACCGTGATGCCGTAGCCATTCCGCGTGATGGTGCCGCCCCCGCTTTGGAAGCCACCACTCAACACCAGCGTGCCGCTGGTTTGGGTGCTCCCCGGGGCGTGATCGACCACGAGGCTGCCACCACTACTAGCGATCGACGCGTTCACGCCGCTCGTGCTTTGCAACAGCGGGGAATCCATGCGGATTTCGAGGGTGCCGGCATTTCCAATGGTGACCGTGCTACCGGTGCCAATGACGAAGTTTTTGAGGATCCGGAGGGAGGAGCGATGCTGGGGCACGCCGTAGCTGATGACCTGGAGCGCGCCGCTCCAGCCGCTCGTGTCGGCCGGGTCCCAGAGCACCATGTTGTTTCCGGCCTTGGTGATGTTGCCGGCGCCCGTGACCGTGCCCGTGACCACATACTGGCCGACGCCTCCGTTCAAGGGGGAGGAACCGATTTGGAGTGTTCCGGCGGACGCGACGATCGGTCCCGACATCGTGAGTGTGCCGAACGGCGAGGCGATGGCGGCACTCGCTGGCACGGTGATCGTGCCTGAAATCGTGTTGGAACCCAGGCTCGTCACGGCACTCGAGTTGAACCCGGATCCCCTGATCGAGAGATTCCGCGAGAGCGTGAACGGCGTCTGGCTGCCGTCGAGCAGGAGCGTGCCGGCCGTGAACGTGTTGGCGCTGAGTTCGGTGACAGTCACGGCGGAGCTACCCTGGCCGAGGGCGCCGTTACTCGTAATCTCGAGCATGCCCTGGGAGATCGTGGTGCTGCCGGAAAAGGTGTTGGCGGCGTTGGCCAGCTGCATCACACCCATGCCCTGCTTGATGAGATTAAGACTGCCGCCCCCCGCGCCGTCGGAGACGATGCCCGAGATGGTGGTCGGCCCGGAGCCCGCGACGGTGAGCGTCTGCGACGTGCCCGTCGCCGCCGAGCCGGCCACGCCGCCGCCCACGGTGAGACCGCCGCCGCTGACGACGCTCCAGGTCTGCGAGCCGCCGAGCACCACATTGACGTTGTCGGCTCCGCCCGTGCCGATGGCGACCGCTCCCGCGCCGAGTCCGGTGGTGATGCCGTTCGTGCCGATCGTGAGCGTGTTGGACGCGGGCGAGCCGCTCGCTCCGCCGCGGAGCGTGGTCGAGGCCGTTGAGGAGAACGTGAGGCCGAGCGCCGACTGGTTGCCGCCGAGGTAGACATCCTGCGGCGCGGTGAGCGTGGAGACGTTGAAGACGACGTTGTTCGTCGCATTGGGGACCGCGCTTGGCTGCGACCAGCTGCCCGGGAGCGTGCTCCAGGCGGCGAGCGTGGACCAGAGCGGCGCACTCGTGCCCGTGGTGCCGCTCCAGTAGAGCGGCTGCTGGGCACGCGACTCGCCAGACTGCGCCGCGGCAATGACCGCGATCAGGACCGCCGCGACGCGGCTGCGCCACGAACCGCAGCAGGAACCGAAGCAGAATGTTGAGCGAAAATGAGTAATGGCCATGACTTCCCCCCCCAGCATTTCCTGGGGGCCCCTCCGTCAGGCTGGACTCCGGTATCCAACCCGAGGGACGTCTCGGACCGCCAACGTCGCACACCAAAGAATTTAGCAAATCCGGCATCGATTCCGCGATGAAATTTCTTGACGGCTCGAAAAACCGATTTTCCCCGCAAAAACACCGGGCTGCGGCAACCTGCGGGGCGGCACGAGAACCCCCCGCGTGAGCCAGGGGATCGCGCGACATCGAGCACGTCGCCGACCTACTCCCCGTCGGGGTCGAGTTGGAACTCGTCGTCCGACTCGTCGCCGAGCGTCTTCTCCATGTCGAGATCGGGCAGCCCCTTGCGACCGGTGCCCGCCGAGAACCGCACCGCTCCCCAGAGTTCCGGATGGAGCTGCGATTCGATCGCCTCGTCGGCGAGGATCGCCGTCTGAGCGTTGGCCCAATAGACCCGCTCGAGCACCGCGTTGCCCTCCGGGCCGCTCGCGAGGATACCCCAGTCGAATTTGTAGGCCACGTCCGGCACGATCGAGAGCCCGAGCGATTTCAGGGGAATCATCGCCTCGGCGCAGTAGCCATTCTCGTCGCCCCGCGCTGCCAGCCGCACTTCCGGCAGCTTCACCACGCGGTCGAAGCCCGAGCGGGCCACGTCCGTCCGCGCCTCCCAGCCTTCCTCCTTCTTCGAGCCCGGCGCATTCGGCTGGTAGAGCACGGCCGTCGGCCCCTCGCCCGTCATGGTCATGAGCAGGCGGCAGTCGCCCGCGGCCGGCGTCTTCCGCTGGGCGTCGGCCTTCGTGTCGACGCCGATCTGCAGGTCGACCGCCGCGCCGGTCTTGAAGAGCCGCTTCCAGTCGTTGCCGGTGTTCTTCAGCGGCCCCGACCTGTTCACCGTGAAGCAGACGTAGAGATTCGCATCGTCGTAGGCCATGGCGAGAGAGGCGTCGCGGCCGTCGAGCGAAGAGCTCGTGAATTCCCACTCGGCGGGATTGCCGTCGAGCGTGATACCGGCCTTGCGACGGCGGCATTCGATCACCTTCGCCGACTCGTAGAGCCTCCGCGCCTGCATTGCGCGGTCCCATTCCATGGCCGCGTCGACGTCGGCCTGCGAGACCGTGAGCGTGCCCCCAAGCCGCTTGAACTTCTCGAAGCCCTGCACCTCGACCACGCTCGCGTGGTTGTGGCCGGCCACGGCGTAGAACCTGCCGTCTTCGCGGGTCTTGCAGAAGTATCCGCTGAAGTGCTCCTGCCCGATCGTCACGTCGGTGAGGTCGAGCCCGCGGTCGTGCTCCCGCATACTCCAGGGCTTCTTCGCGGGGCCGAGCTGGTCGCGGAAGATCCGGCCGGCGAGAAGCCCGTCGGCCGTCCAGACATGCCAGGTGCCGCAGTTGCCGTTGGTCACGAAAAATTCGCCGAGGTCGCCTTCCGTGGCCGTCTCGTGGCCGACGACGTCGAACTGCGCCACGACCTGCCCCGGAAACCACGGCTTCTTCGCTTTGAGCAGGGCGTGCACGCCCCAGCCTTCGTTCGGATGCGTCCACGAGGGCTTTCCATCGGCATCGACGGCCGCCATACGGGCGTCGTCGCCGACCACGAAAAAGCGACCGTCGTCCATCCGCACCACCCGGGAGTCGAAGGACTTCGTCTTCCGCTCGTAGACCGGCACGCCGTTCGCGAGGATCTCCTTCACCTCGTAGCGATAGCCGGGCGAATCGACGCCGAGTGTCTCGTCGAACCGGCCGACGGCCGCGGCCCGCTTGTCCGTCATGTCGAAGAATTCCACCTCGTCGGCCTGCGGCGCACCGTCGCCGCTGCGATCGCTCCATAGAAACTCGACGTCCCCGAGCGCCTTGCGTCCGAGCTTCTCCAGGATGTCGGGTGTTCGCAGCAGCGGAAAGTTGCCCGCCGCTCCCATCGCCGCCACGGACTTCAGCCGGTCTTTCTCCTGGAGGTAGACGATCCCCACCGGCTGCGTCAGGAAGTGCGCTCTCGTCACGAGGTAGTGGCGGTCCTTGATCCGGATGGGCTGTTCCCCGGCCGGCGTGCTGCCCTGCCAGGAGACGTTCTTCAGGGCCGTGGCCCCGGTCTTCCAGTCGAGCGCGAACTCGAGCCCGCCCCCGTTCGGGGTCGTGTAATACAGCCGCGATTTGTCGTAGGGATCGAGGCAGCCGCCGCCGCCGTAGTTCGTGTTGCCGAGCATGTCCTTCTTGAACGTGCCGTCCACGCCCCAGAGGCTCACTCGCTTCGGCGTCCAATCAGACTCCACCACCCAGAGTTGGTCCTTGCCGTCCACGGCGAGATCCACTCGCACCTCGGGGCTGCTCGTGAACCGCTTGGGGTCGTAGGGCCCCACGATCCGGCCGCCCGGTGTGCCGATCGAGCGCAGCGGCTTGCCCGCCGAGTCGAAGACGCGGATCACGCGCTTGTCGGCCGCACTGTCGAACACGAAGAGTTCGCCGGCCCTGCCAAACGCGATCGCGGTGGGCCGCCCCACGTCGAGCGGCAGCGGCACGTGCTTGCCCCCGTCAATATCGACCTTCACCACCTTGCCGGCGGAGATGCCGTGGAGCGATCCATCCGGGGCGAAGGCAAGTTCGCTCCCGTCGGGGAAAGGGATCTCCTTCACGAGCTTCTTCGTGGCCAGGTCGTAGACCTCGATCCGCTGGGTCGCGAGGACGTCGACCGGCGGCTCACCCCCCACCGCCTTGAGCGCCGCCACGCCATAGATCCGGCAGCGGGTCGGATCGAGATCCATGCCGCCACGGTCTTTCCGCACGCCGTACAAGGCATCCCGCCCCGCCCCCTTCCACATCCACTGCTCGGTCACCCGCAGTCGGATCGCCCGCGTCGAGACCTCGCGGCCGAAGTCGACGTAGCCGTCCATATAGCGGGCCGAGCTGTTGTGGTTCTGGTCGGGCTGATAGTAATAGCGCAGCTTCTGCTCGTAGGTCGCGAGCTTCTCCCAGCCCTTGTCGGCCTTCAGGTCGGGGGAGCCTTCGCCCGTCCAGGCGTCGATCTCGGTGAAGCGGCCGTCGATCTCCTTGATCGCGAGGCCACGGATCGGCTGCGGCGCGTCCCACTCCATCATGTAGATGCCGGGATTCTCCGAGGTCAGGGGCGTCTCCCGATTGGCCTCCCATGCCCCTTCAGGCGTGACGGTGCCGGAGTTCGCGCTCACCTTGCAGCCTGGAAAGAGATTCTCGAAGCGCCGTTTGAGAATTTTCATCCCTTCGAGCTGGGCGAACCAGGCAGCCTTGTTTTTCTCCTTGGAGCCCGCGCCTCCCCCCGTGTCGCCCAGGCCCAGCCCGCCGTCGAGGCTCGCCTCGCCATCGTCGCCCAAGAGCGTCTCGTCGAGTTCGTCGAGCCCCTTGTCGAAGCTCAGCCGGATGGCCCGCGTCAGCGTCTTCTCCGGCGCCGTCACCACGGTCCATCCCTTCCCCGATCCCGCGTAGACCCGCTGCCAGTCGGCGTCCTTGTTGGGATTCGGCGGATAGGCGGCGCCAGGCTTCAAGACGCTCACGATCATCTGCAGGTCCTTCACCTCCGGCAGCGGAAAAACGAAACTGCCGACGGGCGTCTCGCTCTCGAGCGCGATGACGATGTGCTGGCGGGCCGCCGGCTGCTTGGCGGTCTCGAGATATGTCAGGCCGTTGCATCCCGGCGGCGTGCCGGTCAGTCGCAAC
>JBIIOJ010000362.1:0-3059 GCA_044337015.1 Pirellulales bacterium
TTCCCGGTGCCGCCGAGCGTGAGGTTGCCGATGGAGACCACCGGGATCGCCGCCCTCGCGACCGGCAACACCCCGGCGTCGTAGGCCGCCGAGCGGAACGCGACCGCGGCGGCGTAGGGAAGGGAGACGATGGAGAGCGCTCCGCGGGCCGCCACCGCAGCCGGGCCGCGATCGACGCCCTGCACGAGTCGTCGGTAGGCCTCGGCGTCGGGGAGCAGGTTCATGGGGAGTCGGGGCCGGGAGGCGACGGCCCGCGGGCACGTGGCGGGCGCGAACGGGGAGGGGAATGCCGAGGATAGAAGCGGCTTTCGAACGCCGTCAACGTCGCTGCCGATATACTTCGTGAGTCGGCGTTCGGTCGTGGCAGCACGTCCTGCCGGCCCGTTGTCATGGGAGCGAGGCGATGGCGACCGTTGCGGAGAAGTCGGCCGACCTTGCCGTGCCGGAATGGGCGCCGTCGCAGGCGGTCGACGAGAAGGTCGACCGCTACCTCGCGGCCCGCCTGAAGGCGGTCGGGGCCGACTATCGAAGCGTCGCGATCACGACCTTCCTCCTCGCGGCAGCCATCGGCCTCGTGCTCTGGATCGGCGCGGGCGTCGTCGCCGACCACTGGGTCGTGCCCGGCGGACTCGACCGCACCCTCCGCGTCGCGTGGCTCGCCGTGGCCGCGGCGGCGGTTCTCGCGGCGGCGATCAAGTGGGTGGTGCCGCTCGTGCGGTACCGGGTGAACCTCGTCTACGCCGCGCGTTCGATCGAGCGGGCCAATCCCGAGCTTCGAAACGACGTCGTCAATACCGTGCTCGTGCGTGCCCGACCGGATCGGATTCCGGCGATGGTCATGACGTCGCTCGAACGACGAACCGCGAAGCGGCTCTCGAAACTCCCCGCCGACATCGTCGCCGATCGCGGGCCGGCGCTGCGGCTCGCCGTGGCGCTTGCGATCCTTGTCGCGGTCGCCTGCCTCTACGCGGTCTTTTCGCCGAAGAGCCTCGGCGTGAGCCTCGCGAGGCTCGTGGCTCCCTGGTCGCGGGTCGCACCGCCGACCCGTGTTCAACTCGGGGCGGTGGAACTGGGGTGGCGGCTGCCGGCAGGCGAACGGCCGGGCAACGACGGCTTCCACGCCGTCCCGGTAAAGGACGGGAGGGCGACGATCATCCGCAACAGGCAGCTCGTCGTTCGCAGCCGCATCCAGGGCATGACGGCCGGCGAGCAGCCGGAGGTCGAGGCTGCGGGGATCGCAGAGGACGGCTCGATCGATCGTGTCGCCGGCTGGCGGAGCAGGATGGAGCCGGCGGCCGCGGCCATGTCGGGCGGGAGCGGCGGCTTCGAGGCGGTGCTCCCGGGAGGTGGCCACGGGCTTTCGAACGACCTCGTCGTGTCGGTGACGGCGGGCGATGCGAGAAGCGAGCCTGTGAGGATCATCGTCGTCGACGCGCCGTCGCTGCTCGTGAAGCAGCTCAAGCTCGTGCCGCCGGCGTACACCCGCCGCGAGCCCGAGATCCTCGAGTGGCAGGGGGACGTGAGCGGCCTCGAGGGAACGAAGGTGACGCTGCTCGCCGAGAGCAAGGATCCGCTCGAGATGGCGGCGATCGACTTCGGCTGCGACGGCCAGGGGCTCTTGAAGCTGAAGATCGATCCCCGCGACCTGGCACGGGCGAGCGGCTCGTTCGAACTGCGGCTCTCGACCGATCGATCCGGTCCCTGGGAACGCGACTACCAGCTCGTCTTCCGGCCGCGGAGTGGAACCGATGAAGACGGACGGGAGCGGGGCATCGAGCACCGGATCAACGTCATTGCCGACACCATGCCCGAGGTTCGGATCGTCGATCCCGGCAAGCCCGTCCTGAAGGTGCCGCCGGAGAAGCCGGTGGCCGTGGGTGTCGAGGCGGTCGATCCCGACTTCGCCCTCCGGAGCGTCGCGATCGAACTGGAGCTCGAACGCGACGGCGAGCGGATGCCGAGGCCGCCGCAGCCGATCCTCGAGCGGGAGTTCTCCGGTCCATTCCGTGGACAGGCGGTCTTCAAGCCGACGTCGGTGGGAGGCAGGGCTGGAGACCGTCTCCACTACCGCGCGGTCGCCGTCGACTCGAAATCCCCCTCGCCCAATGCGGCTAGGACGGAGTGGTTCACGTTCGACCTCGACGCGGGTGCGCCGCCTCGCCCCGTGCCGCCGGGTGGTCAGCAGGGGCCCGGTGGTCAGCAGGAGAACGATCAGCAAGGGAATGATCAGCAGGGAGCAGGCGGGGGAGAAGGCTCAAAGGGAGCTGAAGGCGGAAAGGATGGCGGCAAGCAGGACGGAAAGAATGGCGGAAACCAGTCTGCGAACGGCGGCAAGGGGAATGGCAAGGAGAACGCTGCCGGTTCCGGCGCATCGGGCGGCGGGCAGGAGAAGGGTTCGGGCGAGCAGCCGAAGCAGGGCACGGGAGAGCAGGGTTCCGGACCGCCGGAGAAGGGAAGCGAGGGAGCCCGCTCGCAGGGCGCGGGCGGTTCGGCCGACGGATCGAGCGAGCCATCGCAGCAGGCGTCGGCCGCCGGGAATGAAGGGCAATCGCAGGACGGCCAGCAGCAGGGCGATGGCCAGCAGCAAGGCAGCGGCGACCAGCAAGGCAGCGGCCACGGCGGTGGTCGAGAGCAGGGCCAGCAACAGCAACAGAACGGCCAGCAACAGAACGGCCAGCAACAAGGTGGCGCAGCAGACAAGTCGATCGCCTCCGACGGAACGAACGACGGCGAAGCGATCGAGCGGATCCTCGAGGAGAGGGCCGAGGAAGGTGGCGACACGAAGTCTCGCGAGAAGTCTGGTGACAAGACGGCTGGCGAAGATGCCGGTGCCGGCAGCGAGAAGAAAGCCGGTGACCGCGGCGGGGCGGGCGAGCCTCAATCAAACAAGGAGAAGAGTGACGGCAAGGAGAACGGGGCCGGCAAGAAGCCGGGGCCCGACGAGAAAGATGGATCCGACGAGAAGAATGGATCCGATGGGAAAGACGGAAGCGACGAGACGTCTGGGGGCGACAAGTCCGGTGAGTCGTCCGAATGCCGCCCCGAGGAAGGGAAGCCGT
>JBIIOJ010000097.1:0-10542 GCA_044337015.1 Pirellulales bacterium
TCATCGGAGAACGAGAGCGTCGAGTCGCTCGTGGACGATCTCGAGCACGACGACGCGCTCGCCGCGGCGGCCGCCGCGGCCGGCAAGGACGGGCCGGCCGACCTCACGAGCATCGAAGCCCTCGCCGAGAGCGCGCCGGTCCGCAAGCTGCTCAACATGGTGCTCCTGCTCGCGATCCGCGACGGCGCAAGCGACATCCACTTCGAGCCGTTCGAGCACGAGTTCCGCATCCGGATCAAGGCCGATGGCGTGCTGTACGAAATGGTGCCGCCGCCCAAGCACCTCGCCTTCGCGATCACGACCCGCATCAAGGTCATGGCCAACCTGGACATCGCCGAGCGGCGGCTTCCGCAGGACGGCCGGATCGAACTCAACGTCGGCGGGCATCCGGTGGATCTCCGCGTGAGCGTGCTCCCGACGCTCTTCGGCGAAAGCGTCGTGATGCGGGTGCTCGACCGGGGCGTGGTGTCGCTCGAGCTTGGAAAGGTCGGCATGGAGGAGGAGATGCTGCGGCGGTTCCGCGAGGTGATCATCCGCCCCAACGGCATCGTTCTCGTCACCGGCCCCACCGGCTCCGGCAAGACGACGACCCTCTACTCCGCCCTCTCGGAGCTCAATACGCCCGACGACAAGCTCATTACCACCGAGGATCCCATCGAGTACGACATCGACGGCATCGTGCAGGTGCCGATCGACGCCGAGATCGGCAATTCCTTCGCCAACTGCCTGCGGGCGATCCTGCGGCAGGATCCCGACCGCATCCTCGTGGGAGAGATCCGCGACGTCGAGACCGCCGAGATCGCCGTGCAGGCCTCCCTCACCGGCCACATGGTCTTCTCCACCCTCCACACCAACGACGCCCCCTCCACCATCACGCGGCTGCGCGACATGGGCGTCCCCCCGTTCCTCATCACGGCGACGGTCGAGGCGATCCTCGCCCAGCGGCTCGTTCGCCGCATCTGCACCGGCTGCCGGGAGGAGGTGATCCCCGGCGCCGACATCCTCGCCGACCTCGAGGTCACGAGCGACCAGGTGGCGGGCAAGAAGTTCTACCGCGGCAAGGGCTGCGAGCGGTGCAACCACAGCGGCTACAAGGGGCGACTGGGCCTCTTCGAGCTCCTGATCATGAGCGACGCCCTCCGCGACATGGTGATGCGGAACGCCTCCACGGAGGACCTCCGCGACGCCGCGAGGAAGGCGGGCATGGTCACGCTCCGCGATTCCGGCATGAACAACATCTTCCTCGGCAACACCACGGCCGAGGAGGTTATCCGCGAGACGATCCTGGAGGCCTGAAGCAATGCCCACGTTCCAATACGAAGCGATCGACGCGGCGACCGGCAAGGAGGTCCGCGACGTGGTGGAGGCCACGACCGAGGCCGAGGCCCAGGCCACCATCCGCTCGATGGGCTACATGGTCACGAAGCTCAAGGCCCAGCGGGCGAAGGCCGCCCCGAAGGCCGGTGGCCGCAAACCGGGCCGCACGTTCGCGATGGGAGGCGTGAAGACGAAGGATCTCACGCTCTTCACCCGTCAACTCTCGATCCTGCAGGACGCCGGCCTTCCGATCCTCCGGAGCCTCAAGATTCTCGCCGAGATGCAGAAGCCGGGCCGGCTTCGCAACAGCCTGATGGACGTCTGCGACGAGATCGAGGGCGGAGCCACGCTCTCGGAGGCGCTCTCGAAATCACCCAAGGCGTTCGACCGGCTCTACTGCAACATGATCCGGGCCGGCGAGGCGGGCGGTGCGCTCGAGGTGATCCTGCGGCGGCTCGCAGAGTTCATGGAGCGGAGCCAGTCGCTCAAGCGAAAGGTGAAGGGGGCGATGGTCTATCCCGTCGTCGTCGTGAGCGTCGCCGTCGGCATCCTCACCTTCATCATGATGAAGATCGTTCCCCAGTTCAAAAAGATCTTCGACGACTTCGGCAGCACGCTCCCGCCGATGACGCAGATCCTTATCGACATCTCGAACTGGGTCGTGAACTACTGGTACCTCATCCCCGCGATCCCGTTCGGCATCAACCTGATCATCAAGGCGATCAAGCTCGTGCCCTACGGCCGATTCGGCTGGGATCTCTTCATCCTCAAAGCGCCGATCTTCGGCCAGCTCGTCGAGAAGAACATCCTCTCCCGCTCGACCCGCACGCTCGGCACGCTCCTCTCCAGCGGCGTGCCGATCCTCGAGGCCCTCAACATCACCCGCGAGACCTCGAACAACATGATGTTCGAGCGGCTCTTCGCGAAGGTGTCGGAGTCGATCCGCGACGGCGACGCGATCGCGAAGCCCTTGAAGGAGCATTCCATCCCGCCGCTCAACGCCGTGGCGATGCTCTTCTGGACGGCGTTCGTGCCCGTCGTCGGCGCCCTGCTCTACCTCACCCGCTACAAGAAGCGGGTCGTGGACGACCTCGTCGTCAACATGGTGGACGTGGGCGAGGAGTCGGGCGAGCTCGACACGATGCTCTACAAGGTGGCCGACACATATGACGAGGAAGTCGCAGTGCTTACCGAAAGCCTCACGAGCCTTATGGAGCCGCTCCTCATCATCTTTTTGGGCGGCGCCGTGGGCTTCATCGTGATCGCCCTCTTCATGCCGCTCATCAAGCTGATCCAGGACCTGTCATGACCGTCGTCGACCATCGTCGTGGCTTCACGCTCACCGAGCTGCTCGTGGCGGTTGCGATCGTCCTCGTGCTGGTGTTGCTCGTGGGCAGCGCGGTGTCGTCCGCCCGCGGAAGCCAGAGGAAGCAGCTGACGCAGGCACTCATCGCGGGGATCGATTCGATCATCCAGCAGCAATACGCCACCTACTCGACGCGGCCCGTGCCAGGTACCGCGGGATCGGTCGTGGTGGCCGCCTCCCGCCGGCAGATGGCCACCGGCGACATGCCCGACAACTGGGGTGAGGTGCAGGCCATGAAGAACGGGACTGTGGGGCTTGCAAGTGACCCGAGCCGGAAGTTTCCACTCAACGCCGCGCAACGGGCCTATGTGCAGTACCGCGACGGCATTTCCCCGCCTCCGACGAGCCAATTCGAGGACGCGGAATGCCTGTTCATGATCGTCATGCTCGGGGGAATCGCCGACTGCATCGATTGCGGCGGCTTCTCCGCATCCGAGATTGGCGACAAGGACGGCGACAGGGCCCCCGAGTTTTGGGACGCGTGGAAGAACCCGATCGGATTCATCCTCTGGCCCGCGGGCCTGGAACTTCCGCCGAGCAGCGGCCGCTATTTCTCGACGACGGCGCCGTTCAGCAACGGCACGATGGCCCCCGCCCCGGGAGGCATCATGCGGCCCCTCATTTACTCACGTGGCGCCGATGGCAGCGCAAGCCTGGGCGTGCCGGCGGCCTCGCAGCTCGCGACCGGCACCAACTGCGGCAATCCGGCCGACGGCACGGTCGCGGCGTTCGGGGCGTTCGCTCCTCCGGTCGGCGACCCCATCGATCGCCGTACCGACAACATCACCAATTTCGACGCCGAGGTGGGCCGATGAAGATCGCAGCCGCCCGGCGGGCATTCACCCTCGTCGAACTTTTGGTCGTGGCGGGACTGCTCGCGGCGCTCTTCGCGCTCGTCCTCGGTGCACTTGGCAGGCCGAACGTCGCAGCAGGCGCACGGCGAGCCGCCCAGGAATTCGCCTCCCGACTCCTCGCCGTCCAGAGCCGGGCTCTCGGAAAGCCCGAGGGGGCTGCCCTCCTGCTCGTGCCCGACCCCACGAACTCCAGGTTCGGCACAGTCGTCCTCGACGCCGTGACCCACCCCTGGGTGACCGGTTCGGCGACCGGCATGCCGCCGAGTGACCCGCGGGTGACGTCCGCCACGGTGACCGTGAATGCCGATCCGGACGTTCTCGCGACCGCCTACAAGGTCCGCTTCCAGGGCGACAGCGTCGGTGCCCAGGTCAGCCCGGGATCATCCCCGTGGTTCGCTTTTTCGTCCGGCACGGTAAGGTTCCGCGGCACGGCCGGCCAGACGCTCGGCAACACGATCTGGCCGAGGACGTCGAACCAGGCGAAGCAGGCGGTCCTCGCCCGCTATCCGACCCCGGGAGGATCCAGTTCGCCGATGCCGAAGCTGGTCGCGGTCGACCTCCGGCACAGCGGTTTGGGTGAGGATCCTGCCGCCTCGCACGGCTACGGGCGGTTTGAAAACACCGGCACGATCGCCGTCGCCTACGAGCAGGTCGGCCGCGTCGGCGAGGTGATGCGGCGGGTGCAGGAGGCCAGGACCGCCTCAGACCAGCCGATCGAGCCCAACGGCGTGATCTACTTCCTGTTCGTCGCAAGGGACGACGTCCTCGCCGGCCGCAATACGCTCGCCAATGCCCAGTCGGTCTGGGTCGCGATCAACCCGCAGACCGGCCGCGTGACGGTCGCGGAGAACGTTCCACAGGCGGCCGAGGATTCAACGGCGGTCGCAGCCGCCCGGGAAAAAGCCCGAGCCGGAGTCGCGATGAAATGAACGTGAAACCATGAGCCCGTGCCTTGCAACAAGCCGCCGATCCACCCTCGCAGGGCCGCGACAGGCGCGGGCGGGAATGTCGCTCCTCGAGGTGCTCGTGGCCCTCGGCATCCTCGTTGCCGGCCTCGCGAGCGTCGCCGCGCTCCTGCCGGCGGCGAGTGCGCGGCTCGCCGACGCGACGGCGATCGACCGTGCCGGCACGCTCGCCGCGAACGCCCACGCGGACCTGCGAAACCGGGGGATACTGACGGCCGCGACGATTTTTCCGACGAGCCCGGTGATCACGGCGAGTTCCAGCCAGATTCGCGTGCTCGGCGGCGCCTTTCCCGACGCGCCGTTCGCAACCGGGACTTCCTTCGTGAGCGGCACGTTCATCAAGTCATCGCCCACGAATCTGACGAACAATCTCCTGACACTGCAGGACGACCTTCAACTGTCGGGCTCCGTCAACCTGCTGTCCGGCACCGCTAACCCGCTCATCACGAATCCGGTCAGCGTCACGTACGCCGTCACAGTCGTTCCCACCGCCACGGGAACCATCTCGGTCGGCAGCCCCGTCCGGGTCGGCGTGGTCGTCTTCAAGCGGCCGAACGTCGACTGGATCCCGGTTCAGCTGACGAAGCGGGGGGCGGGCGTCTTCCAGGTGATCACCAGCTCCACCGCCACGGCCGCCCAAAACGAATTGACACGCAAGCGATTCTTCCCCTCCTGCTCCTGGTCCTTCGCCACGAGCGGCACCGCGCCCGCGCAATCCCGCTGGCTCCGCGTCGGAAGCTCGTGGACCTTGAGCGGAACCTCTTTCGTCTCATTTTCGGACGCAGACGCCGACATCGTCGCCTCCGTGCCCACGAACTCCTCGCTCACGGTGCAGGCCTTTTCCAACGTGCTGCGGGTGGACGAACGACCGGCGATCCTCAGATGAACACGCGGAGGACCATGTCATGAACTTCTCCTTTCCATCACTCGGCCGGGCGACCAACCGCCGCGGCATGCTCCTGCTCCTCGTCCTGAGCATGCTCACCCTGTTCGTGCTCATGGGCGGCCTCGCGGTCGTCATCGCGACGAGGGCCCGTGAGAGTGCCCGTGCGTTCGCCGATGCCAACGGCTCCGGCGGCATCTCTCCCATCATCGCCGAGACGATGGCCGACGAGGCCCTGATGACGCTGGTCCGTGGCTCGAAGAATCCCGCCGTGAACGCCCTGCTCGGCAACGAAAGCCTGCTCAAGGACATGTACGGGACGGAGGGCAAGGGGCCGTTCGTCGACGAACCATACGACGCCTTCGACCCCCAGAATCCCTTCCTCACGCAGGTCACGCTCGATGCGGCCGGCCGCGTCACGGCCGTGCCCCGGCCGGCGTTCGGCGCGAGCGGAACGACCTGCCAGGTTGACAACGACGGGGACGGCGTGGCGGACAGCATCTGGCTCGCCGGTGTCCTGCAGCCGATCACGCTGCCCGACGGCAACCGGCTCGACTTCCGCGTGGCCTACCTCGTGCTCGATCTCGACGGACGCATCAATGTCAACACGCACGGCAAGCGGACGGACGCCCCGGCCGGCCAGGTCGGCGAGGTGGGTCCGGCTGACGTCGATGGATCGTCGATCCTGGCGCCCGCCGTCTGGACGCTGCTCATGGAGCGGACTGGCGGCCAACTTCTCTCCGGCAGCGTGTCTCCGGGCGACCAGTGGCGGCCGGCGCCGCCGATCAGTTCGCCCGTCGACGGGCGGTTCGGCGGGCTGACGAGCAGCGGCGGAGGCCAGGAGTCCGACACGTACAAGGTCCGGCTCGACCTCGAGGCCGCCCGCCCGGCCACGCTCGCCAACGCCGCGACTCAGAACCCGTTCACCCTCGGCGAACTCGAACGGGTGTTGCGACAATTCGATGCCGACGCCAGCACGCTTCCGCCACGGCTGGCCGGCATCCTCCACGACCGCGCCGAACGCGGCCGCATGCGGGTCACGACCGACAGCTGGGAAACGACCGGCAATCGGGTGGACATCAAGTGGGATGCCGCGAACAGCGGTAGGCCGACGGAGGACGCCGATTGGCAGGCGATCTGCGACGCGATCACGAGGATCGTCCCGGAAGCCCCCGTCTCCGCGGTGAAGCAGTGGGTCGCGAACCTCATCCAGTTTCGCGACACCGACAACAGCAATCCGCCGTTTCAGGGGGGCGTCCGAGGCGTCGAGCCGCGGGATCTCACCTTCACCATTCCCGGAGGGCCCACCGGGTGGGATGCGGGCTATTTCCTGAGCTATGCCCAGGTGCTCGGCGTGCCCACCGGCACGAAGCAGCAGATGGAGGCCAACCACAGTGCGGTTCCGCCCCAACTCTTTTCACTCGCGAAGCAGTATCCCAAGATCCTGGAAGCGCTCCGGGCGGCTTCGCCGTTCAAGAGCACGATCGACGTCGACCCCACCCGCGAGCCCGGACGAATCAACGTGAACACGTGCGACAAGGCCGTCTGGGACGCGATGCTCGGCGCAACGCAGGACAACCCCTTCGACGACGACGCGACGAGGGCGGCGAAAAACGTCGGCGATCTGCTGATGCACAAGGATCTCGTGTTCAACGGCGACCCCGAATTCAACGTCACCTCGGTGAACCACGCCGTCGCAAACCGTCTGGCGAACGTCGCGACCGTGCGTTCGCACGTCTTCGCCGTCTGGGTCACGGTCGAGGCGAAGCGGTCCGACAATCCCGACCAGCCGACCTACCACAGAATGTTCGCGGTCGTCGACCGGTCGATCCAGGTCCAGTTCACCGCAGCGACGGAAGGACGAAATACCGACGCGCTGAACAAAAGCTTCCGCGACCTGCTCCGCCTGCAGCGGTTCCTCAACTGACAGGGCCCGCCATGACCATTCCGACCGACCGCCATCGAAAGAGTCGCCGACGGCCCCGGCGCCGACGACCGACCCCACGGCTCTCCCGCGGTCGGGCCGGCGACGGCGGTCAGGCCGACGTCGGAAACGCGGGCTTCACGCTCGTCGAGCTGCTCGTCGCCGCGACGCTCGCCCTCGTCGCGATGGCGGCCGTGGCGTCGCTCTTCGGGACGTTCGGCCGCTCGGTCTCGCAGAGCCAGACGCTCGTCGATCTGACCGCGAGGCTCCGAAGCGCCGCCTCCCAACTGCGGCAGGATCTCTATGGCACCACCGCGCCGGCCTCCCCGTGGTTGCGTCCGGAGGCGAATGCCGGCTACCTCGAGATCGTCGAGGGTACGACGGGAACGGACTCATTGCCGGCCGGAACCCTGGGCGACGTCGACGACCGGATCACGGGGACGACCATGGCGCTGGGCAAGCCGTTCACCGGAAGCCTCCAGGGCCCGACGGCCATCGAAGGCTTCGAGTCTCCATTCGCGGAGATCGCCTGGTTTTGCGACGCCTCAGGGCAGGTTTTCAATGGGCGGCCACTCTTCAACCTCTGCCGCCGCCAACTGCTCGTCTCCGCGACGCCAGGGGCGGCGCGATTCCTGACCGGTGTTTCCGCCACGATCGATCGCAACCTCTCCGACATCTCCTGCCGCGACGCCGGCACGACGCGGATCGCCAACAGCCTTGGCGACCTGACAATCGCCGCGAACCGCTTCTGGAATGTCGTCGGGGCGGTGAAGACGCTCCAAGGTGCCCGGGTCGGGGAGGACGTCATCCTCACCAACGTGATCGCGTTCGACGTGCGGACGTTCTCCACCGGGTCGTCCGCGTACGTCGACCAGTCGTTCAACACAAACTACGTGGTGAACACGCCCCCCCCGCCCGGCGGCCAACCGCTCCGGGGCCTGGAGGTACGAATCCGCTGCCTGGAGCCCTCGACCCGGCAGGTCCGGCAGGTCACCGTGGTGCATTCGTTCGAAGGGCTGTAAAACACATCAGAGAGAGTCGGAGCCAGCCAAGGAGCCAGCGTCCCATGCGTCACCAAACAAAAAACCCTCGTGCCTTCACGCTCGTCGAACTCCTCGTCGTGATCGCGATCATCGGCGTGCTCATGGGGCTGCTGCTCCCCGCGGTGCAGAGCGCACGGGAAGCGGGGCGGCGTGCGACCTGCCAGAACAACCAATACCAGATGGCCCTCGCCGGCATCCGGTTCAACGACACGAACGGCTACGTGCCCGGCTGGAAGAACCTCGTTCCCGGCACGAGCATCGCGACATCCTGGCCGGTCATGATCCTTCCCTTCATGGAAAGAAACGACATCTACAGGGTCATTGCGGGCGGATCGCCGCCATCAACCGTCACGGCCTACATCCCGGGATTCGTCTGCCCTACGACGCCCCCGGACGCGATGACCTCCCCGTGGATGGCCTATTCAGGAAATTGCGGCTCTGCATCCAACCTGCGTCGAGTCGAAGGCGTGATGCTCGATACAACGGTCACCGCGGCCGGAAGCACGAACGGCCGCATCTCGCTGGACGACATCTCGGCCGCGGACGGCACGGCCAACACGATGCTCGTCTCCGAGCAGTGCGGGCCCCTCGTGTCCATGGGGTTTTGGAATGTGACCAACATCACATCTGGCACGTCGTTCAACTTTTCTTCCCCTGTGATAGTGAATGGAACCTGCACTTGGCAGCAGACTTTTGGCTTCCCTTCCGGCGCCGCGACGCCGGGCAACACCCGGGTCATCAACAGCGCAAGCATCGGCAGCTCGTCGGCGGCTGGGGCGATGAACATGCCATCCTCGCAGCACCCCGGCGGGGCGGTCGTGGCATTCTGTGACGGCCGAACGTTGTTTTTGAAAGACTCTCTCACGTACTGGGTCTACGCCCAGCTGCTCAGTTCCAACAATGCCGGCGTAACGACCACGAGTGGCATTGCCTGGACCACGAATACGGTGGGTGCGCGATACAACGTTCTGAACGAGGGCGATTTCCAATGAGGCTTTCTGTCGCTGGTCGATCGCGAGGCGGCATGCACGCCCGGGGGTTCACGCTCGTCGAGTTGCTCGTCGTCGTCGCCATCATCGCCGTGCTCGTCGCCCTGCTCCTGCCGGCGGTCCAGGCGGCGCGCGAATCGGCGAGGCGGGCCACCTGCGGCAACAACCTGAGGCAGCTCGCCCTGGCCTGCCAGTCGCATATCACCGCTCTCGGACACTACCCGACGGGTGGTTGGAACTCGGCTTCCACCACGATCTCGATGATCAGCCCCGACCTGGGCGCCGACTGGCGGCAGCCCGGTGGATGGTGCTTCACGCTCCTGCCCTACTTCGAAAAGCAAAACATCTACACCAGCCTCACGCCGGGCAGTCCGGTGCCCGAGTTCGCCTGTCCAACCCGGCGGGGCAGTTCGGTCGGTTCCGGGGGCTTCGTCATGACGGACTACGCGGGCAACCGTGGATCATGGGCCTCATCGCCGGCGACACCGGCATTCACGGACACAAACCGCGACACCACGTTCGGGATGCCGGCAGCCGCCGGCACCATCCCTTCCTCCTATCCCGCGACGCCGCCGGATCTTCAAACCCTGCAAGCCGCCATGACGAACGCCGCCGGCGTGCTCAACACCGTGCAGTCCACCTTCGCAAGCGGTCTCTCCGTCCCGACCGGGGGCGTCGTGTTCGTCGGCAGCGGTCTCCTTCCCGTTAGGATCCGCGACGGTGCCTCGAACACCTACCTCTTCGCCGAGAAATACGTGCCGCAAGCCTTCTACACCGCGGGCGGAACGGGTTACCAAGCTGTCGCCTACGCGGGCGACTCCCCCGACACGCTCAGGGGAGGGCATCGGACTCCCGAGAGTGATTCCACCGCCTGGTCGGACGCTCGGCAGGGCGCTTTCGGCGGGCCGCATCTGGGGCTCTTCAATGCCGCGTTCTGCGACGGATCCGTGAGGAGCATCGATTTCTCGATCGACGCCCAGGCCCATTTCCTCCTGGCCGCCCGGGAGGATCGCCAGCCGGTTCGCCCTCCGGATTGAGCTGCCTATAACGGGATTGTTGCACGAATCCCGGAGGTGGCCGATGCCGTCCATGCCCCTGCTCGACCGTTCCATGATCTCCCACCCAGCTGGCGATTCTGCCGACGCCTCGACCGCGGGCAGCCCCCCGAGGTCCGTCGACCTCGGCGACTCGCGGGAGCGGC
>JBIIOJ010000363.1:0-3051 GCA_044337015.1 Pirellulales bacterium
CTTCAACGGCAACTTCGCCACGTTCCTGATCGACCTGCCGCAGCTGGCCGACGGCGAGTCGTACAAGGCCAACCTGCTCCTCTTCGACGCGAGCAAGCGGATCATCGGCGAGGAAGACAAGCCTCCCTTCACCTACGCGAAGGGGCGGTGGCAGGGCACGAAGATCGGTCTCGAAGACGAGGTCTGGGATCCGTTCACGCCGCTCGACTACGCGGGCTCGAAGCCCGAGGCCCAGGCCCTCGCCACGCTCAAGCATCGCTTCGCGCTCGACGGCTCGGGCCTGCCCGCCCAGGTCGACATCAAGCCCGACCCTCGCGACCTGCCGCTCGAGTCCCGGGCCAATCCGGCCGCCGTCGCGGCTCAGGATCTCGTGTCGATCGGCCGCGGCCCGCAGTTCCGCGCCCCCATGCGGCTCGAGGCCGTGGTGGATGGCAAGCGGGTGAAGGCGGAGGTGGTCGAGCCCGCCAAGCCTGTGCGGCAGGGGAAGAGCGAGGCTGAATACCGCTCGAAGCTGAAGGTCGGTCCGCTCGAGGCGATCCTCACCACCCGCTACGACTGCGACGGTTCGCTCCACGCAAGCCTCGCCTACTCCGGCAAGAAGGCGAAGGTGGACAGCCTCGAACTCGTCACCGACGTCGACGGCCTCGTCGATCTCTGCCTCTCGGAAACCGGTAACGGCGGCATGACCGGCGCCGACCGCTGGGAATGCACGCTGCCCGCGGGGCCGGGCGTCGTGTGGGACAGTCGCGTGACCGACATGGAGCTGCACTACAACAGGTTCATCCCGTGGCTCTGGTTCGGCAGCGCCGACCGGGCCTGGAGTTGGTATTGCGACAGCGATGCCGGCTGGCTGCTCGATCGCGACGGCACGAGCATGCGGCTCGAACGGGACGACAAGGGGGCGGTGACCTGGCGGGTGCTGTTCGTGAATCACCCCACCGAGGTCGACGGCGCTCGCACGATCGACTTCGCCGTTCTCACCCACCCCGCGAAGCCCAAGCCGGCCCGGCACAGGCTCGACTCCTGGCACCACTACATCGGCCCCGGCTGGGCCACGGGCTACCAGCAGGAACCGCTCGAGCTCTCCGAGGAGTATCTCACGCAGCGGTGGCGGAGCGCGGCGAGCGCGCCGGCCGACTGGCCGGATGCAAAGCGGGCCGAGTGGCGGAAGGACGAGGCCCCCCACCATCGCTACGGCCGCTGGCGAAACGTCGGCCCTGACGGCACGGCCGAGTTGGATATCGAGTGGGAGGATAAGGCGACCTACTTCTTCGAGCAGCATGTCCGCATCGGCCGCCGCGTGGGCTGGTGGATGGACGAGTATTTTCCGGTGGCGTTCGGCCGCAGCGACAACCTCGCCTCCGGGAGTGCCCGCCTGCGAAACCCCGCCGAGATCAAGGAGGATGAACTGCCCTGGCACTCGGGCTTCCTCACGACGCCGATGCGCAACCACTACAAGCGGATGGCCCGCGTCTTCCGGGCCAACAACGTGCCGCAGCGGCAGCACACCTGGAGCAACAACGCCGCCACGCTGGTCGAATCGATGATCTGGAGCAGCCTGATGGTGGAGGAATGCGGGGCGGGCAACCGGGCCTACGAGGTCGACACGCTCACGCAGTTTCCCAACTCGCTCTACCGCTTCATGGGCAAAAACTGGACGGGCCTCGTGACGGCGATGTGCGCCGACGCCACGCCCTGCATGCCCGGCGACGACAAGCGACTCGACCGGCAGCGGCTCGGCCTCGGGCTCCTCCACGATTTCGGCGTGGTCCCCAACGGGCCGCACGGCACGTTCGAACACAAGGAGCAGGGTGTGCGGCTCCTGCGTGAATTGGAGAGATTCGGCCTCTTCGACGATGCCAACGTGGAGAAACTCCCCTTCTGGCGGAATGCGGCGGTGGTGGCGGTTGGGCCCAACGAGAATCCTGCCGCGAAGGCGGCGGGTGAACTGGCGGAGAAGGCCCGCGGAACGGCGGAGGTGCGTGTGACGGCCTATCGCCGGCCGTTTGCGGCTGGCAGTGACAACGGAAAGAAGGGCACGGGCGTACTCTTCGTCGTGCTCAACGAAACGCTCCACGATTGCGAAGTGCCGCTGGCCGTGAAAAACCCGGCCCGGCTCGGCGGCGCGGGGTCGCTCAAGGCGGCCGCGGTGCTCGGCGAACTGGCGGCCCCGGCCGGCTTCGACGACTGGTGGAAGGGGCTCGTCTCGCGGGATGGAGAGGCGATCGTGCTCCGCGACATCGAGTCGGGCGACGTCGTCGAGCGGAAGGCCGCGGGAGCCGACGGCGAGACTTACGGCCCGATCCACGTTCCTGCCCACGACTACCGCGTCTTCTACGGCGTATTCGGCGGCTAATTTTTCCCGAGGACACCCACACCGTGAACACGTTTTCAACCACCGCGCGCATCGCGGCCTGCCTTCTGGTGGTCGCCGCCTCCGTCGCGACGGCCGCGCCCGCCCTCGACGGCACGGCCGTCCGGTCCGGCCGCGTGACATTCACCGTCGACGGCTCCGGCCTGCCCGCGAACGTCACGATCCCGCCGCGGCCGGCCGAACTGCCGCTCGCTTATCGCGGCGGCAATCCACCCGCCGACGTGCTCGCGACGATCGGCCGCGGTCCCTTGCTGCGAGCGGCCGTGCGACTCGAGGCAGTCGTCGAGGGCAAAGCGGCACCGCTCGAGGTGAAGGAGGCAGCGAAGCCGGCTGTCGCCGATGGGGCGGTGAAGGCCACGTCGAAGCTCGTCAGCGGCCCGCTGGCGATCGCGGCCACGACCACCTACCGCGACACCGGCCTCGTCGAGCTCGACCTCAAGACCACCGGCAACGACACCATCGGCGGCCTCAAGATCGTGGTGCCGCTCACGGGCGTGGTCGATCTCGCAATCCCGCTGGCCGCGGCCGCGAAGCCCGATCTGCCGACAGGCGCCTTCACGCCCGCCGCGATCGACGGCGTGGCCTGGTCGTCGGCGAAGGGCAACGGCTCGAAGGCCGTCGTGCCGGCGGCGGGCCTCGCCTCGCCCGTGTTTTTCGGCAGCGGCGACCGGGGAATC
>JBIIOJ010000098.1:0-10537 GCA_044337015.1 Pirellulales bacterium
TCGGCGCTCGCCCGGGTGGCCACGTACACGGAACGTTTGCTCTCGGCGATCGAGGCGGGAGACCGTCGGCGGCTCGTCGCGCTGCTCGAGAAAGGCAAGGAAGGTCGGGATGCTGTGGGAAGTTGACGTCCGGTTCCGGGATTCCTCCTCGGATCATTCCGCGCGAGCAGTCGTGGCGGCGGCCCGCGATCTCGGCATCGTGGATTGCACACGTGCGCAGACCGGCGTGGGCTGGCTCGTCGAGGGAGAGATCTCGGAGCGCGACGCCTCGCGGATCGCCGAACAACTCCTCCGCGACCCCGTCACGGAAGAGTGCCGCGTCGGGCCGGTCGGCGCCGCAAAGCTCTGCGGGGGGCCGGCCGATCTGCCGGTGCTCCTCCACGTGATGCCGCGGGCGGGAGTCACCGACCCCGCCGCGGAGAGCGCTCGCGAGGCGATGCACCTCTTGGGCGTCGCGCCGACGGCGGTCCGCTCGATCCGGAAGTACTGGCTGCCGCCGCTCGCGAAGGAGACGATCGACCGTCTCGCCTGGAAGCTGCTCGCAAGCGACGCCGTTCACGACGTCGTCGTGGGGCCGCTCGCCATCACGCGGCTCTCCGGGGGCCGGCCTTGGGCGTTCGCCCGCGAGGCGATCCCGCTCGAAGGGCTCGACGACTCGCAGCTGGCGGCCATGAGCCGCGACCGTTGCCTGGCCCTCGCGGTCGCGGAGCTTTCGGCGATCCGCGACCACTACCGCCGCCTCGGCCGCGATCCCCTCGAGATCGAGCTCGAGACGATCGCGCAGACCTGGAGCGAGCACTGCTGCCACAAGACGCTCTCCGCGACGGTGGAACACGACGGCCCGCGCGGCCGGGTGCGGTTCGTCCACCTGCTCAAGGAGACGGTCTTCGCGGCCACGCAGGAGATCCGCCGCCGGCTCGGCGACCGCGACTGGTGCGTGAGCGTCTTCCGCGACAACTCGGGGGTCGTCCGGTTCGACGACGACCACGACATCTGCGTGAAGGTGGAGACCCACAACCATCCCTCCGCGATCGAGCCCTACGGCGGCGCGGCGACCGGCCTCGGCGGCGTGATCCGCGACGTGCTCGGCACGGGCCTGGCCGCGAAGCCGGTGGCGAACCTCGACGTCTTCTGCGTCGGCGAGGTCGACGCCGCGGCCGACGAACTTCCGCCCGGCGTCATCCACCCGCGTCGATTGCTCGACGGCGTCGTCGCCGGCGTCCGCGACTACGGCAATCGGATGGGCATCCCGACGATCGCCGGCGCCGTCGCCTTCGATCCCGGCTACGTCGGCAACCCGCTCGTCTTCTGCGGCTGCGTCGGCATCATGCCCCGCGGCTCGCAGACGGCGAAGGTCTCGGCCGGTGACCTCGTCGTCGTGGCGGGGGGCCGCACCGGCCGCGACGGCATCCACGGCGCCACATTCTCGAGCATCGAGCTTTCGAGCGAGAGCGAAAGTGAAAGCGGGGGCGCCGTCCAGATCGGCCATGCGATCCATGAGAAGGTGCTCCTCGAATTCGTCCTCGCGGCGGCCCGCGAGGGGCTCTTCTCCGCGATCACCGACTGCGGCGCCGGAGGGCTTTCGAGCGCCGTCGGCGAGATGGCCGCGGAACTCGGCGCCGAGGTCGACCTGGCTACGGTGCCGCTGAAGTACGACGGCCTCTCCGCGACGGAGGTGTGGATCTCGGAGGCGCAGGAACGGATGGTACTCGCCGTCCCCCCTGCCGCCTGGGAACGCCTCCGCGCGATCGCCGGCGATGAAGGGGTCGAGGCCACGGCGATCGGCCGGTTCACCGGCGACGGCCGCCTGCAGCTGAAGTGGGGGGGCGAGACGGCGGGCGAACTCGACTGCCACTTCCTCCACGACGGTCGCCCGAGGCTCTCGCGATCGTCGCGGTGGCGGCCGGCCGCAGCGCAGGCCGAAGCGCCGCCGGCGACTCATCGTGCGATCGACCTCGCGTCGACGCTGTCCGCGGTCATGGCGCTGCCCGACATCGCGAGCAAGGAGTGGATCATCCGCCAGTACGACCACGAGGTGCAGGGGGCGAGCGCAGTGAAGCCGATCCTCGGCCCGGGCGAGGGGCCGGCCGACGGCTCGATCGTTCGCGGCGTGCTCGGACGCCCCCGCGGCATCGTGCTCGGCGTCGGACTGCGGCACCGGCTCGGCCGAGTCGATCCCTACCAGATGGCCGCCGGAGGCATCGTCGAGGCGATGGCCAACGTGATCGCCGCGGGCGCCGATCCCGATCGGATCGCGCTGCTCGACAACTTCTGCTGGGGCGAGTGCAGGAGCGACGAGGGGATGGGTGGGCTCGTCGAGGCCTGCCTCGCCTGCCGCGACATGGCCCTCGCCTTCGACGCGCCGTTCGTGAGCGGCAAGGACAGCCTCAACAACGTCTTCACCTGGACCGATTCCTCGGGCCGCCAGCGGGAGCTCTCCATCCCGCCGACGCTCCTCGCAACGGCCATGGGACAGATCGACGACGTGCGGCGGAGCGTTACGAGCGACTTCAAGAGGGCGGGCGACGGACTCTACCTCGTGGGGCTCTCCCGAGATTGCCTCGCCGGCAGCCAGATCGAGCGGCTGCTCGGGGGCGAGCTGGGCTTTGCCGACGCACGGGTACCCGAGGTCGATGCCGACGCCTGCCGCGGCGTGTTCCGGGCGGTTGCGAGGGCGCAGGCCGAGGGCCTCGTCGCCGCCTGTCACGATCTCTCCGACGGCGGGCTCCTTGCGGCGGCGGCCGAGATGGCGATCGGCGGATCGCTCGGCGCCGTCATTGATCTCACGCGGGTGCCAGTCGAGATGACCGGCGATAAGGCCGGCGGACTCGATCGCGACGCGATCGCCGCCTTCACCGAAACCCCCGGCAGGTTCCTCTGCGAGGTGCCGCAGGCGTCGTGGGCCGCCTTCGAGCGGATCATGAAGGACGTGCCGCATGCCCGCATCGGCGGCGTGGAGGCGGGCGACGCGGTTGCCATCACGACGTCGGCCGGCAACACGACGAGGATTCCGATCGCGAAGCTCGCCGATGCCTGGCGTTCGCTCTCCCGGAGCTTTTCAGCATGACGAAGCCCCGCGCCCTGATCCTCCGCGCTCCCGGCACCAACTGCGATCGTGAAACGGCCCACGCCTTCGAGCGGGCCGGCGCCGAAAGCGTCCGCGTGACGCTCCGCCGACTCGCCGCGGAGCCCGGGCTGCTCGACGACTGCAGGATCGTCTGCATCCCGGGCGGCTTCTCCTACGGTGACGACATCGCGAGCGGCCGGATCTTCGCGGTGGAACTGCGGGTGAGGCTCGGCGATATGCTCGAACGGTTCCGCGACCGCGGCGGCCTCATCCTCGGCATCTGCAACGGCTTCCAGGTGCTCATGCAAACCGGGCTGCTCCTGCCGCCGGGGCCCGACGGCCGGCCGCAGGCGACGCTCGCCGCCAACACGAGCGGCCGCTTCGTGGACCGGTGGGTCCAGTTGCGGGTGGCCGATGGACGCTGCGCGTTCCTGCACGGCATCGAGCGGCTCGAGCTGCCCGTCGCCCATGGCGAGGGCCGGTTCGCGACCGACTCCCCCGAGACCTGCCGCCGACTCGACTCGGCCGGCCACCTCGTGCTGCGATACGCCGCCGACGCGACGGGCACGAACACCAACCCCAACGGCGCCGAGGCCGACGTGGCGGGCGCCTGCGACGCGACCGGCCGCGTCTTCGGGCTCATGCCCCATCCGGAGCGGTTCGTCGACGCGACGCAGCATCCCTCGTGGGCAAGGAGACGCTGGAGCGAGGGCTTCGACCCTGCCGCCGACGGCGCCGGGCTCGCCATCTTCGCAAGCGCCGTCGCGGCCGCCCGCTGACCCGCGAAAACCGGTCTGACGACGGCGTTGCCCCCCTGGCCCGCGGCTCCTATGCTCCCTGCCCCTTTCGCGCTCGCGAGGCGTCCGATGGCAGTTCGTGACATGCTTTCTTCGCGGTCCCGCACGACCGCGGTCCGGCTCGCCGCGGTCATGATCCTCGCGGCGACGGCCATCGGCTGCGCGCTCGTCGCCGATCCCGCTCCGCCGACGTCGGCCGCCGGCTCCGCGAAGCCGATGCCGCGAACGATCGCGATCGAGACGCTCTTCGTCCGCTTCGCGGCCGAAGAGACCGAGATGGAGGAGGCGCTCTGGCGTGAAGTCGACGAGCAGGCGATCGACGCCGGACTTCGCCACCGGCTCGCGGCGCACGGGCTGCGGGCCGGGATCGTCTCGTCGCTGCTTCCCGCGGACGTCCGAACGAAGCTTGCGTCCGCGTCGTCCGCCGGCCACCACGGCCCGGAGCCGGCCTCGGAGCAAATCGTCGCGCGGAGGGTGCTCAGGCTCCTTCCGGGCAAGGAGGGGAGGCTCGTCGCGCGGGCGGCGGTCTCGGAACTCGTGGTATTCGAATCCGCGGGTGGAAGCGGCGTGCTCGGCCGCACGTTCCGCGACGCGACGAGCGAACTCGTGCTCTGCGGCTGGCCCTCGGCCGATGGCCATAGCCGCATCACCATCCTTCCGGCGATCGAGCACGGACCGCAGCGGCGGAACTGGACCGGCGAGGACGGCGTCTTCCAACTCGAGGCGGGGCAGGATCGGCATCCCTACGAATCGCTCCAGATCGACGTCGAACTCACGCCCGACCGTATGCTCGTCGTCGGAAGCCACGGTGAAGCCGGGTCGTCGGTCGCCTCGGCGCTCTTTCGCGGTCCGTCGACGGAGGATCGCCGGGTCGTGATCCTTCGACCGCTCGGCCGCGGCCCCGACCCGATGTTCGACGAGCGGGGCCCCGAAGGCCCGGTCGCCGAGCGTTCACGGCAGTCTGGGAAGGCTTTGCCGAAGGGGCTCTCCGCGACGCCCCGCTGAGGGGGACGAACGGCTGCGAAGCTGCGGAGTCTGGCGACTCGGCGACGTGGGTCGCGGCGGGCATGGCCGCTGCCTCGCAGGCATGCCGATGAACCCGACATGAGCCTGATGGCCCCGAACAAATCGCTCCGTCCGAGGATGGTTACCGTCTTCGTCGCCGCGTTTCTCGCGGGCGGCACGGCCGCGGTCGGCGTGAACCGCTTCATCGACGTCACCCGCACGAGGGCGAAGGCGACGGTGGAATGCGAGCCGATCTTCGTGGCGATTCGCGACCTGCCCTCCGGCAACCCCGTCACCGTTTGGGACGTCAGGCTTCGCGAATGGCCGAAGGCGATGGTGCCGCAGGCAGCGCTACGTCCCGGCTCTTTCGAAGGCATCGCGTGGCCGGAGGGGCACGTGGCCAGACTCTCGCTCCGAGAAGGGCAGCCCGTGCTCCGCAGCCACCTGCGGGCGACGGTCGTCGACATGCCTCCGGCTGCCCCGCAGGCCGTCGTGGTTGCGGAGCCCGTCGCGATCACTGCGGAGCCCGTCGCGATCACAAAGCCGGAGCTCGTCGTGGAACCGGCCGCCGATGTTGTTGCTCAGGCGGCTGCCGTCCCGGAACCAACCGTCACGGACGAGGCGCCGACCGTCATCGAAGCGCCCACCGTGACCGACTCGGCGCCCGTCGACGACGCCACTGCGGTCGCCGATGTCGCGGCCGATGCCGAAACGACCGTCGCTGCCGACCAGACGCCAACCGAGTCCGTCACGGGAGAAGGGTGGCCGAGCACGGCTGAATCCGTCGCCGGCAGCGAGGCCGCGATGCGGTTCCTCGTCGTGCCGGAACGGATCGCGATCATGGCGGATGAACTGACGACCCCGCGGAAGCCACAGCCGCCGTCGACGCCCGTCGCAACGGTCGCCACGCAACCGAAGCAGCCGGCTGCTTCGACCAAGCCAGCACCCTCGGGGAAACCGGCCTCCTCGGCCACTCCGGGCCCGACGGCGAAGCCGGTCGCGAAACAAACGGTCACCAAGCAGCCGATCCCGCGGGCCAAGTATCCCGACCAGTCACCCTCGTCGAAGCCGCGACCGAAGGGCGTCACACTGGCCCCTACGCCGCGGGTGACGGTCGAGCCGGATGCCGAGAGCCAACTGGCGGACGATGCGGCACGCACGCCGACGCTGAAGTCGGTGTTCCCGAACATGGCCGCCGGCCTCGAAAAGATCGAGTCGGAGATGACGCGCTTCCGCCGCGATCGACTCGGCAGCCTCTTCCGCCCCACCGGCGAGCCCGAGGGCGAACCCGCCGAGGGCGAAGGCAACGAGCCGTCCGGGCAGTGGCTGCCAAGCCTCCGCTATCGCTAGGGCGGATTCGCCGGGTCGAGCGATTTCGAGGAGCCTCCGCTGCGGCGGGCGAGTTCCGCGAGCCGCGGTGAACCGCCCTCCCCATCCGCGAACTGGATCACGACGAGCTTCGTCCCGCCGAGGAGCCGCTCGAGGCGGTCGAGATCCTCGACGGGCAGGTCGTCGTGAACGTCACCGTCGGTCACCATGAAGACGAGGTCGGGTCCGAGCCTCATCGCCGCCCGGATCGCCTCGGCGTGGTCCGTTCCGCCGTCGGAGCGGATCGATTCCACGAACGACTCCGCCTCCCGACGGTTCTCGTCCGTCGCGAAGACGAGCCGGCCCGGTCCGCCGGTCGGCGAGAAAAGCCTCGGCCGGTGATTGTAGAAAACGAGGTGGAACTGCTGCACCTCGGAGAGCGCGGCGATGCTCCGCAGCAACTCACGCTTCGACGCCGCCAGCGGAGATGCTCCGCCATGTCCCATGCTCGCCGAGCGGTCGAGCACGTAGACAACACGGCGTCCTTCGGCCTCGAGACCGAACAGGCCGACGGGTGGCAGGCCGGGCGACTGGATCTGCTGCGCCGTGGCCTGCCCGAGTTTCGGGACTGCAGTCGCCAGCATGGCCGTGAACGCTACGCCGGTGGCACAGCATCGAACGAATCCCGATCGAGCGAGGCCCGATCGAGCGTGGCCCAGGCGGCGGTCAAAGGATGTCGTCACGGCTCGAGCACGATCTTTCCGCAGGAGCCGCCGGCCCGGGCGATCGTGCCGCGTTCCTGCAGGGCATGCGCCTCGGCGGCGGCGGCGAGCGGCATCACCGCCGCGATCGGCGCGGCGAGGCCCGCTGCCATCCAGCGGTTGAGGTCGGCCGCGGCCGCGGCCTGCTCCTGCCACGACGCCTTGAACATCACGAACCCCACGAGCCGACACCCCTTCACGTAGAACGGGCCGACTGGAAACGGCGGCCTCGCGTCCCTGCCCGCCATGAGCACCATGCGGCCCCCGTCGGCCATCACCCGCACGGCCGTGTCGAAATCGGGCTCCCGCAGCGATTCCCAGTAGACATCGACCCCCGCGACCGCCGCCTCGAGCACCCTCGCCCCGAGATCTCCGCCGCCAGTGCGATCGATCACGATCTCGGCTCCGTAGCCGAGCACTCTCTCGCATCGGTCGGGGCTTCCGGCCGTCGCGATCACGTGTGCCCCGAGCTGCTTTGCGATCTGCACCACCATCGAGCCCACGCCGCCGGAGCCGCCATCGACGAAGAGCGTTTCGCCGGCGCGCAGGCCCGCATGTCGCACGAGGCCAAGGTGCGCCGTGATGCCGACGAGCGCCGAGGCTGCCGCTATCCGGTCGCTCACGCCCGCGGGCGTTGGGTAGAGCCATCGGTCCTCGACGGTCGCGAACTCGGCGAAGGTGCCCTGTCGACCCAGGATGCCCTGGTTCGATCCCCAGACGCGGTCGCCAGGACGAAAGCGGTCGACCGCTCCGCCGACCGCCACGACCTCCCCGGCCAGATCACAGCCGACGATCTGCGGAAAGCGAAGGGTCATCGCCACCGTTCCGGCCCGCACGTAGGTGTCGATCGGATTGAGGGCGCAGGCCCGAACCCGGACGAGCACCTCCGACGGGCCCGGCGTCGGGTCGGGAAGGTCGCCAAATTGGATGACATCGGGCCCGCCGGTGCGTTCAATGAACGCGGCTTTCATGGTCCACTCCTTGCGTGGAATTCGCGATCGGCCGGCCTTCCCAACCGACCGCGCGCAACGATCGCCACGGCCGCCCCGACCGCCGTCAAGCCGCCGATGCCCCCGAGCAGCCCGACGGCGACGGCGAGGGTCACGCGGCTCCTGGTGATTCGTCTCACCCGCTCCTCGTCGGGCGTCTCACCGCGGGCCACGCCGGCATCCGCGAAGCTTCGCCATGCCCGGTAGACGTCGGTCATGCTTGCTCGTTCAACGGCGGCGCGGATGACGGCCGCGTCGATGCCGCCCGTCACCGGACGAATGAGCCAGGCCGCGACGATGAGGCTCACCACCGCGACGATCGCCCCGGCGGCGAGGACCGCCTCCGCCCTGCCCCAGCGCGCGCGTGCAGTCTCGGCTCCACCTCCACCCCCCCCTCGTCTCCCGTCCTGAAGGCCGGTCGGCCCTCCTCCGGCAGATTCGGCTTCGAAATTGCCCCAGGGGGGGAGTTCCCGCAGCTGCCGAAGTGTTGGAATCGCGAGACGCCTGCCGCACCGTGGGCAGCCAATTTCCCCACCGGCCTGCCCCACGGCGACCGGAATCGCTTCCCCGCACGCACACGAGAGCCGATACTCCGCCACGAGAAGCACTACCCCGCAGGTCCGCACAGGTTCACTGGTCGAATTCTTTTACCATGAAAAGGCAAAATATCCCGTGAATCGCCGATTTTCTCAAGAAAAAAAATTGGCTTTCCGACGGGCACGGCCCCATAATGGTTCGCCCTGATTTTCGGCCGCGTGCCCGCCGGCGGCCCGAGCGACTCGACAAGTGCTTGAATCGGAACGGGCTTGAATCAGACTGTGGACACACCGAAGCATGGATCGACGCCCCACGGATCGTCGGCATCGATGAATCGGCGTTGAAGATACGAAGGAGGACTGCTTTGTACGACTCTCTCTTGGACGAACTCGAGGACGATGTTGTCGCCAACCCGCAGGAGGTCGAGGAACTCACCGAGAAGGTGGTCGACGCCGAGGAAGCCGACGCGGAGCTGCTCGGGGACGACGCGACCGTCATCCCCGACGCCGAACTCGAGGCAGAGGCCGAGACGGAGATTGAGTCGGCCTCGGGCGACGGCGAGGAGGTGCTCGTCGATCAGGCCGAGAACTGGTCCGATGACCCGGTCCGCATGTACCTGACGCAGATGGGCGAGATCCCGCTGCTCACCCGGGCCCAGGAGATCCACCTCGCGCGGCAGATCGAGACGACCCGCGCGTCGTTCCGCGCAAAGCTGCTCGAATGCGAGTACGTCTGCCAGCAGGCGTTCAAGGTTCTCTCGCGGGTCCACAAGGGAGAGCTGCCCTTCGACCGCACCGTCCAGGTGTCCGTGACCGACAAGCTGGAGAAGGACCAGATCCTCGGTCGGCTTCCGCACAATCTGCGGACGCTCGAGGTGCTTCTCAAGCAAAACCGTGCCGACTACCGGATCGCGCTTTCGAAGAAGCGGAAGATGGCCGAGCGCCGGGAGGCGTGGGGCAGGCTCGGCCGACGTCGCCGCCGCTGCGTCAGGCTCATCGAAGAACTCGGCCTTCGCACCCAGCGGATCGAGGCCGCGATCCCGACGCTCGAGGAGTTCGTCCGCCGCCTCGACGAACTGAAGTCGAAGATCGACGCCCACAAGAGGACGAAGCAGCCGCCAAGCGCCCGCCAAGGGATGGTGAACGAATACCGCGCGATCCTGAAGGCCTGTCAGGAGACGCCCCGGAGCCTCAAGCGGCGGGTCTCCGAGATCAAGCAGGTCTACGCGAAGTATCAGAAGGCGAAGCGGGGCCTGTCGGAGGGCAACCTCCGCCTCGTGGTGTCGATCGCGAAGAAGTACCGCAATCGTGGACTTTCCTTTCTCGACCTCATCCAGGAGGGTAATGCCGGCCTGATGCGGGCGGTGGACAAGTTCGAATACCGCCGCGGCTTCAAATTCTGCACCTACGCCACCTGGTGGATTCGGCAGGCGATCACGCGGGCCGTAGCCGACCAGAGCCGCACGATCCGCATCCCGGTCCACATGGTCGAGACGATGAGCCGCGTGCGGAACGTCGCCCGGCAGCTGCTCCAGGAGTACGGCCGTGAGCCGACGATCGAGGAGATCGCCGCCCGCGCCGGCACCCCCATCGACGAGACGCGTCGGGTTTCCGCAATGAGTCGCTACCCTATCAGCCTCGATCGGCCGGTCGGCAACAGCGAGGACAGTCACTTCGGCGACCTCCTGCCAGACAGCGGAGCGGAGAACCCGGCGGTCGGCGCCGCTCAGGAGATGCTCCGCAACCGAATCGCCAAGGTCTTGAAGAGCCTCTCCTATCGGGAGCGGGAGATCATCAAGCTTCGCTACGGGCTCGGCGATGGCTACAGCTACACGCTCGAGGAGGTCGGCCACATCTTCAAGGTCACCCGCGAGCGAATTCGCCAGATCGAGGCGAAGGCCGTCCGCAAGCTGCAGGCGCCCGCCCGCAGCGAGGAACTTTCCGGCTTCCTCGATTAGGCTTGATTCAGTTCCGGCCATCCATGGCCGGAACTTCATTGCAGCCTCCGGCTGCGGCTGCTCGCAGTTGGGCTTGATTCAGTTCCGGCCATCCATGACCGGAACTTCATTGCAGC
>JBIIOJ010000364.1:0-3047 GCA_044337015.1 Pirellulales bacterium
CACCGCCGCCGCCACCGCCATACCCACCACCACCGCCGCCGCCGCCGTAGCCGCGGCCGCCGCCCGAACGACCGCCGCCACCGCCGCCGCCGCCGCCGGCACGCGGAGTCCGCTCACGGGCCTCGTTGACCGTCAAGGGACGACCATTCATGTCGGCGCCGTTGAGCGCCGAGATCGCCGCTTGCAATCCCTCGTCCGTTTCCATCTCGACAAAACCGAACCCGCGGGACCTGCCGGTCTCACGGTCCGAGATCACTTCCGCACTTCGGACCGCGCCGTGCTTCGAAAACATCTCCTCCAACTCGGAGGAGGTGCAGGACCAGGGCAGGTTCCCCACGTAAATCTTCCGGGACATAAAAACAACCTCAAGGACTCGGGAACCGGATCAAACCAAAACCGACTTGTCGACCATCGCCGGACGCACGCGCCTCGGCTCCCGAACGGACTGGAGTGCAGACGAAAGGTCAGTCGTACTGTGCTAAGTTGTATCAGTTCGGGGCAGGGGAGACAACACCGGGGGGCTTGACAGGCCGGGGAGCGAAAAGCGGCGTTCCGGCCGGGCCCTGCCGCGCGTACGGGCTGCGAAACCCCCGGCCGTTGGTAAGATTCTGGGGTCCGCCAGCCCCCACGAGACCCCCATGCTCCTGAAAGTCCTCCGGGCCAAGATCCACAAGGCCCGGATCACCGAGGCCAATATCGACTATGTGGGGTCGATCACGCTCGATCCCGATCTGCACGAGGCGATCGGACTGGTGCCGGGCGAGGCGGTCCTCGTGGCCGACATCGCCAACGGCAACCGATTCGAGACGTACGTCCTGAGCGGCGTCCGCGGTAGCCGCAGCGTGTGCGTCAACGGTGCAGCCGCACGGCTCGTCCGTCCGGGCGACCATGTCATCGTGATGGGCTTCGGCTACATGACCGAGGAGGAGGCCCGAGCGACGAAGCCGCGGATCATCCTGCTCGACGACGACAACCGCATCGTGCGTTCGATCGAAGAGGGACCGGGCTTGAAGGCCTGAACGCGACGGGGCGTGAACATGCCCTTTAGCAACGCTCTTCAGCGGCTGCCGGTCGGCCGTGGGTCGGCGCCCGCCGAGACGAGATGATCCCGGGCGAGGTTCACCTCTGCGGTAATCTGATCGATTGATTCGAGGATCGGAACGCCGCGAGGCACGGGGTGCATGAAGATTTCCACCGGCCCGTCGAATCGCATCGCCGCGAGTTCCCGCATGAGCGGGCCAAAGTCGAGCGGACCACGGCCGGGCATTTGCGATAGCTCATCGGCCTTTGGCAGCTTCTCCTTCGATCCCTTGCCGTGCTGTTGGGCATAGACGAACTTCAGCTTTGGCCCGAGGTCGCGGGCGATCGCCGCGACGAGTTCACCATCCTGTGGCAAGTGATGCGGGGCGAGGGCCACGCCGACCCGCTCGTGCGCGGCAAGCTCGGCAAACCGGCGGATGCCTTCCGGCGATTGGAGGAGCGAGTGGGAGTGGTTCTCGATCGCGATCACGCCCCCCGCCTCCTCGGCCGCGGCGATGCTCGGCCGCAGCTTTTCGAGAAACGCCTTGATTGCGGCGATGAGCGCATCGCCCCGCAGGCCGCCGTCGCCCGGGGCCATCGTGACGAGCGTGGGCGCTGCGGCCCCGAGCCTCGTGGCAACCGCAAACTCCCCCGCGAGGTTGAACGGCCCCACCATGTAGCAGGCGATGCCGCCGAGCGTCACCTCGGCCGCGGCGAGCATCTCCCGCACCCTATCCGCCCCGAGCGAGTCGACCTCTTCCCGCTGGGTGCCATGCGGCTTCGGCCAGAGGTCGATCATCGCCGCACCCGTCTTCCGCACCTCCGGCAGGATCTCCTTCAGTGAGAACGGGCCATAGAGCGCCGAGGCGAGAATCCACCGTGGACGCCAGGGATTCGCGGATTCTTCGGCCCAGACGGCACCCGCAGCCGTTGCGGCGGCGACCGTCCCGAGAAAACCCCGCCGGGTGCCGGAGAAGAGATGTGTCCCCTTCGTGTCCGGCCGGCTCATGCTTTCACCTCGAAGCCCTTCCGTTGTGGCCGCGAGAGGAACGCGTCGGCCTCCGCATCTTTGACGAATCGCTCGGCCGCAGGATCCCACGCGAGTGGTCGGCCGAGCCTGCAGGAGATGTTGCCCAGGTGGCAGACGGTCACGCTGCGGTGGCCGCTCTCGACGTCGGCAATCGGCTGCCGACGGGCCGCCACGCAGTCGAAGAAGTTGCCCATGTGGTTCACGATCGCGTCGATCTTGCCCGACCGCTCGGGCCGCGAACGGTTGTCGAAGTCGTAGAGCGTGAACGATTCACGGGCCAGCGGCCGGTCTTTCAGGTCATCGACCGGCTTGCCCGCCAAGTTTTCGCGATTCACGAAGATTCGCCCCTCACTACCGGTGAAGAGGATGCCGTTGCGGCCGCGGTCGGCCACCGTGAGTTCGACGCCATTCGCGAAGCGATACCGCACGGCATACTCGATCGGTACGTCGTAGCCGCCGGGCGTCGTGGGATACGTCGCATTTCCCTCGACCTCGACCGGCTCCGCGCCGATCGCCCAGCGGGCGATGTCGACATGGTGCGCGCCCCAGTCGGTGAGGCCGCCGCCGGAGTAGGCCTGCCACCAGCGAAACGTGAAGTGGCACCGCTCGGGCACATAGGGCACGTCGGGCGTCTGCCCCTGCCACTGGTTCCAGTCAAGTGTCGCCGGCACGGGCTTGGGCTGAAACGGTCCGCCGACCTCGTTTCTGCCGAGCACCACCTCCGCCTTCTCGAGCTTCCCGATTCGGCCCTGCCGAACCATCTCCACGGCCGTGCGAAACCGGTGGTCACTGCGGTGCCAGGAGCCCACCTGCACAATGCTGTCGGAGGCCTGCACCGCCTTGCGGATTTCCTTCCCCTCGTCGATCGTGAGCGTGAGCGGCTTCTCACAGTAGACGTCCTTCCCCGCCTGCACGGCGTCGATGAGCATCTTCGAATGCCAGTGGTCGGGCGTGCCGATCAGGATCACGTCGATCCGCTTGTCGTCGAGGAGCCGGC
>JBIIOJ010000009.1:0-31768 GCA_044337015.1 Pirellulales bacterium
AATCGGCGTTCAACACCGCATTCGGGCCGACACCACGGGCGAAGATCCAGCTGCCGGTCGCCGCGCCGCCGAGGTTTACGACGCCGTCGAACGGCTGGGCGAAGAGCACGCCCGCACCGAAGGCCGCCTGGCCGCCCGTGAGCTGGAACTTCGAGTTCTTCGACGTCGGCGTCGTCTGCGGGCCGACGTAGATCAGGCTGTCCTCGGTCGCGGTCTCGACGAACATCCGGCCGTCCACCGAGGCTCCGGCCGACGTGCCGAGAAGCACGACCGCATCGAGCTGGTCGCGGATGCCGATCGTCGAGTAGGCGAGCAGGCCCTGCGAGAGCAGGATGCCGAGATTGGGGATCGTCGTGCCGTTGATGACGGTGTCGACGCCCACAACCTTATCGACGAACAGGCCGCCGCCGTCCTTGAGGTTGAGGTTCGAGAAGTTCACCCCGACGAACGAGGTGAGCACGAAGGACGGCTGGATCGTCGAGGCGAGCGTCAGGGCTCCCGCCGTCGTGCCGGTGGGCGTCGTGCCGTCGAAGGTGATCGTCGTGAGGTTCGTGTTGCTGTCGAAGGAGACGGTGGTGACCGTCCCAAACGCCGTGGAGCCGACGGGGCTGCTCGGGGCGAGCGGCGTCGCGGCGATGAACGAGCTGACCGTCCAGGTGGATGTCTGGTCGCCCTCGACCGTGAGGGTGGGGCCCGCCGTGGTCTGGTTGAATCCGATTGGCGGCGACGTCGTGACAGCCACGTTCCGCAGCGGTCCGCGGACCGTGTTGATCCCGCGGATCACGTTGGCGGTCGTGATCGCGCCAAGCTGCACGACGCCGTCGGAGGCGTAGGGGACCGGGTTTGCGGTCTGGATAGCGGCGTTGAACGTCAGCTGAAAGTCGGGGCTCGCGTCGACGATCTCGATGGTCTGAATGTCGTTGCCGTCGATGATGCCCGTGCCGCCGTTGAAGATCACCGTGCCGCGGGTGCCCTCGATGCTGACGGTCACAAAGTCACCGAGGCTGGCGATGCCCGTGGGGGCGTCGGTGAACGAGCCGACCGTGACATTCGGAACGCCAGGGACGCCGATCGAGAGCGGTGTGTTGATCGAGAGGGCCACGCGGCTCTCGAGCATGTCGATCGCGGGCGAGAAGCCGCGGCGGCTGCGGCGACGTGCGGCCGCGCGGTCACGATTCCAAAGGGTGCGGAGAAGGGAACCGGAAGCCGCGCGGGCGAATGTCGAGATCGACATGGTCGTTGGGTCCTTGGAAACGGGGGAAGAATTTGGTCGATGCTGGTCTACGGTGCTGGTCTACGATGCTGGTCTATAAGAAGGTTGGTCGGTTGGAGCGTGTACAGACTCCAGCGAACCGAGGGAGCCTATGCTTGGGATTACCTCATTGCAACTCTCCCGATTAGGAAGACTTTGCGGGCCCGCGGGCCAAGCCGACTGCCCCACTGCTGCACCGGGGGACTCCCCGGACAGACCGCATCACCCACGTCCCTCTCCCCATGGGAGAGGGTGGCCGAAGGCTGGGTGAGGGTGCCGGGCGGATCGGCCGCCGGTGGATTCAGTCGTGAGTTGATCAGGGGTTCGGAATCTGGATAGAGACCTGAGGGCTGGCCGGCGTAGCGCCGATCGCATTCACAGCCCGCACATTGACGAAGTAGCCAGGAGGCCCGGCCACGAACGCATTCCCGAGCGAATCGACCGTCAGGGCGATGTTCGTGCCCGGGCCCTGGGACGGCGTGTTGAACCGCCGCCAGTTGGCGCCGCCGTTGGTGGTGTACTCGTAGTACACGATCGGGAGGCCGCCGTTGCTCGACGGGGCGTCGAACGACACGTTGATGCCATCCGGGCTGTTTGTCGGCGATGCCGAGAAGTTCTGCGGCGCGGTCGGCGCCGTGTAGGTCTGCGGGCCCGGGGGCGTCGGTGCCGGCACCGTCTGCCGGGTCGGCACGACCGTGACGTAGCTGTCGGTCGTGAGGATTCCGGTCGCCGTGAGCGAGGGGAACCCGCCGAGCGACGTCGTGTCGCTGTAGAACGTGCCGCTCACGCCGGCGACGGCCGCCTGGAACAGACTGTTGCTGTTGAGGTAGAGGAGCCGACCGGCCACGTTGATCGACACCGGGATCACGGTGGACACGGAGTTGCCGTTGTCGAGCGTGAGCTCGTACGACCCGACCGTGCCCCCGATCGTGATCCTCCCATCGACGTTGCCGCCAAAGTTGAGGTCCGCCACGAGATCCTGGAGAACCCGCAGGTTGCCCCTGAAGTTGCCGTTGAAGAACAGGTTATCCGTGGCGAACCGATCGACGTAGAACCGGGCGCTCTTGCCCGCCCCGCCGCCGATGAGCGTCACGGCATTGTAGTTCGTAGCCGCGTCGAACTCGACGACGTTCACGAGGCCGTCGAACCGGCCGCCGATCCCGAAGTTCGGCGTGCCCGCGCTCTGCCAGTCGGTCACCCGCTGGGCCACGATCCGCGAGGCCTTCGAGACGTTGCCGCCGACGAAGAACCGGAGATCCCGGCTCGTCGTCGCGGCGTCGAAGTTGCCCGCGACGTCGATGAGCGTGTCTTCGCCCGACGAGAACGAGCTGCCCTTGAGCACCGAGCCACCGACATCGAGCAGGAGGTCGCTCGAGGCCGATTGGGCCACGCCCCGCCAGTTGCGGCCGATGTCGAGCGTGACGTCGTCGTCGGCGATCACCGTGTTGTCCAGGGCGTCGCGGCCGACGGTCAGCTCGACATTGTCACCCGTGACGATTTTGTTCTTGAGGAAGTCGCCGCCCACGTCGACGGTGACGTTGTCCGACGTCGACGTGAACGTCGACGACGTCAGGTTGCCCGTCACGTTGACCGTCAGGTTGCCGCTGCCCGTCTGGGCGTTGCTGCCGGACATGTTGCCGCCGACGCCCAGGCTCAGGCTGCCGTCGTAGCCGACGGTAACGCTGCTGTTCACGACGTTGCCCGTCACGTCGATCGATGTGTCGCTCCGGGAAAACAGCCGCGAGTTCCGGATGCTGCCCGCGACGTCGAGCGACATGTCCTCGTCCGCCGAGAGCGCGGAGTTCACGATGCTGCCGCCGATGGCGAGGGAGAGGTTGTTGGATGCGACGATCGAGCCACCGCTCACGTTGCCGCCGATCGATCCGTCGAGGTCACCGCCGGCCGTCATAGATCCGGCGAAGTTCTTGTTGATCGCGATGAACGAGTTGCCGCCGGACGCGACCGTGGCACCCTTCAGAACGCTGCCGAGGACGCTGAGTGAGACGAAGTCGCCGCCGTTGACGCGGGCCGTCGCCGCGAGGTTCCCGCTCAAGGACAGGAAGATGACGCCGTCGTTCGGTGCGTCGCCGCTGGTCGCGTTGATCGAGCCCGCGAAGTTGCCATTCACGGAGACGCCAGTCTGTGCCTTAAACGGCAAAACGGCGGTCCGACCGCTCCACGAATCAGCGTTCAACACCGCATTCGGGCCGACACCACGGGTGAAGACCCAGCTGCCATCAGCTGCGCCGCCGAGGTTCACGACGCCGTCGAAAGGCTGCGACACAAAGACGCTCGCCCCGAAGGCCGCCTGGCCGCCAGTGAGCTGGAACTTCGAGTTCTTCGCGGTCGGCGTGTTCTGCGGGCCCACGTAGATCAGGGTCTCGGGCGTGGCGAACTCGACGAACATGCGGCCGTCGACGGAGGCGGAGGCGTTGGTGCCGAGGAGAACGGTCGCCGCGAGTTCCTTGCGGATCCCGATCGTCGAGTAGGCGAGCAGGCCGTCGGTGAGCACGATGCCTATGTTTGAGAGCGGCGAGCCCGGCGTGCCGGCCCCCTCGACCACGTCCACGAAGAGGCCGCCCCCTTCCTTGAGGCCGAGGTTCGAGAAGTTCACGCCGACGAAAGATTTCAACCGGAACTCCGGCCGGACCGACTCGGCGAGCGTCAGGGCCCCGGCGGTCGTGCCGGCGGCCGTCGGGCCGGCGAGCGTGATCGTGGTGCGGTTAGTGTTCACGTCAAACGCAATCGACTGCACCGTCGAAAACGTCGGGGGGCCGACAGTCGTGGTCGAAAGCAGCGGCGTCGCAGTGACGAGCGTACCGACCGGGAAGACGAGCGTCTGGTCGCCCTCGAGCTCCATCGTGGTGCTGCCGGGCGTGGTCTGCGTGAAGCCGATCGGCGCGAGCGAGCCCGAGATCGGGCCGGCGTTGTAATTCCCCAGCACCTCGGACGACGACAGGGCGCGATCGTAGATCGCGAACTGGTTCATCGAGCCGATGAAGCCGGCGTCGCCATCATACTGCGAGCGGCCGAGGAAGTTGTTGATCGCCTCGAGGCCGGAGAGATTGGTGGTCCCCAAGCTCACCTGGCCGATTTCGGTTCCGTCGATGTAGTACACGAGCGTGTCGGCTGCGTCGTCGACCGTGACCGTGACGAGATGCTGCGTGTTGTCGTTGTACGACAGGGAGCCATTGACGGCACGCTCGCCGAGCGGGTCGCTGTTCTTCAGGGCGGTGCTACTGTTTCTGTTCTCGCCGACGTCGCCGAGCGGTGCAAACATGAAGTAGTTGCTCGCGTTGGCCCCAATGTCGAAGCCGCGGCCCCACACGCCCGTGCTGGCCGACGCCGTGAACCACAGCTCGGCGGTCGCGGCGGTGCTCCCCTGAGGAATGACGTCCGCGGGCATCGACATGTACTGGACGTTCGCGCCGGTCTGGCTGATGTCGGCGAGGACGAGACTGCCGCCGGAAACCGTGGCTCCGTTGAAGAGCGTGCCGTCAAGGCCGCCGATGAGGTCCTTCGTCGTGCCGTCGTTGAACGTGTAGAGGTGGATCGCGGAGGTCTCGATCTCCTGCGGGGCGGCCGTGAGCGTCAGCGGGCCGCGGACGGTGTTGATGCCGCGGATCACGTTGGCGGTCGTGATGTTGCCAAGCTGGATGACGCCGTCGGACGAGTAGGGGACGGGATTGGCGAGCGTGACGCCGGCGGTGAACGTGAGCTGGAAGTCGGGGCTCGCGTCGACGATCTCGATCGTCTGGATGTCGGTGCCGTCGGCGACGGAGGTTGCCTTGGAGTCAGTAACGCCGTTGAAGATCACCGTGCCCTTCGTGCCCTCGATGCTCACGGTCACGAAGTCGCCAAGGTTTGCGACACCGGTCGGGGCGTCGAAGTAGCTGCCGACCGTGTTGCCACCGATCGAAAGCACACCCGTGATCGCCAGCGCCCGGCGGCTCTCGAGGCAGTCGATCGCGGGGCTGAAGCCGCGGCGACTGCGGCGGCGGGCGGCCGCACGGTCACGATTCCAAAGGTTGCGGAGAAGGGAACCGGAAGCCGCGCGGGCGAATGTCGAGATCGACATCGGAAACGTGTCCTTGGGAAGGACGAAAAAGCTGTCGGAGGGAATCGGATCCGGAGGAGCGGCAGCGTAACCACGGGTCCACCCGGAATCAACTATCCGGGTTAGGCAATCTGTAGGGCCGCATGTGGCGGAAAAACGTGCCGGCCACCCGCGATCGACATCCGCCGCCTCTGGCGCCTGCCGGACGCCAGACCACGACAAAGCCGCCAGGCGGCCGCACTCGGAGCGACGCGGCGAGTTGACGCCGGCGGTCAGCGGGCCCGCGCGTGGATCCGCTCGATCTGGCGGGCGAGCGCTTCCGAGTAGCCGGGATCGTCGGCGAAGGCGTTGTCCACGCAGCGGTGCTCCCGGCGAAACCGCGCGGCCCGCTCAGTCGCGGCCTCACCGCCGCGGGCGATGAAACGGGCTTCTTCGGCGAGGCTCACGAACCCGGTCGCGTCTCGGTCGAGCCCCGGCAGGTCGGGGCTGGCGAGCGACTCCTCCCCCGGCAGGTAGCCGGCCGCGAGATCGAGCCCCCGCTTCTGGCCGAAGATCACGGTGCCGGAGAGCCTGGGGTTGATCTCGAGCACGGCGTAGCCGCCGTCGGGCGTGGCGAGCAGGTCGACGTCGATCCCGCCCGTCCACTCGAGGGCTCCCGCGAGCGAGTCGAGCACGCGGAGCATCTGGGAATCGTCGCAGAGGGTCGCGTGGGCTGGCGTGCCACCGGCCGACATGTCGTACGCCGCCCGAAAGGCGAACGCGGCCACCACCCGGCCGCTTCGGCAATAGCCCGTGACATCGACGAAGTCGCCGAAGATGGGCTCCTGCACCTGCAGCTCGCTGTCGGCCGGGAGCGTGGCCGCCGCGGGGCCGATCTCGGCGGCGCTGTGCAGCGGGATCACCCCCTGCGATGCCATGGTGCCCGAGACCTTGAGGAAGCAGGGAAACCCGATCTTCTCGCAGGCGGCCGCGAGGCCGGCCAGGTCGGTGAACTCCGTGCGTGGAGTCCGGATGCCGAGCTCGCGGCAAAGCTCGATCGTGCGGTTGCGGCTGCGGACGAGCCTCGTCGCCTCGCCGCTCCCTGTGACGAACCGCGGGCCGGATGGTCGCGACGCGGGGGAAAAAAGCTCGTTGATCCGGGCGGCGATGAGGGCGTCGTCGTCGGAGATCGGGACGACGAGGTCGATCCCGTTGGCCTCGACGAGCCGGAAGACAGCCTCTGCGAGGCCGTCGAGCGTGTCGCGCCGCGGATAGCGGGCCACGCCGGCGACGAATTGGCTCTTGGCATGGAGCGACGGCGAATCGAGCGCGAGCAGGTAGACCCGGTGCCCCCGCCTGCCCAACGACTGGATGCACGCAAGCGCCGACTGCCACGCCTCGCTCGTCACGAGCACGCTGAGGGGCTGCGGTGCGGGCATGTCGATACCACTCAGCGAAGCACCCCGACCGGGACGACGGTCACGTACTTCCCGGTCGTCAGCGTGCCCGTTTGCACGAAGCTGCCGTTCACGAAGTTGCCCGTCTTCTTGCCCGAGCCGGTCGCCTCGAACCAACTGTTGGAGTTGAGATAGGAGAGCGTGCCGCCGACCGTGATGTCGGAAAGCACCTGCCCCCCGATCGTGATCCGGCTGACGTTGCCGGTGAACTGGAGATCGGCCACGAGATCCCCCATCACCCGGATGTTGCCCTGGAAATTGCCGGCGAACACGATCGTGTCGGTCTCGAACCGGCCGACGTAGAACCGGGCCGACGTCCCGGCGCCGCCGCCGAGGATCGTCACGGTGATGTCGCCCGGGGAGGCGTCGAACACGCCCACGTTCACGATGCCGTCGAGACGGCCGCCGACGAAGAAGTTGGGCAGGGGCGCGAGGGAGGTGAAGTCCGTCTGCCACTCCCGCACCCCGCCGGCCACGATCCGCGAATCCTTGGTCACGTTGCCCGCGACGCGGAACTGGAGGGCGTTTACGTCGACGACGCCGTCGAAGTTGCGGGCCACGTTCACCACGGCGTTGCCGCCGGTGACGAGTGAACTGCCCTTTTGCACCGCGCCGCCCACGTCGAGGGACACGTCTCCCGAGCCACCCTGCACAGAACCCTGGAAGTTGCGGCCAACCGTGTACAGCTGTCGCTCGGCCTCCCTACTCGCGAACCGTACGCCGCGGGCGTCGCGGGCGACGTTCACGACCATCAATCCGGGGCCGCCCTCGAAATCGCCCGTTTCGCGACCGACGACTTCGCTGTCGAGCAGACTGCCCCCGACGTCGAGCAGCATGTCGGGACGGGCACCGAAGGACCTGTTTTCACCGGCGAAGAACTTCGACTTCGAAACCGTGCCGCCCACGCCCGCCGAAACGTTGAAATACGCATCCACGAGCGACGACGTCATGGTGCCGGCGACGGCGAGCGATACCTCGTTTCCTTGACTCGAGAATTCCGACCGCGACACGCTGCCACCGACGTCGCCACTGATGTAGAAGTTGGCGATGAACCGGGAATTCACGACGTTGCCCGTGACGTCGAACCTCACGGCGCTCGAGCCCGCAGTCAGCGTGGAATTCGAGATGTTCCCGCCGACGCCGACGGACACGCCATACGCCGAACTGAGGGTCGAGTTGGTGATCGAGCCGGCGACCGCCAGGGAAATACCGGAACGGCTCGTGATCGTCGCGGCGGCCAGGTTGCCTCCGATGGTGGATTCCCTCAACTCGTCACAGGACAGTCGGCCCGCGAAGTTCCGGCCCACATCGAGCGTCGCTCTTCCGATGGCGTTGATTTCCGCGCCGGCCTCGACGCTCTGGGCGTCGAGCGTCATGGCGCCGCCCGCGTTGATCCGGGCCGTGCCCTTCACCGCGCCGCCGACCGTGAGCGAGACGACGCCATTGGTCGCGTTGAGCGTGCCGGCGAAGCCGCGGCGGGCGACCACACCGTCGGTGTCCACCGGCGCGTTCGCGGTGCGGCCGTCCCACTTGGCCGCCTTCAGGACCGCCGACGGGGCGACGTCCCCCTCGAAGAGCCACGTGCCGCCGGCAGCGCTCTGCAGGTTCACGGTGCCCGCGAACGGCCCGCGGAAGGCGACGCCGGCGTCGAACGGACCCTCGCCGCCGAGAATCTCGATCTTCGAGTTCGCCCCGGTGCTGCCCGCGTTGTTGACGAGGATGAGGCTATTCGACGTGGCGCTCTCGATGAGCAGCCGGCCGTCGGCCGTGCCCTTGTTCTCCGCACCGAGGATCACGAAGGCATCGAGCTGTTCGCGGATCGCGATCGTGGAGTAGGGGCTGAAGCCCTGCGTGAGCGCGATGCCCACGTTCTCCTCACCACCCGTCACGCGGTCGACGAACAGGCCGCCCCCCTCCGAGAAGTCGACCCCCACGAACGATTCGAGCGAGAACCGGGTCGTGTCGCTGGCGGCGACCGACGGTCCGCCTTGCGGGATGAAGCCGTCGGAGCCGACCGTGTTGATGCCGCGGATCACACTGTCGGCGGTGACCCGGCCGAGATAGACGACATCGAAGCCGTTCTTCGGGCCGATCACGCTGCCCGGCAAGATGAGCGCCGCCCCGACGGTGAGCTGGAAGTCGGTGCTCGCTCCGGTGATCGCGATCGAAGCAATATCGTCGCCATTGTCCACGATGCCGCCGCCCGAGTCGCGAAACACGGCCGTGCCGGCCGATCCCGTGATCGACACGACGACGAGATCGCCCGAGTTGTCGGTGAAACTGCCGATGGTCTCGCCGCCGATCGAGAGCGTGTCGATCGCCAGTGCGATCCGCGACTCGAGCCGGTCGATCGCGAGGCGGTGCGGCCGGCGGCCGGCGCGGCGGGTGGACTTGCGGCTGAAGCTGGTCGCATGGTTTGAGGACGGCATGATGCTCGGGGCCTTGTGAAGGATGGAGCGGAGGCGGACGCCCCCAAAGCCGTTGAGGCTACGTTCGGGATTCGGCCCGATCCACCCGCCGAAAATCGATCGGCCGCCGGACAACCGGCCTCATCGGAAGGGCCGCGGGCCGCCCGATTTCGTGAGGGCCTGCGAAAACCTGTCTCAAGTGACCCACCCGGTCCCGAAAGGCACCTCCCGAAAAAGGGAGACGGCAGCGAAGGAGTGTCCGCCTTTCGGGCGTGCCGCACGCGCCCGCGGAAAACATCGGCGGGGTGAGGAACCGTCAGCGGTGACGGGAAACAAGCGGGAACGACGCGGGATCCTGAATCGACTGAAGCGACAGGTCGATGTCGAGCAGCGGCCAATAGAAATGGTCCGCCGTGGGTCTCTCGACGGTGGACACCTGCTCGATCGTTCCGCTCTTGAACCATGGAAAATACTGGAACGAAAGGAAGTACTCCTCGTCACCGGCCAACAGCCACAGGCCGTGCCGCGACACGTGAGACACTTCAACCGGAAAAGTGGCGGTTCCAGGCATCGACGATCTCCTGATAGTGATCTTCTACCAACTGACGCGCCTCGCTCACGCCGACGGCTTCCGCTCCACGGCCGCCTTCATCGCGGCGAACACGCTCTTCCAGTCGCCCGGCTTCGGCTGGCGGAAGAGCCGCATCGAGGGATACCAGGGAGAACGGTCGCCCGATTCCATCCAGCGAAAGTCGGGGTTCGCCGCGATCGCGACCCAGACCGGCACGCCGAGAGCCCCGGCCAGGTGCGGGATCGACGTGTCGCTCGTGATGACGAGATCGAGGTTCATCATGATGGCGGCCGTGTCCATGAAGGCACCCGCCGCCTCGTCGACGTCCGGCCCGAGATCGACCAGGTCGAAGAACGGCTGTTTCACCGGGTCGGCAAGGTGCTCCCGGCCCGCCCCCTTCTGGAGGCTCACGAGCGTGACATCGGGCAGCAGCGCGAGCGGTGCAAACGCGGCGAGCGGCACCGACCGGCTCACGTCGCGCTTGTATTTCGGGTTGCCCTGCCAGGCGATGCCGATTTTCCGGGTCGACGGACCGCCGGGAAGCTTCGCGAGAACGGCCTTCCAGTGAGCGACGAGCGCGGGATCGGCTGCGAGCGACGGCCCGCCCTCCGCGAACTGCTCGCCGCCGAGATCGAGCAGGTGCGGCAGCGAGAGGAGCGAGGCCTGCACGTCGTGCGGCGGCAGCTCGCTGCCCTTGGCGACCAGCCCGTCGAGAAAATCGCACCGCGACACGAGCGGCAGGAGCGCCGGCTGGCACTCGAGCACGACGCGGCCGACCAGCCGCTTCGCCGCGCGGGCGAACCGCACGAACTGGAGCGTGTCGCCGAGGCCCTGCTCGCAGTGGACAAGGAGCGTCGCTCCCGGCTGCACCGAGCCGTCCCACGTCGGCTTCTCCCACGACCGCCGCGGGAACGTCGGCAGTTTCTTTCGCCACTCCCACTCGGCGAGGCCCGCTCGCCAGTCGCCCCGCAGCATCCAGGCCTGCGAGCGGTTGAAGTGGGCCCAGGCGTGCGCGGGGTCGATCGCGATCGCCCGCTCGTAGCAGCCGAGCGCCTCGTCGGTGCGGCCGAGGACGGCGAGCGACGCGCCGAGGGAGTTGTGGTATTCGGCATCGCGGGGATTCGCGGCGATCGCGGCGTGGAAGTCGGGAATCGCCTCCTCGTGCCGGTGCATCGCGGCGAGGGCGGCGCCGCGGTTGTGCCGGGCATCGACATGGCCGGGGTCGAGCCGCAGGGCCTCCTCGAAGCACGCGAGGGCCTCCGCGTTGCGGTCCGTGTCGGCAAGCAGGATGCCGAGGTTGTTGTGGCTCGGCGCGAAGCGGGGCGCCATCGCGATCGCATGGCGGTAGCAGGCCTCGCTCTCCTCGATCTCGCCCACATCCTTGAGGGCGACGCCGAGGTTGCCTCGGGCCCGTGGATCGTCCGGCACCGCGGCCACGGCCTTGCGAAACCAGTCCACCGCCTCGGTCATGCGGCCCGCGGCATGGGCTGCGATGCCGTTGGCCATGAACGGGTTCTTCGCTCCAGCCGCCGGTCGGGCCGCCCGCGGCTGCGATTCGATGCCCGCGGGCTCCTCCGGCTCCGGGATCTCGCGGCCGGCAAGCGCGTCGGCGAGCGGCCCGAGATGCCGCTCGTACCGCTTCCAGCGGGCGACCGACGAGGAGTAGATCGGCTTTCGCACCTGGAGGTTGCTCGCCGTCTTCACGCGGCGATCGAGCTCGTGGAACGCGAGGCAGCGTTCCGACCATTCGAGCCCCACATGGTCGAGCATGCGGCGGGTCCAGCCCTCGACGTCGGCCACGAGCGATTCGTAGGGCACATCGAGGATCGTGCCGGGAATCGCCGCATGCCAGTGGGCCATGAGCCGGTCCTTGAGCCGCTGCACGAACCCGAGATCGCCGAGGTCGTTGGTGAAGTTGAGGGCGGCGCCAGTAAAATTGTGGAAGAGGCACGACACGGCCGTGTCCCGCGGGTCGCGGAGCGTGTGGATGATCCGCGCCTTCGGGAAGAGAGCGTGGATCAGGCCGACGTGGAGGAAGTTGATCGTCGTCTTGTCGACGATTGCGCCCGGCCAGCCGGAAGGGGCGTCGGCAGGCCGGGCGGCGGCGGCCGAGGCCCGGTAGGCGGCGAGCAGCTTTTCCGCTGCGGCCGCAAGCTCCGCCCGCGCGACCCGAGCGACCATGCTGGGGTAGGCCGTGGGATCGTCGCCGTTGATCCGACCGCCACCGAGGGCCATCGCCGCGTGCGCGAGTTCGTCGGTCTCGCCGGCGCCGTGCACCCGCGGGTGGCTTGCGAGAATTTGCTCGACGAGCGTGGTGCCGCTGCGGGGCATGCCGACGACGAAGACGAGCTCGGCCGTGTCGAGGCCCGACGACGGCCATGTCGCCCCTGCGGGAAACGCCTCCATGATCGCCTCCACGAGCCGGGCGTGCCGGTCGCGGAAGAACCCGAGGCCGCCGCGGCGGTCGAGCGCTCGCTTGAGCCCGCCCGACGTGATCGCGTGGCGGATGCCGGCGTCGTGGTCGCCGCGTCGGTCGCGGGCGGCGGCCGCGGCCATGTGGAGCAGTTGACGGCCTTCCGCGGTGGTGCCGGGCTCGGCGAGCAACCGGTCGATCCTCGCGAGGGCATCGTCGTCGAGCGGGTGGTCGGTGACGGTGGCGAGCGAGTAGATCGCGGGGAGATTCGTGGGATCGCGGTCGAGCACCTCCAGGAACTTCGCCACCCCTTCGGCCACGCGGCCGGTCGCCACGAGATTGTTGCCGAGGTTGTGGATCGCGGGGAGATACCGCGGATTGAGGGCGAGCGCCGCCTCCAAGTGCGGCGTCGCCTCGTCCTCGCGGTCGAGGCCCTTGAGCGCGAGCGCTAGGTTGTTACGGGCCTCGGGCGACCGCGGCGCGAGTCGCACGGCCTTCTCCAAAAGCGTCAGCGACTCCTCCGCGCGGCCCGAGGCGACGAGCAGGTCGCCGAGGTTCACAAGCGCCCCAGTGTCGTCGGGCGACTTCGCAAGCGCCCGCCGCAGGAGCGGCTCCCCTTCCGGCTGCCGGCCGAGCTGCTTCAAAAGCACCGCGAAGTTATTCAGGAGATCGACATGGTCGCCCGCGATCGCAAGCGCGGCTCCCATCACCCGCTCCGCCTCGGCGAGCCGGCCCAGGCCCATGAGCGATAGCCCCAGGTTGTTGGCCGCGTCGGGCGAGCCGGGCGCCGCGGCGACGGCGCGGCGGAGAACCGCTTCGGCCTCGGCGAGCCGGCCGAGATCCTTGAGCACCACGCCGAGGTTATTGAGTGTGGAGGCGTCGGAAGGGTCGAGCCTCACGGCTTCCTCGAGCGGCCCGACGGCCTCGGCGAGCCGGCCGGCCTGCGCCCGCATCATGCCGAGCCGCCGCAGGGCCCGCACGTCTCCCGGATCGGCGGCAGCGGCGGCAGCGGCGGCCGCAACTGCCGGCGCAGCCGCCGCCGGGTCGCCGGTCTCCTGGAGGAGCGTGGCGAGATTTTTGGCGGCGACGGTGTAGTCGGGCGCGAGCCTCACCGCCTCGCGGAGCTCCCGGATCGCCTCCTCCCGCCGCCCAAGCGACCTGAGCGCGAGCGCCAGGTTCGAGCGGTAGGAAGCGTCCGCGGGTTCCAGTCGTGCCGCCTCGCCGATCAGCCGCACCGCCTCGTCGTGCCGCCCTTCCTGCTGGGCGATCACGCCGAGCAATTGCATCGCGTCGGCCCGCGCAGGGTCGGATGCGAGAATCCTCTCGTAGATCCCACGGGCCTCGGCGATCCTGCCGGACTGGTGGAGGCGGATCGCTTCGCCGATATTCTCCATGCGTCGAGTCTACTTCCCGAAACGGTGACGAGCCGGCATCGAAGGAGCCTCATCCGTGGGCGATCCCGCGATCGGTGCCAATCGTCCGTACGAGCTCGGCGTGGGGCGGCCGCCGGCGCGGCGGACGTGGAAGGACCGGCTCAGGGCCCTGCTCGTGGGCGCAAGCGGCCAGCGGATGCTTGCTTCGGGCAGCGACGTCGCCCGCCTGCCCGACGCCCTCGTGCAGACGCGGCAGCGGCTCTTCGGTATCGAGGCCACGCTCGCCCTCACGGCCTGCGGCCGCACACCGCGGGAGCGGATCGTGTTTCGATCGCAGTATGGCGAGGACTCACTGATCTGGGATCTGCTCGGCGGCCAGACCGAGGGGCTCTACGTCGAATGCGGCGCCTTCGACGGGCTGACCTACTCCGTGACGAGCGGCTTCGACGCGATGGGCTGGGACGGCCTGCTCGTCGAGGCGATTCCCGAGCGGTTCGCCGAGTGCGCCCGCAACCGGCCGCATGCGGTCGTCCGCCACGCCGCCCTCGGCGGCCCCGGCCGGCCGCCGACGGCCGAGTTCGTACACGTCGCCGACGTCGAAGGGGGCATGCTGTCGCACGGAGTGCTTTCAGAAGGGGCGACCACGCCGCAGCACGAGCGGCGCACCGCGGCCCACGCAGGCAGGATCGTGACCGTGCCCGCGACGACGATGGACGCGATTCTCGAGCAGCACTTTCCCGGCCGCAGGCTCGACGTCGCCGTGATCGACGTGGAAGGAGGCGAGATCGAACTGCTCCGCGGATTCACGCTCGCGAAGTGGAAGCCGCGGGTGCTCCTGATCGAGGACAACTCCCGCCTCGACGACACGCCGCTTGCCCGGGCGATGGCCGCCGAGCCCTATGTGCAGATAGGCTGGCTCAACGTCAACCGCGTCTACGTCCACCACGACGAGCGGGCGATCCTCGACCGCGTGGGTTGAAAGATCACTTTCGTGTTCCTCTCCGACCTGCTCGTCGTGTTCGCCGTGACCGCCGCGGTCGTGTTCGCCTTCGGCCGGGCGAGGGTGCCGAGCGTCGTGGGACTGCTCGTCTCGGGGGTGGTCGTGGGGCCGCATGGGCTGTCGCTCGTGGCCGACGAGGAGAGCGTGAGGCTGCTCGCGGAGATCGGCGTGATCGTGCTGCTCTTCACGGTCGGCCTCGAGTTCTCGATGTCGCGGCTCGCGGCGATGCTCCCCATGATGGCGAAGATCGGCCTGCCGCAGATTCTCGGCACGACCGTGATCGTGGCGGCGGCCACCTGGTGGTATCTCGGCACGCTCCCGCAGGCGGTCTTCGCGGGGCTGCTCGTCGCGATGTCGAGCACGGCGATCGTCATGAAGCTGCTCGCCGACCGGGGGGAAACCGCCTCGCCGCATGGCCGGATCGCCGTGGCCGTGCTCTTGCTGCAGGATTTGCTCGTCGTGGCGGCGATGCTCGCCGTGCCGCTCTTGGCCGAGGCGGCGGGAACGCGGCCGGCGGCCACCGCCGCCCATGCGGTCGGCGGGCATGCGCCGGCGGCGCTCGAGCAGCCGCCGCTCTTCACGAGCCCGCTTGCGACCGTGGCGGCCGGGGCCCTCGTCGTCGCGGCCGTGCTCGCGGCTGGAAGGTTCGTCGTGCCGCGGCTGCTTCACGAGGTCGTGCGACTGCGGAACCGCGAGCTCTTCCTGATCACGATCGTGCTCATTTGCCTCGGGACCGCGGCGATCACGGGGAGGGTGGGGCTGTCGCTCGCGCTCGGGGCGTTTCTCGCGGGGCTCGCGCTTTCCGAAAGCGAATACGGCCATCAGGCCTTCGCCGAGGTGCTCCCCTTTCGCGACACGCTCGCGAGCCTCTTTTTCGTCTCGGTCGGGATGCTCCTCGACATCCGCTTCCTCGCGGCCAACGCCGCGCTCGTGACGGCGACGGTCGTCGCGATCATCCTCGCGAAGACGGTCGTCACCGCGATCCCGGCGATGCTCGCGGGCTTCCCGCCGCGGACGAGCCTGCTTGCGGGAGGGGCGCTCGCGCAGGTGGGGGAGTTTTCTTTCGTACTCGGCTCGCGCGGGGCCGAACTGGGCCTGCTCGACGGCGACGACTACCAGACGTTCCTCGCGGCCGCCGTGCTCACGATGGCGGCGACACCGCTGCTCGCCGGAGTCATGCCGTGGCTGCTCGAGCGGCTCTCGGCGACGGCCTGGTGCGGCAGGCTTCTGGCCGAGGGCCCGCCCGACACGACGACGGCGGTGGTTCGCGACCACGTCATCATCGCCGGCTTCGGGCTCAACGGCCGCAACCTCTCGATGGCCCTCGCCGAGTCGGGCGTGCCGCACGTGATCCTCGAGCTCAACCCGCAGACCGTCCGCCGGCGGCGGGCCAAGGGGCTCGACATCCGCTACGGCGACTGCACGCGGGCGGCCGTGCTCGAGCATGCCGGAATCGCGAGGGCGCGGGCCTACGTGATCGCCATCTCCGATCCCGCGAGCACGCGGCGGAGCGTCCGCGTCGCCCGCGAGATCGCCCCCGAAATCCAGATCTTCGTGCGGACGGAATACGTCTCGGAGGTGGACGAGCTTCGCTGGCTCGGCGCGAGCGAGGTCGTGCCGGCGGAGTTCGAGACGGCGCTGTCTCTCTTCAGGCGTGTGCTCGCGATCTACGACGTGCCGAAGGAGCGGATCGACGACCTCGCCGACCGCATGCGGCTCGAGAGCTACGGATTCCTCCGATCGGAGTCGCAGAACCCACCACCCGAGAGCTTCTCGACCGGTGGCGGAATCTGAGGAGCGTCGGGTGTTTCCGCGGCGGCCGCCTTTTTGCCGCAGTGCCAACAGCGCAACCTTCCTTCGGTTGACGCCCGGCCGTATAAAGTGTACAAATATTCAGTTTTGTCTTCGTTGCCGGTCGGGCTAGCGACGGACTGTCCGGTCCGACGGCGGCAAGAATTTGCGGTTTTCATGATTCGCAGTTTCCATGATTCGTAGTGCCTGGGATCAAAGCATTGACTTATCAGCTGACGCAACATGCCGCGGATGTGGTCAGCCGCCGAGGGATCCAGGCGGACTGGATCGCAAGGACGCTCGATGCGCCCGACAAGATCGAGTCGGATCAACGAGATCCGTCGCTAGTGCATCACGTCAGAAAAATCGAGGAGTTTGGCGGTCGTGCGCTTCGCGTTGTTTTCGACCCAAAACCTCTCCCCCCTCGCGTCGTAACGGTATACTTCGATCGATCAGTCGAGGAGCCGGCATGAAACTCAAAGTAGACCAAGCGGCAGACGCTCTCTATCTCACGATCGAGGACTCGCCGATTGTTGAATCTCAGGAGGTATCGCCGGGTGTGATCCTCGACTTCAACGCCCGTGGTGAAGTGGTTGGGATCGAGATTCTTGGGCTATCGAAGCGGGAACAGAAGCTGAATCTCAAGGAACTCCTCTTCTCCGCCGCATGATCTCGGAGATCATTCGAGTCTGAGCGAGAGCAGCTTCGCGGTCGCGACGAGGAGCACGGCCGCCATGAGGAGCCGGATCGCGGCGGCGGGCAGTCGGAACGCCCCGAACTGCGAGCCGACGAGACCACCGACCGCGGCGGCTGCACCGAGCCACCAGCTCGCAAGCGGAACTGGCCACCAGCTTGCAAGCGGAAACGGCCTGCCCGCCACGAGGCCGCCGGCGAGCCCGGCGAGCGAGTTCACGAGAATGAAGGGGGCCGTCACCGCGGCGATCCGGCGGACCGGCGCGGCCCGCAGCCACGCGAGCACGGGCGTGAGGAAGACACCTCCACCGACGCCCGTGAGCCCGGAGAGCATCCCGATCCCGCCGCCGAGTGGCAGGAGCCACCGCAGGCTGATCGGCGAGGTATCCGGAGACTCCTCCGGCACATCATCGCCGCCCCGCTGCGCGACCGCCTCCCGCACGAGCCTCGCGGCCGACACGAGGAGCACCACCCCAAGCAGCGTCTCGAACGCCTGCGTCGGCAGCCGCACCGCGCCGCCGATCGCGGCGCACGGCACGCTCGCGATCGCAAGCGGCCAGAAGAGCCCGCCGCGAAAGTGGCCTGCGCGGGCGAACTGCACGGTCGCGATCGTCGCCACGACCACGTTGAGCGAGAGCGCCGTCGGCCGGATCACGTCCGGCGTGAGGCCTGCGAGCGTCATCATCGCGATGTAGCCCGTCGCCCCGGCATGCCCCACCGACGCGTAGAGTAGGGCGATCACGAACACCGCGGCAGCGAGTGCTGCCGGGCCGAACGTCTCCATGGCCGCGGCGACCACCGGCTACGGCCGCTCGTGGCCGTGTCGCTTGAGCAGTTCGAGCGGCACGATCGAGAGCGTCTTCTCGTGCGTTGCCTCGAGCACGACCGGCGGGGCGTGGCCGGCCTCGTAGGCCTCGAGCCACCGGGCGGCGCAGAGGCACCACCGGTCCCCCTCCACGAGGCCGGGAAAATTCCATTCCGGATGCGGCGTCACGAGATCGTTCCCCGCCTCGACGGTGAACACGAGGAAGTCGGCCGTCATCACGGCGCAGACGGTGTGGACGCCCGCGTCGTCCTGCCTCGTTCGGCAGCAGCCGTCGCGGAAGAAGCCGGTCATCGGGGCAAAAGAGCAGGGGGCGAGCGGCCCGCCGAGCACGTTCCGCGCGGCCTCGGACGAACCTTTCTCGGAGCCGGTATGGTTGAGGGCGATCATGAGCCACAGGATACCAGCCGCCGGGGTCCGCGAAACCGCGATCGCGGTGCTCGCGATCGTCGCGATCGCCGCCTGGGGCGGCCTCGTGCTCGCCGGGTTCGGCGGCACTACCGCCTTCGAAACGGCCTGGAGCGGGCCGGTCTCGGTCGCGGAGCTGCCGCTCGTCGCGGCGCTCGCGCTCGGTGGCGTGCCGCTGGTATGGGATCTGCTCACAAAGGTCGCCGCCGGCACGTTCGGGTCGGACCTGCTTGCGGGCCTCTCGATCGTGACCTCGATCGTGCTCGGCGAATACCTCGCGGGCGTGCTCGTCGTGCTCATGCTCTCCGGCGGCGAAGCGCTCGAGAGCCGCGCGGTGAGCCGCGCGGGTGACGTGCTCGGGGCGCTCGCCCGACGGATGCCGACGGTGGCCCACCGCAAGCGGGACGGCCACATGACCGACGTGCCACTTGCGGAGGTGGCCGTCGGCGACCTCGTCGTCGTGCTTCCGCACGAGATCTGCCCGGTGGACGGCACAGTCGTCGCCGGCCGCGGTGCGATGGACGAAAGCTACCTCACGGGGGAACCGTACCGGATGGAAAAGGCGCCGGGCTCGCCGGTGCTCTCGGGCGCGATCAACGGCACGAGCGCCCTCGACGTCCGCGCCGAACGGATCGCGGCCGACAGCCGCTATTCAAAGATCATGGACGTCCTCGCGTCGAGCCAGCAGGAGCGGCCGCACTTGCGGCGGCTCGGCGACGCGCTCGGCGCGTTCTACACGCCGCTGGCGGTGCTGATCGCGGCGGCCGCGTGGTGGGCGAGCGGCGATGCCGTCCGCTTCCTTGCCGTGCTCGTGGTCGCGACGCCCTGTCCGCTTTTGATCGCGATCCCCGTCGCGATCATCGGCGCCGTGTCGCTCGCGGCGAAGCGGGGGATCGTGATCCGTGATCCCGCAGTGCTCGAGCGGCTCGACACCTGTCGCACGGCGATCTTCGACAAGACCGGCACGCTCACCTACGGCAGCCCGAAGCTCACGGAAGTGGTGCCGGTCGGTGGGATGAAGCGAGACGGCGTGCTCGCGATCGCGGCCGCCCTCGAACGCTACTCGAAGCATCCGCTCGCGCAGGCGGTCGTCGAGGCGGCCGACGCGGAGTCGCTCCCGAGGCCCGAGGTGCAGGAGGTCTCGGAGAAGCCCGGACGGGGACTTGCCGGCAAGGTCGGCGGCGACGGCCCGGGCGTCATCCGCGACGTCGCGATCACGAGCCGCGGCAAGCTCGCCGCCGCCGATCCGGCGGCTGCTGCAGCGCTTCCGGAGTCGGCCGGCGGGCTCGAGTGCGTGGTCGTCGTCGATGGCCGCGCGGAAGCCGTAATGCGGTTTCGCGATGCACCGCGGGCCGACGGCAAGCCGTTCGTCGGCCACCTCGGACCCCGCCACGGGCTCAACCGCGTGATGCTCGTCAGCGGCGACCGCGAGAGCGAGGTGAGGTGGCTTGCGGATCTCGTCGGCATCGACGAGGTGCACGCCGGGATCCAGCCGGAAGGAAAGCTCGAGATCGTCCGACGGGAGATGCAGGCCGCGCCGACCGTGTTCGTCGGCGACGGGATCAACGACGCCCCGGCCCTCGCCGCCGCCACCGTCGGCATCGCGATGGGCGCCGGCAGCGACGTGACGAGCGAGGCGGCGGGCGCGGTCGTCATGGAGCAGTCGCTCGCACGTGTGGACGAGCTCTTCCACATCGGCGGCCGGCTGAGGGCGATCGCCCTGCAAAGCGCCGTCGGCGGGATGGCGGCGAGCGTCGTCGGCATGGGCTTCGCGGCGGCCGGACTGCTGCCGCCGGCGGCGGGTGCGATGCTCCAGGAGGTGATCGACGTCGTGGCCGTGGTCAACGCGCTCCGCGTCGCCCGCAATCCGGGTTCGCTCTCCGACTACGGGGATTGAACAAAACGGGGTGATTGAGGGCCGACAGCCTCACGCCCGCGGCGTGCGGCCGGCGATCCGCAGGCCCGACCGCGACACCAGGATGCCGACCGCGAGCGAGAGCACCCGCGTCGAGACCGCGACGAGACGGTCGATCTGGCGGCTCTCGCGGCGGCCGGTCGCGCACCACGTCGCGAAGTGTTCGCAGTTGTCGACGACGGGGGAGTAGCCCTCGCGGCCCACGTGCTCGATCGCCCGGCGGACGATCTCCTCCGGCGGGAAGGCGGCCGGGGGGTCGTCCTCGACGCCGAAGGGCGAGCCGTCGGCGAACTCCTCGAGGCTCGTGCGGACGACCCGGCCGCCGCCGAAAATCCGCTTCGGGTCGTCGGGCCGGGCGTGGACGACCGTGCCGTCCCCGACGTCGATGCCGTGGTGCATGTAGGGAAGGACCGTTCCCGCGAGCCACCGCCTCGTCACGAGCCTGTCGCCTGCCGCCATCCGATCGCTCCCGCTTGTTTGCTGTGCCTTCTTCCCGTTACGCAGGCGGAATTCTACGTGTTCTGGTTCGTCACTGCCGCTTTCGCCTTTCACTCGCGGCCCCGCGACAGCTGCGGGAAACGTGCGCGGACGCCTTTTTTCATCGGGCTATCATGCAGGCATGGGATTTTTCGAGAATCGAGCCTCCGGTGGCATCGACACGGCACTCTCTCCCGAGCAGGAGGAGAGGCTCTCGCTCGTCGTGGAAGCGCTCTCCGACTGCCGCGACGCTGGCGACCGCGGCCCGCTCGAGCGGGCGATCGCCGACAACCCCGACCTCGCGGCGCCGCTGAAGGAGCTCTGGGCGGCGATGCTCATCACCGACGCCGTGGCCGAGCAGTCGACGATCATGCAGTCGACCTTTTTGCGATCGGAAGCGATGCGATCTTCCGGGCAGCCCCGCGGCGTCGATGCCGGGCCCGCCGTCATCTTCCGCAAGGATCTCGACGACCAGGAAGACGCCGGCTTCAACCCCGGCGTCTCGCCGCTGCCCGCCACCTTCGGCGACTACGAGCTCCTCGAGGAGCTCGGCCGCGGCGGCATGGGCGTCGTCTACCGGGCGATGCAGCGGAGCCTCGGCCGCACCGTCGCGGTGAAGATGCTTTTGCGGAGTGATCTGGCGACCCCCGCCGACCACATGCGATTCCGCAGCGAGGCGGAGGCGGCCGCTCGGCTCGATCATCCGGGCATCGTCTCGATCTACGAGGTCGGCGAGCGGCACGGCCACCCGTTCTATTCCATGCAGTTCATCGAGGGGACGACCCTCGCGAAGCGGCTCGCGAGCGGGCCGATCTCGGGAAGGGATGCGGCGAAGCTGCTTGCGAAGGTGGCCGACGCCGTCCAGGCGGCCCACGACGGCGGCGTGCTCCATCGCGACCTGAAGCCTTCCAACATCCTCATCGACTCGCTCGGCGAGCCGCATGTCACGGACTTCGGCCTCGCGAAGCGGCTCGAGACCGGCGAATCCGTCACGCACACCGGCGCCATCCTTGGCACGCCGTGCTACATGTCGCCCGAGCAGGCGGCGGGCAGCCGCGGAGACGTCACGGCCGCGAGCGACGTCTGGAGCCTCGGGGCGATCCTCTACCAGACGCTCACCGGCCGGCCTCCGTTCCAGGCCGCAAGCCCCATGGACACGCTCCTCGCCGTGCTCGAGTCGGATCCGCCCGTGCCGCGGGCGATCCGGCCAGACGTCGATCGCGATCTCGAGATGATCGCACTGAAGAGCCTGCAGAAGCCGCAGGAACTCCGCTACCAGTCGGCGGCTGATCTCGGGAGCGACCTCAGGGCCTTCGTCGCGGGCGAGCCGGTCGCGGCACGGCGGGGCGGGCTCGCCGACGTCGCCGCGAGGCTCTTCCGCGAGACGCACCATGCGGTCGTGCTCGAAAACTGGGGGCTGCTCTGGATGTGGCACTCGGTCGTCGTGCTCGCGTTGTGCGTGACGACCGACGTGCTTGCCTGGCAGGGGGTGGCCACGCGGTGGCCGTACGTCGTGCTCTGGGCAGGAGGCCTCGCGCTCTGGGCGCCGATCTTCTGGGCACTCCGGCACCGCACGGGGCCGGTCACCGCGGTCGAGCGGCAGATCGCGCACGTCTGGGCGGGCTCCGTGATCGCAAGCTCTCTCCTCTTCGCCGTCGAGGCCGCGCTCGACCTCGAGCCGCTCAAGCTCTCGCCCGTGCTCGCGCTCATCGCGGGGGTCGTCTTCTTCGCGAAGGCAGGGATCCTGTCGGGTGCGTTCTACATCCAGGCTGCCGTGCTCTTCGCGACGAGCTTCCTCATGTGCGCGCTTCCCGATGTGCAGCACGTGCTGTTCGGCTTGATCAGCGGCGCCTGCTTCTTCGTGCCCGGCCTGAAATACTTCCGGCAGCGGATCCGCGGCTGAAGATCGACCGCGTCACATGGATAGCCGGTTTTGAGCCCGCCTGCAGGAGGCCGCATTGCCGCCGGGCGAGCGGACGCATCGTCGCTACGGTGAGGATACACCTGATGCTCCTCAACGTCCGCCGCCCCGGCGTTCAGCATCGGAGTGCCTGCGTGCCCCAATCAGTGCCACGTTTGACCGGTTCGGGGCTGCCCGTGTGCCCGAGACGGCGTCGCTGACAGCAGCGCGAGGATGAGGGGTCGGTGTGAGGATCGCGAGCGTGTCAGCGAGCGAACTCATACCGCCCCTCAGCCGGACCACCGAACGCGTGGCGACCGCATTCCGCAGGTTGAACAACCTGCGGCTACACCGGAAATGACGTCCGGCGAGCGGCATACGGGCAGCCCCGAACCTAGCACGTTTGACGTGCGCGAGAACCGGCCGAACGCGACGGGTAAGAAGGCGGTCACTCGACGCCGTCGAGGAGCGTCCGCAGCCGCCGCATGGCGCGGAGGTATCGCATGCCCGCGGCCGGCTTCGCGAGGCCGAGCACCTCGGCGGCCTCCGCCGTGGAGAGGTGTTCGAAGTGCCGTAGGAGCACGATCTGCCGGTCAGCCTCATCGAGCTTCTCGACGGCGGCGGCGAAGCGGACCTGGAGCTCGTGCCATGTGGCGGCGGCGGCGGGCGTCAACTCGCGGTCGGTGAACCGGCCAAGCATGTCCGGCTCGGAGCGGTCGTCGCCGTCGGCGGCCTGGATCGGAACCTCCCGGTCGACGCTCCGGTTGGCCGCGACGCGGTGGCGGCGGTGGGCGTCGATGAGGCGGTCACGGGCCATGTGGCGGAGCCAGAGCCGAAACGGCATCGACGGGTTGGCGAGGTAGTCGGAAAGCCGGCGGTTGGCCTCGAGGAGCACGTCCTGGACGATGTCGCTGGCGTCGACGCGGTGGCGGACGCCCCGGTCCATCCGCAGGTCGATCATCCGGCGGAGCGCCGCCCGGTGCCTGGCCAAGAGACGCTCGACGGCGTCGGAGTCGCCGTCCCGAACCATCTCCAGCAACTCGAGCGTGGGCTGCGGGTCGCCATCGCCGCCGGGGGGCGGCCCGTTGGACGCGACGGCATCGTGCGGAGCGGTCATGACGCGTGTCTCAAAGGATACCACGATCCCTCGAGCCATTTTTTGACCATCGCCAAAACGTGTTCCATAATCGAAGGCGGTCGATGGACAGGCCGCCTTTGCCGCAAGCGGAAGCGGCTGACAGCGAATGGACCGCTCCCGTGCTCGGCGCCCCGGCTTCGAAAACCGCCTCCGACTCGCGCGCCGCCGGCCGTGACCGGCTTTCGTCTCGGTGTTCGCGGTTCCCCGCCGCCTTCGCGATCGTGCTTTTGGCAGGATTGCTGGGAAAGCACGCCTCGGCACAGGACGGGGGCCTGCGGTGGGTCCCAACCTCCGGCGCCGCGCCCCGGGCGGTCGCGCCCGCCGCACCGCCGTCACTTCCGGCACAACTCCACCCCGCGGCCAACGCGACTGCCAACTCGACTGTGGCACCGCACCTCTCGTCCGCCGGGATCGACGAACTCGCCACACGAACCGGCGAGATGGAAAACCAGAGGCGGTGGAGCGACATCATCCGCCTCTGCGAGCCGGCGGCCCGCACCGGTTCGCTCGCGCCGCAGCTCGCCCATCGTTACGACATCGCGAGAATCCACTGCGACATCGCCCGTCGTTATGGCGAAACGAGCTTCCGCTCGCGGCTCGGCGGGCTCTCCGAGCAGGATGCGCGTCGGCTCCACTCCGACCTGCTTGCCCGCATCGCGTCGCATTATGTCGATGAGCCCGATTTTGCGAGGCTTTCCAACCGAGGCAGGCTCGCCCTCGACGTGGCGATCGACGACCCGACGTTCCTCGCGTCTCTGCCACGGAGCGTGGGCGAAGCCGAGCGTGCGGCCTACCGCAGCCAGGTGGCCGACATGGCTGAGCAGGTCCGTGTGGCGAACCGCCAGGACGCGGAGCGGTTTGCGGCATGGCTCGCCCACCTGGCCCAGGCGAACCTCGGCATCCCGCCGGCCTCGACCCTCGTCGAGCTCGCGGCGGCGGCCATGGGGGGCCTCGATGAATACTCGGCGTTCCTCACGAGCGGCCAGCTCGACGATCTCTATTCCCAGATCGACGGCAATTTCGTCGGGCTCGGCGTCGAGCTGAAGGAGGCCGATGACGGCCTGCTCATCGTCCATGTCATTCCGGGCAGCCCGGCCGAGCGTTCCGGCGTGCGGCCCGGCGACCATCTCGTCGGGATCGCGGGCAGGCCGATCGCCGGCATGGGCGTGGATGCGGCGGCGCAGTTGCTGCAGGGGCCCGAGGGGTCGCTCGTCACCCTCGCGGTGCTGCGGGCACCGGCGCCGGCGAGGGCCATCACCGTCCGACGCGAGCACGTCGAGGTGCCGAGCATCGAGGACGCACGGGTCATCGACCAGCCGGCCGGCGTCGGCTACCTGAAAATCACGTCGTTCCAGAAGACGACGGCCACCGAGCTCGACCAGGCGATGCGGAAGCTCGACTCGGCCGGCATGCGGTCGCTCATCGTCGATCTGCGGGGCAATCCCGGCGGCCTCCTCTCGGCGGGCGTCGACGCCGCCGACCTGTTCCTCGAGCGGGGCCTCGTCGTCGCGACCAGGGGCCGCAGCCCCGAGGAGGACTTCAATTACACGGCCGGCCGGCCCGGCACCTGGCGGATTCCGCTGGTGGTGCTCATCGACGGCGATTCGGCCAGCGCCAGCGAAATCTTCGCCGGCGCCATCCGCGACCACCGCCGCGGCACGATCGTCGGCCAGCGGAGCTACGGCAAGGGCTCCGTGCAGGGCATTTTCCCGCTCGAGATCGCCGGCGTGGGGATGCGTCTGACCACGGCAAAGTTCTACTCCCCGCACGGCCATCCCTACAGTCGCGTCGGGGTGGAACCAGACGTTCAGGTCCAGACGACGCTGCGGGTGGACGCCGGGGTCGCGGCCTCCGATCTCCGTGGCGCCGATACCTGCCTCGACACGGGCGTCCAGATCGCCCGCCGCACGATCCAGCGGCCGGCCGTCAAGCCGGCCCGCGGTACCGCCAGCCGCTGAGCGGGTTTCCGCCGTATATCGCCTGCTCTTCTCCGCGGTTCACCAACAGCTCTTCGGCATCAAAGCGGCGCCATGGGGCACTTGATCGAGGCCGCATTGCCGCCGGGGGAGCGGACGCATCGTCGCTACGGTGAAGATACACCTGATGCTCCTCAATTTTCCCCACCCCCTCGACCACGCTCCCCCTACGGCGTTCAGCATCCATGTGCCTGTGTGATCCAATGAGCACCACGAGTTGACTGCGAGGGGCTGCCCGTGTGCCCGAGACGGCGTAGGTGGCCAGCGAAGCCCGGAGGGCGAGAGCGCCAGCCACCTCCGAGCGAGCGAAGGACAGGATGTCCGTAGCGAGCGTCCGGCGAGCGGCATACGGGCAGCTCCGAGCCCGCGGCGAGCGTCCGGAGACGTGGCACGGGCAGTCCCGAACCAGCACGCTCGACGTGCAAGCCCCCAAACCGCTGTCACGCCCGGTGCCGCCGGGGTACTTGAAGTGCCCTCGTCCCGCCGTTAGTCTGCGATTTCGTGATCGCGCGAGGTTTGCTTCCCGCTGAACTCTTCTTCTGGCGGCGGGAGTTCGAAACGGTTTTGGCGGACCGTTTCGGCCGCGTTTCACGCCCCGTTGCCCCCGCACCCGTTTTCCAGTCTCGCGTCTCCCAGTCCCACGTCGTCCACGATCCCCCGACCGCTCGAACCCGCTTACCAAGAAGAAGGACCTTTTCATGACCACCGCGCGTGCCAGTGCCATCTCGGCGATCAACTCTTACAAGTCCAACGGCCACTCCTGGAACTTCCGCGAGACTCCCACGAGCGAGATCTTCGGCGCCAACGTCTTTGGCGACACGGTGATGAAGGACCGGCTGCCGAAGAGCGTCTACAAGGCTCTCCAAGCGACGATCAAGCAGGGCAAGCCGCTCGACCCGACCATCGCCGACGCCGTGGCGCTGGCGATGAAGGACTGGGCGATCGAGAAGGGTGCGACGCACTACGCTCACGTCTTCTATCCGCTCACGGGCATCACGGCCGAGAAGCACGACAGCTTCCTGACCCCGTCGGGCGACGGGCAGGCGATCGCCGAGTTTTCCGGCAAGGAGCTGATCCAGGGCGAGCCTGACGCCTCGAGCTTCCCCTCCGGTGGCCTCCGCGCCACGTTCGAGGCCCGCGGTTACACGGCCTGGGATCCGACGAGCCCGGCCTACATTCTCGACAACCCCAACGGCACGACCCTCTGCATCCCGACCGCCTTCTGCTCCTGGACGGGCGAGGCACTCGACAAGAAGACGCCGCTGCTGCGGTCGATGCAGGCGGTCGACAAGCAGGCCCGCCGCGTGCTCGCCCTGTTCGGCCACAAGGACGTCGGCCCGGTCATGGCTTCGGCTGGCCCCGAGCAGGAATACTTCCTGATCGACCGCAACTTCTTCTTCGCCCGGCCCGACCTCGTGATCGCCGGCCGCACGCTTTTCGGCGCCAAGCCGCCGAAGGGGCAGGAGTTCGAGGACCAGTACTTCGGCGCGATCCCGGAGCGGGTGCTCGCCTGCATGCTCGAGACGGAGCGGGAACTCTTCAAGCTCGGCGTGCCGGTGAAGACGCGGCACAACGAGGTGGCCCCGAGCCAGTACGAGATCGCGCCGCTCTATGAAAATGCCAACATCGCGACCGACCACCAGCAGACCATCATGCAGATGCTCACCCGCGTCGCGCAGAAGTACGGCATGGCCTGCCTGCTCCACGAGAAGCCCTTCGCCGGCATCAACGGCTCGGGGAAGCACGTCAACTGGTCGATCGGCTGCAAGCTCGGCAACCTGCTCGAGCCGGGCGAGACCCCGCATGCGAACATGCAGTTCCTCGTCTTCTGCTCGGCGGTGATCCGGGCCGTGCACCTCCACGGCGACATCCTGCGGGCGGTCGTGGCTGCCAGCGGCAATGACCACCGCCTCGGGGCCAACGAGGCTCCCCCGGCGATCATCTCGATCTTCCTCGGTGAGCAGCTCGCCGACGTCTTCGAGCAGATCGAGAAGGGGAAGGCCACCAGCTCGAAGTCGTCCGGCACGCTCGCCGTCGGAGTCGACACGCTGCCGACGCTGCCGAAGCATGCCGGCGACCGCAACCGGACGAGCCCGTTCGCCTTCACCGGTAACAAGTTCGAGTTTCGTGCCGTCGGCTCGAGCCAGTCGATCGCCGGCCCGCTCGTGGCCCTCAACACGATCGTGGCGGAGAGCCTCGACTACATCGCGACCGAGCTGGAAAAGGCGACCGGCGGCGATCCTTCGAAGCTCGCCGGGGCCGTCGAGAAGCTGCTCCAGAAGATCATCAGCGAGCACAAGGCGGTGATCTTCAACGGCAACGGCTACTCGCAGGAGTGGCACGAGGAGGCCAAGAAGCGGGGGCTGCCCAACCTGAAAGCCACGCCCGAGGCCCTCGACGTGCTCGTGTCGCCGAAGAACATCGCCATGTTCGAGAAGTACGGCGTGCTCTCCGAGCGTGAGATGCGGAGCCGCTACGACATCTACATGGAGCGGTACTGCAAGGACATCAACACCGAGGCGCAGTGTGCCCTGCAGGTCGCGAAGACGCAGATTCTGCCCGCCGGCTACCGCTACCAGGGTGAACTGGTCGACACGGCGAGCAAGCTCAAGAGCCTCGGAATGGCCCCCCACATCGGCACGCTCGACAAGCTCACGAAGCTCGTCGGTGAGTTCGAGGGGCGGATCGAGCTGCTCGAAAAGGCTCTCTCGCACCACGGAGCCAGCGACCTGCGGGCCGAGGTGACGCACTTCCACGACGACGTGATCCCGGCCATGGTCGCCCTGCGGGAAACGGCCGACCAGATCGAGTGCATCCTGCCCGACGATCTCTGGCCGCTGCCGACGTACCGCGAGATGCTCTTCATCAAGTGAATCCCCGCCTGTGAACCTTCGTCCGGGCGGTGGCACCCAGTGAACAGTCTCGAGTCGGCGATCGACGCCGAATGCCAACGGCTCGGCGTCGCCGTGCCAACCGAATCCATCCCAGGGCTCGCCGCCTATGCGGCGAGCCTCTGGGAGTGGAACGAGCGGCTCAACCTGACGCGGCACACCGACGTCGAGCGGTTCGTCTCCCGTGACGTCGCCGACGCTGCGGCGATCTCTCCTCACCTCGCCCAGGGCGAGCATGTCCTCGACGTGGGCTCGGGCGGAGGCGTGCCGGGTGTCCTCCTTGCGATCCTCCGGCCCGACCTGCGGGTGGAGCTGTCGGAGAGCGTCTCGAAGCGGGCGAAGGCCCTGCGGGCGATCCTGGAAGCGATCGGGCTCGATCTGCCGGTCCATGAGTCCGCGGCGCAGACGATCGTCGCCGGAGGCCGCGGCGACCGCTTCGACACGCTCGTCGTCCGGGCCGTGGCCGGGCTCCCGAAACTGCTCGGCTGGTTCGAGCCGCTGTCCGACCGTTTCGGGCGGCTTCTGCTCGTGAAGGGGCCGAAATGGGAGGAGGAGAAGGGGGAGGCACGCCACCGGGGCTTCCTCAAGAAGGTCACGGCCCGCCGCATCGCCAACTGGCCGATCCGTGGCAGCGACAACGAGAGCGTTCTGCTCGAGGTGCGGCCCCGCGAGCCCAGGCAAGCCTGAGGATCGCCGGCGGGGTATCCTTCGGGCATGCAGGTGATCGCCTTCGAGGATTCCGCGGTGACGGGGCTCGGCCCGGTTGTGGCTCTGCGGCCCGCGTGTGACCTGGCGATCGGCTCGATGACGCTGGCCGAGGGACTGGCCGGTTTCGGCGGGGTGACCCGCGTGCTGCGGCCACACCTCGCGAGCTACCTCCAGTCCTTGGCGGGTAGGCGTGTGCCCTTCTGGGGCAGTTACGACCCGTCGCCGGCCCCACATGCCCATTCGCGGCATGGAGCCGTCGTGCTCGTGGCCAACGCCCGGCTCGTGCCGGGCCGCGCGACGATGGCGGCCCTCCGGTCGATTGTCGAGGCGGGACACGAGGGGGTCGTGCGGGACGGCAGAACCGTCCTCGCGGCCATCCTGAAGGTCAGCCCGGAGCCTTCGGCGGCGGCCGACCTCGCCGCGAGGCTTGCCGCCTCCGGCGACGCTGCCGGCATGCTGCAGTCGCTCGCGAAGGTCGATCTCGAGCCGCCGGCCGGCCTTCCGCTTCTCTGCCTCGCGACGCCGGCGGACCTGCTCGACTTCCACGAACGGGAGATCGAATCTACCCTCGCCCTGCGGCTCGATTCCGGTCGGTACCGCACGCTCCGCGAGGGGCTTCACGTCGCAGAGGGCGTGGAGGTCGTGGAGCCCGTCGTCGTACGCAGCTCTCCCGTGGTGATCGAGGCCGGCGCCTCGATCGGCCCCTTCGTCTGCTTCGACGGCCCGGTCTGGATCGGCGAACGAACGCGGGTGAACCCCCATGCGTGGCTGCGGCAGGCGACGGCGGCCGGCCGAGACTGCCGTCTCGGTGGCGAGATCGAGGCGAGCGTGCTCGAGCCGTTTTCCAACAAGCCCCACCACGGCTTCCTGGGACACAGCCACCTCGGCAGCTGGGTGAACCTCGCGGCCGGCACGGTCACGAGCAACCTCAAGGCGACCTACGGAACGGTCAGGATGCGGGATTCCGCAGGACGCGTCGAGGAGACCGGCCGGCAGTTCGTCGGCGCGTTCGTCGGCGACCTCGTCCGCACCGGGATCAACACTTCCATCGCCTGCGGCAGCTCGATCTTTCCCGCGGCCTCCGTCGGCGGGAACGTCTCGGGAGCTGTCCCAGCGTTCGCGACCAACCTCCACGGCGGCGAGTCGACGACCGGTTGCGAGCAGGCCGCGACGGTGCTCGCGAGGATGATGGCCCGCCGCGGGCTCGCGGCGTGCGAGGCCGATGGACGTCTCCTCGCCGATCTGGCCGCGGCGAACGGCTATAGTGACCGCTGAAAGGATCGACCGACGTGTCCCGACCGAACCTCTGCTCCCCCGGCCGCTTCGCCCTGTCGTTCGAGCTCTTTCCTCCGAAGACGCCGGAGGCGGAGCGGGCCATGTGGGACACGGTCGACGCGCTCATGCGGTACTCCCCGTCGCTCGTCACGTGTACCTACGGCGCCGGCGGCTCCACCCGCGACAAGACGCTCGATATCGTCGGCGAGGTGAGCCGCCGCCACGGCTTGCCGGTCGCGAGCCACCTCACCTGCGTCGGCTCCACGATCGATGAATTGCGGTCGTACCTCCGCGAGGCGGCCCGCCGGGGCGTCTCGGCGATCGTGGCGCTCCGCGGCGATCCGCCGAAGGGGGAAGAGACGTTCCGGCCGGTCGCGGGCGGCCTGACCTATGCATCGGAACTCGTGCGGATCATTCGCGCGGAGTTTCCCGACTTTGCGATCCTCGTCGCGGGCTACCCCGAGACCCACCAGGAGGCCGTGAGCCCCGAGAGCGATCTCGAGAACCTCAAGCGAAAGTGCGACGCCGGCGGCGACGCGATCGTCACGCAGCTCTTCTACGACAACGACGACTTCCTGCGGTTTCGCGACCGCTGCACCGCGATCGGCATCACGCAGCCGATCATCCCGGGCATCATGCCGGTCACCAACTTCTCGCAGATCCGCCGCATCGCGAGCCTCTGCAAGGCCCGGCTGCCCGACGCCTTCACCAGACGATTTGAGAAGGCCGGCGACGACGCCGACGCGCAGTTCGAGGCGGGCGTCGACTACGCCACCGATCAGGTCCGCGGCCTCCTCGACGCCGGCATCCCCGGCATCCACTTCTACGTGCTCAACCGCTCCCCCGCCACGATCCGCGTGCTCGAGCAATCCGGCCTCGGGCACGCTGCCGCCGGTTGACCGCGAGGGGCAAGGGCAGTCCCGAACCGGGCAATTCTGCGGCAGCACGTCCCTGCAGGGTTCCTCGCAGGATGCCGCATTGGTTCCGCTGGGAGGGAAACCGCTCTGGGGCAGTTGATGGAGGCCGCATTGCCGCCGGCGGAGCGGACGCATCGTCGCTACGGTGAGGATACACCTGATGCTCCTCAATTTTTCCCACCCCCTCGACCACGCTCCCCCTAAGGCGTTCAGCATCCAAGTGCCTGTGTGACCCATTGAGCACAACGTTTGACCGGTTCGGGGCTGCCCGTGTGCCCGAGACGGCGTATGCAGACAAGCGAAGCAAGGATTGCGGAGCGAAGTCTGCATCCGAGCGAGCGGAGCA
>JBIIOJ010000365.1:0-3030 GCA_044337015.1 Pirellulales bacterium
GAGCGGCACGGTGGGGACGCGGCCGTGGACCGTTCCGGCGTCGAGCAGTTCCGTCAGCAGCCGGTTGCCCTGCGGGTCGGCCGCCTGGTTGCCGTCGAACACGAGCCGGGGCAGGGCGGGGATGTCAGTCCGTCGGTCGGCGAGCTGCCGCAGCGCTCCGAGGTACCGCTCGCGACGCTCGTCGTTCAGGAAGACGACCTGGAAGGGATTGTTGCCGGCCACCATGCCGTTGGCGTCGTTGTAGATCGCCTCACCCGGACGGGTCAGCAGCCGGGCGGCGGAGTTCTCCTCCGAGAGGATCAGGCTGGAGTCGGCCTCATTGCACTGCAGCGCGATCCGGACCGCCATCTGCCCCATCGTGGCCCGCGGGAGGCTGTAGGATCCGCCGAGCGTCTGCGAGCCGAGGAGCACGTGGATGCCGAAGGCTCGGCCCTGTCGGACGAGCCGATCGAGGATGAGCGCCGCGTCCTGCGCGAGCTTGTCGTCCTCGACGAAGATTTCCTGGAACTCGTCGATGACCAGCAGGATCCGCGGCATCGGGTCGGCGTGGCCTGTCTGGCGGAAGCCGGCCACGTCTTGCACGGCGAGGTCGCGGAACAGGTCGCCGCGGCGCTTCAACTCCCGATCGAGCTGTTCCAGCACCGAGAGCCCGAATTCCCTCTCGCTCTCGATGGCGATGACCCGGGCGTGCGGCAGCCGGTAGTGGTCGTAGAGCTTGAACTCGACGCCCTTCTTGAAGTCGATGAGATAGAACTGGATCTCGTTCGGACTGTACTGCAGCGCGAGGCTGGTGATCATCGCGTGCATGAGCGTCGACTTGCCGGAGCCGGTCTTTCCGGCGATGAGCACGTGCTGGCTCGTGCCCTTGCCGAGCTTCAGGTACTGCAGCTTCTTCGCCCCCGCCGGGCCGAGCGGGGCGAGCACCTCGCTCGCGGTGCTCCCCTTCCACCAGTTCTGCTCTTCGGGAGCCACGCGGTCGAAGGGAACCTCGACCCGCTTCGCCGCCTTCGCGGCTCGGCCGACCCGCTGGATGATCGACGTGAACACTTCGTCGGACGGCGATTGCTCGACCGTGAGAGGCCACTTCGAGAACTCCGGATCCTGCCAGGTGAACGTGCCGTCCTTGAGCACGACGGTCGTGGCATGCTTCTCCACCTCCGCGAGGCTGAAGTTCGGGGGCATCGTCTGCTTCATGTCGACCGAGAGGATCACATAGACGCCGCAGCGTGCGCCGCTGGCGGCGATGCTGGCCAGCCGCCTCGCGCTCGTCTCGGTGAAGTTGGCCGGAAAGTTTGCGACGCAGACGAACCGGTAGGGCTCGGGCACCTCGGCATCGGCGTTGTACGCCCCGATCGATTCGTACTCGTTGCGCAGATACTTCTGGATCACGATCTCCATCTGCTCGGTGATGTCGGCCAGCCGCTGCTCGATCTGCGAGGGCTCCGTCCAGATGCGGCTCGTGACCAGCAGCTCGTCGTGGTCGGCCAAGTGCATGAAGCCGGCGAACTGTTTGCCGAGGCCGAGCGGGTCGAGGATCGTGAAGCGGCTCTGTCCGGGCGGGATGCCGGTCGCGATCCGGAGCATGAGGGCCTGCATCATCCCGCTTGCGGCCTCCGCCTGGTCGGCGGTTGTCTTCAGGAGAACTGAAGAGGCCACCGGGAAGGGAAGGATCGCAGGGTGGGTCCAGGCCTCCGGTCCATACTCGTTGAGCTCGGCATGGGTCGAGACTCCGCCCGGAATCCGCCGCATCGAAAGGGCGAGCGATCCGAACCGCATCCCGGGAGGCGCGTGCGCGGGCAGCGGCTTCGACTCGTCGGCCAGCTCGGGCCACGGGAGGAACGCGGCGTCGTCGACGGCCTGCGCGGCCTCGTAGGCCGCCGTCGTCTCCTCGCGAACCCTCTTCCAGGCCTCGGACATCTCCGTCCAACGCGACCGCTTGCGGTCCTCGATCGCCTTCACCGCGCTCCGGTGCGTGGCCTCGATCGCCTCGACCTTCGCCGTGCACTCCCCCTCGAGCGTGGCGATGAGCGGCGGGTACTTCGCCTCCAGCCCCTCGCGAACGGTTGCGAGCCTCTTCGTGAAACCCTCGGCCGCGGCGGTCGCCTTCGCCTCGAGGTCGGCGAGCGCCTTGTCTCGTTTTGCAGCGAGTTCCTCGAGTTGCCGGGCGTGCTTTTCCTTGCGGGCCTCGACCGCGGCGTTGAAGTTGTCCTCGATCTTTTTCGACTGCTCTTCCCGGCGTTGCTTGATGAACCGGCCGGCAGCAGCCGACGTGCCCCGCGCTTCCGCCACAATGCCGGCGAGTTGGGCGGCGCACTCCGCCGTCTTCTCGCGAACCGCCGTCCGCTTCTTCCGCACGAATACGCTGCCGCCTCCGACGCCGCCGCCAATGAGGACCGCTGCCGTTGCCGCCGCCGCCGAACCCTTGATCGTGATGTCGCCTGGGAGGAAGAAGAAGGCGGCCGCCGCCGCCCCGAGACCCACGAGCGTCGGCAGCAAGCCGACGGCGGCCTTGAGGCCTGACGAGAAGGCCGAACGTGCCTCCGGCATGTCGATGGCCTGTCGGGCGACCTGGATGCCGAGGTCCTTCAGTTCGAGAATCCGCTTGAGCGAGTCAGGTCCTTCGACGACCGATGCCTCGACCGTAGGGGCCCCCGCGTGGGCACCCTCCGCGTCGGCGGGCTGCCCGCCAGATTCGACCGCGTCCGCCGCAGGTGGCTTGACGCCCCGTTCGGTCATCGCCTTCGCCACCTTCGACGAGACGTCCTCGAGCAGCTTCATTGCCGCCGCCACGTCTTTCTCGCTCTTGGCGGCGATGATGAGCGGCTTCTTGCGCTCGTCCTTGTAGACCTCGCGGTACGGAATCTCGTCGCCCGCGAAATCCTCTTTCAGCCGCTGCGCTTCCCGATCGCACTTCCGCTTGATGTCGGCGGTGACCGCCTTCCGCTGCTCCTCGAGCTTGGCACGATCGGCCTGCGTCTGCGCCTCGATCCGCTTCGCCAGGGTCGCGTATTCCCGCTTCGCCGCGTCGAT
>JBIIOJ010000099.1:0-10420 GCA_044337015.1 Pirellulales bacterium
CCCGGCGTTCAGCATCAGAGTGCCTGTGTGACTCGGGTAGAACAACGTTTGACCGTGAGGGGCTGCTCGTGTGCCCGAGACGGCGTAGGTGGCCAGCGAAGCCCGGAGGGCGAGAGCGCAGACACCTCCGAGCGAGCGGAGGGCATGGATGCCCGTAGCGAGCGTCCGGCGAGGGCACACGGGCAGCCCCGAACCAGCACGTTTGGCGTACCAAAAAATGCGTTGCGAAAGAACGGACAGCGAGTGATCGCCCCCGAGGACGTCGATTCATGACGACGCTTCTACCCGGCAACCTCGCCGCGTATTCTGGACCGCATGACGGCTCCCGCCCACGAGCGTGCTCCTCCTGCCCCGAGCGTCGGCGAGATCCTTTCGAAGTGGTGGGGCTTCGAGCGATTGCGACCGCTGCAGCAGGAGGCGATCGACGCGGCGATCGCGGGGCGTGACTCGCTCGTCGTGATGCCGACCGGGGGCGGGAAGAGCCTCTGCTACCAGGTGCCGCCGCTCGCCACGAACTCGACCGACGTCGTGATCTCGCCGCTGGTGGCGCTCATGAAGGACCAGGTCGACTCGCTCGAGGCGATCGGCTATCCCGCGGCCGCGATCTACTCGGGGCTTTCCGACGCCGAGCGGGCGGCGATCCGGGGGAGGCTGGCGAACGGCGAGATCAGGCTGCTCTTCGCCGCTCCGGAGCGGCTCGTGAATACGGGGCTCCTCGACCTCCTGGAGCGGGTCGGCGTCTCACGGTTCGCGATCGACGAGGCCCACTGCATCAGCCACTGGGGGCACGACTTCCGACCCGAGTACCGGCAGCTAGCGACGCTCCGCGACCGGTTCCCGGCTGCGAGCCTCCACGCCTTCACCGCCACCGCCACGCCGCGGGTGCGGGAAGACATCGCATCGCAGCTGCACCTGCGGGATCCGCTCACGCTCGTCGGCACGTTCGACCGCCCCAATCTCGTCTACCGCGTCGTGCAGCGGACCGATCGCGTCGCGCAGACGCTCTCCGTGCTCGGCCGCCACGCGAAGGAGGCCTCGATCGTCTACTGCATCTCGCGGAAGGAGACAGAGCAGCTCGCCGCGAAGCTCGCCGCCGAGGGGATCCTTGCACGGCCCTACCACGCGGGGTTGCCGGCCGACGAGCGTCACCGCACGCAGGAGGCCTTCGCCCGGGAAACGATCGACGTGGTCGTCGCGACGGTCGCTTTCGGGATGGGGATCGACCGGTCCGACGTGCGGTGCGTGCTCCATACGGCGCTGCCGAAGAGCCTCGAGGCCTACCAGCAGGAGACGGGCCGCGCCGGGCGGGACGGGCTCGCGGCCGAGTGCGTGCTGCTCTATTCGTCAGCCGACGTCTTCAGCTGGGAATCGCTCGTGCGAAAAAGCGCGATGGAGAGCGAGCTCGAGCCGGACGAGGCCGAGCGGCTCATCGCCGGCCAGGTCGAGCATCTCCACGCGATGCGGCGGTACGCCCAGGCCGCCCGCTGCCGCCATGCCACGCTCTCTGAATACTTCGGGCAGACCTACGGGCCAGCCTCGTGCGGGGCCTGCGACGTCTGTCTTGGCGAAACCGAGAATCTCGCCGACTCGACGGTCGTCGCCCAGAAGATCATCTCCTGCGTCGCGCGGGTGCGGGAGCGTTTCGGCGTGCGGCACGTCTGCGAGGTGCTCCGCGGGGCCAAGACCGAGGGCGTACAGCGTCACGGCCACGACGCCCTCTCGACCTTCGGCCTGCTTTCGTCGCTCGACCAGCGGACCTGCGAGAACCTCGTTCATCAGTTGCTCGACCAGGGCCTGCTGTCACGGTCGGCGGGCGATCGGCCGGTGGTGACCCTCAACGAGCGGTCGTGGGGGGTGCTCAAGGAGGGGCGTGAGGTGGTGCTCCTGGAGCCCCGGGTGAAGCAGGCGAAGAAATCCTCCGCCGACGTGGACGATTGGCGGGGGGTCGACCGCGACCTTTTCGAGCGGCTGCGGCTGTGGCGAAGACGTCTCGCCGAGGCCCGTGGCAAGCCCGCCTGGACCATTCTCGACGACCGTGCCCTGCGGGGGATCGCCCGGGAAAAGCCGATGTCGCCGGCGGCTCTCCGCCGGGTCAAGGGGATCGGCGACAAGCGGCTCGCCGAGTTCGGCGACGACGTCCTCGACATCGTGGCCGGCCGGGACCGCTGACGGGGCATTCCCTTCGTCTCTTTTTGCCGCATCCGTCTCTTTTTGCAAAAGAAACGTTGCAGGATGCGGCGGTCCGCCGCACGCCCTTCGGCCGAGACCGTCCTCACGAGCACCGCATCGCCGGGAAAAGTCCTGTTCTTCGGATTTTTACGATTTGGCACGGCGTCTGCTCCGGAAGGGGTCGCACCCAAGAACATTCGATCCGCAGGGGAGACGCGACCATGACCATGACAGCATGCCTCGACCAGCCCGACACGATGCTCGAGCCCGAGACCACCGACGAGGAGCTCATTGGCCGCTTCGCGGCCGATGGCGACCGGGATGCGTTCGAGACGCTCATCCACCGCTACGAGCGGGAGCTTTTCCTCTACCTGCGGCGGTACCTCCACGATCCCGATGCGGCCGAGGACGTGTTTCAGGCGACGTTCCTGCGAATCCACCTGAAGAGTGACTCCTTCGAGCCGGGCCGGCGGTTCCGCCCCTGGCTCTACACGATCGCCACGAACCTCGCGATCGACGCGAAGCGACGGGACCGGAGGCACCGGATGGCGGCGCTCGACGCCCGGACGCCGGACGACGGCGGTCGGCCGCTGGGCGAGACGATCGCCGCCCGGTCCGACGACGGCCAGGAGAAGGTCGACTCCGAGGAGACGCTCGACTGGGTTCGTTCGGCCGTGGATCATCTCGCGGCGCCCCAGCGGCAGCTCGTAAAGCTCATCTACCACGAGGGGCTCAAGTATCGCGAGGTCGCGAGCCTCCTCGGAATCCCACTGGGCACGGTAAAGAGCCGCATGCACGCCGCGATCGTCGCGATCGCCCGCGAACCGCGGCGGAGCATGGCTCACTCGCCGAGGTAGGCGTCGCGGACACGCGGGTCGTCGGCGAGGTCGCGCGCCGGCCCGGAGAGGCTCACGCGGCCGGTCTCGAGCACGTAGCCGCGGCCCGCGAGCCGCAGCGCCGCACGGGCGTTCTGCTCCACGAGCACGACGGCGATGCCCTTCGCCGGCAGTCCGGCGATCACCTCGAAGATCCGCGACACGACGAGCGGGGCGAGTCCCAGCGACGGCTCGTCGAGGAGCAGCAGCCGCGGCCGGCTCAGAAGCGCCCTCGCAAGCGCGAGCATCTGCTGCTCGCCGCCGGAGAGCGTGCCGCCGAGCTGGCCCATCCGCTCACCGAGCACGGGGAACAGTCCGCACACCTCGTCGATGTCGCGACGGATCGCGGCCCGGTCGCTCCTGGCGAACGCCCCGAGCTGCAGGTTCTCCCGCACCGTCAACCGCTGGAAGATCCGCCGCCCCTCCGGGGCGTGCGCGATGCCGAGCCGCGTGATGGCGTGCGGTCGCATCCTCGTGATCGGCGATCCCGCAAACCGGATCGTCCCGCCCCGCGGCCGGACCACGCCGGAGATCGCCGTCAGGAGGGTCGTCTTGCCGGCGCCGTTGGCGCCGATGATCGCGACGATCTCCCCCTCCTCCACCGAGATCGAAACCCGGTCGATCGCGCGGATCGGCCCGTAGCCAGCCTGCAATTCATGCACTTCGAGGATCGGGGTCATCGCGTCACGCCTCGCTTCCGAGGTAGGCCTCGATCACCTTCGGATTCCGCTTCACGTCGGCCGGCACGCCCTCCGCGATCTTCACGCCATGGTCGAGCACCGCCACCTTGTCGCTGATCCGCATGACGACGTTCATGTGGTGCTCGATGAGGAGCACCGTCACGCCGCGGTCGCGGATCCGCCGGACGAGGTCCGCGAGCGCCGCCGTCTCCGTCGGGTTCATGCCGGCGGCGGGCTCGTCGAGCAGGATCAGGCGGCAGCCGGTCGCCAGTGCCCGCGCGATCTCGAGCCGACGCTGGTCGCCGTAGGGAAGCTGCCCGGCCACCCGATTCGCCTCCGACTTCAGGCCGACGAACTCGAGCGCCTCGACCGCCCGACGACGGGCCTCCCCCTCCCCACGCACGGCTGCGGGCGTGCGGAAGAGGATCGAGAGCGTTCCTCCCGGGATCGAGCGGTCGAGTCCCACGAGCACGTTCTCCAGCGCCGTCATGTTGGAAAAGAGCCGGATGTTCTGGAACGTCCGGCAGATGCCCGCCCGGGCCACGACGTCGGGAGTGCGCCGACTCCGCCGCCAGACGGCCGTGGCGCCCGCCGATCCGATGATCCATCCCGCCACGAGCCCCGCCCAACCGCGGACGCGGACCCGCCGCTTGCCCGCCGCGAGCCGGTCGAGCACCTCCTCCGGCACGGCGTGCGCCGTCTCGGCCACCTCGTCGAGATCGCTGCTCTCGGGCACCGTGCCCGGCCCCGCCCGACGCGCGGTCACAGCGGCCTGCAGGGCGTTGCGAAGGGCCATCGCCTCGTCCCGATCCCGCTTGATCGCGAGCACGTCCGAGCCGTCGGCCGTGACCACTCGCCACTTGCCGGCCATCGGATCGACGGCGAGCTCGGCACGGAAATAGCTCCGCAGGCGGCTCGCGGCCGCGGAGAGCGTGAAGGGCTCCTTCGCCGCCATGCCCCGCTTCACCACCGCCAGCCAGAGCCGATCGGCGTCCACCGCGGCCGCCGCCAACACGAGCCCCGTGAGCAGCCCGACCGCGAGGATCCGGAAGAACGTCCTCGGCGTGAACACCCTCTCGATCCGCGTCCCCTCGAACCGCACCGTGCCGAAAGAAGGCTCGTAGATGCCGCTGACACAGTTGAACGCCGTCGTCTTGCCGGCACCGTTGGGGCCGATGAGGGAGACGATCTGTCCCTCGGCAATGTCGAGGTCCAGGTCGCTCACGGCCGTGAGCCCGCCGAACCGGATCGTCAGCCGGTCGATGTTGAGCAGCGGGATTTCAGCCGCCTGCGCGAGGATCGGTTTGCGTTGTCGCCTCATGCCCCGCCCTCCATCTCTCCGCCGCCCTCCTCCGAGGCGTGCAGCTCGGCCGCCATCCGTCGCGATGGCACCAGCCCCTCGGGCTTCAATCGCATCACGAGAATGAGCGCGACGCCGAAGACCGCCAGCCGCCAGCCGCTGAAGGAGAGCAGGCTCGAACCGTCTGGATTGATGCCGGTCTCCTGGATCCACGCATCGGCCCACGGGGCGAGCACCGAGTCGAAGCCCAGAAGGAGCACGACTCCCACGAGCGTGCCAGGGATGCTTCCCAGGCCGCCGAGGATCACGGCGCAGAGCACCATGATCGAACGGTTGAAGTCGTAGGCGTTCGGGTCGGCCGTGGTCGAGAGGCTCGCGGCGTAGAGGCAGCCGGCGAGGCCCGCCACGGCCGAAGATATGCCGAAGGCCGAGAGCTTCACACGCGCCGCGGAGATGCCCATCGCCGTCGCGGCGAGCTCGTCCTCCCGCACGGCGACCCACGCCCGGCCGAGCCGCGACCGCTCGAGCCTCCGCATCGCGAACACGACGGCCGCGAGGGACAACAGCGCGAGGTAATAGAACCACCGCGGGTCCACCGCGAACGCCATGCCCAGATCGATCTCGCCGAACTTCACCTTCGCACCGGGCGGCGGCACGGGGTTGAGCCCCTTCATGCCTCCGGTGATCTGCTCGAGGTTGCGGAGCGTGACCTTCACCACCTCGCCGAACCCGAGCGTGACGATCGCGAGGTAGTCGCCTCGCAGCCTGAGCGTCGGGGCGCCGAGCGCCAGCCCGATCCCCGCCGTCAAAAGCACGCTCGCGATCGCAGCCGCCAAAAACCCGACCTGAAAGGGAAACATCGGCACCGTGAGGATCGCGAGGACGTAGGCGCCGATGCCAAAGAAGGCGGCGATCCCCAGGTGCAAAAGCCCCGTGTAGCCCACCATCACGTTGAGCCCGAGCGCCAGGATGCAGTAGATGAAGAGCGTCGTCACCTGCCCGCCGAGCGCCCCACCCAGGGCCGGCACGACCAGCGGCAGCGCCGCGAAGACCGCCAGCGCCACGATCTCCCACCGGCCCGCCAGCCGGGCCAGAAGCTTTCGGGGCAGCGTCTGAGTTTCGACCGGGGCGATCGCCGTCATACCTTCTCCCTCGTCCGCCGCCCCAGAAGCCCCTCGGGCCTGAACACCAGGATCACGATCAGGATCGCGAACACGATCGCGCCGGTCCACCGCTCTCCCACGTAGCCGCTGCCGAGCGCCCGCACGAGGCCGATCACGAGGCCGCCGACGACCGCTCCCGGGATGCTGCCGATGCCCCCGAGCACCGCCGCGGTGAATGCGTAGAGGCCGTTTTGAAAACCCATCTGGAAGCCGATCGTGTTGATCGAGAGGCCGTAGATCACGCTCGCCGCGCCACCAAGCGCGCCGCCGAGGAAGAAGGTCGTCGCGATCACGCGGTCGACGTCGATCCCGACGAGCGCCGCGGCGGTCGGATCCTGCGACACCGCCCGCATCGCCTTTCCGATCCGCGTGAACTTCACGAGCCCCGAGAGGAGCGCCATGAGCGGCACGACGATGGCCGCCACGAGCAGGTCCTTCGCGGTGAAACGGAGCGACTCGACCGGCAGCAGGTTCGTCGCGGGCACGAGCTCCGGGAACGAACGGTCGGCCGGACCGATCCAGAACAGGCCGATGTTCATGAATATGAAGGAGACGCCGATCGCCGAGACGAGCGGCGCGAGCTTCGGCGCCTTCCGCAGCGGCTTGTAGACGATCCGGTCCACCGCCACGTTCACCAGGCCGCAGAACAGCCCGCAGGCGGCCACGAGCAGCAGGATGCCCCAGGTGGTGGCCGAGGGGCCGGCCTCCGCCAGGCCGAGCGCCGTCACGAGCGAGAGCGCCAGGCACGAGCCGAGCATGATCAGGTCGCCGTGGGCGAAGTTGATCAGCCCGATGATGCCGTAAACCATCGTGTAGCCGAGGGCGACCAGCGCGATCAGGGCGCCGTTGGTCAGGCCGATCGAGCACTGCTGCAGGAAAAACTCGGTGTTGAACATCGATCGGCCGTCAGGGTGGTCCCGCGGCCCCCCCTTCCCCGCCGAGAACCTCCTCGAAGCGGAACTCGCCGCCCCGCACGACGCTCACCGTCAGGGTGGAGAGCGTCGTATCGCCGTTGGCGTCGAAGCCCCAGTGGCCGAGCGCCCCGTCGAAGTCGCTGATCGCCCGCACGGCTTCGGTGATGGCGCGGCGGTCCTTCCGGCCGACCTCGGCGATCGCACGGAGCACGACGCTCGCGGCCTCGTAGCCGTAGACGGCGTAGGCCTCGGGCGGCTCGCCGAACCTCTTCCGGTAGCGTTCCACGAAGTCGCGTCCCTTCCCCGTGAGCTTCTCCGGGGGGAGCCCGCCGAAGGTCACGAAGCACCGTCCCTCGAGGTTCGCGGCCCCCGCCGACTCGATGAACACCTGCTCGCGGCAGCCGTCGGGCACGAGCAGCATTGCCGAGATTCCGGCGCTCGCCATGTCCTTGGCGAGCTGGCCACCCTTGCTCTGGGTCGTGCCGCCGAAGTAGACGAGATCAGGCGACTTCGACTTGACGCTCGCCATGAGCGACTTGAACTCCTGCGCCTTCGCGTCGATCGAGTCGTGCCCGAGCACGGCGATGCCGATCTCGCGGCATCGCTCGTCGAAGAGATCCGCGAGGCCTTTTCCATAGACCTCGTTGTCGTCGAGGATGTACACACGCTGCACGCCCCGCTTCTTCGCCCAGTCGGCCGCGAGCGGTCCCTGGAGGTCGTCTGCCGGCACGACCCGCACGTAGTTGATCCGCCCGGTGGGACGGTAGACCTCCGGCTCCCCCGGCTCGCCGAGCCCGGGCTTCGTCAGGCCCACGGCGGTGTTCGCCGGCGAGATCATGAGCAGGTCGCCGAGATTCAGGATCGGCATCGACACCTTCGCCGCCCCCGAGTTGTAGGTGCCGATGTAGGCGACCACGTCGGGATCCTGGAGCGCCCTCCGCGCGTTGGCGGCCTCCGCCTCGCTCGTCCACTGCCCGGCCGCGGCCGTCGCGTCGTCGAGGTCGAGGTAGTCGATCGTGAAGGGCCCGGCCCGCCCGCCGGCCTCGTCGATCGCCATGCGGATGCCGCGGACGAGCGCGTCGGTCTGCTGCTTGGCGCTGCCGGTCCGCGGCAGGCTCGACACCACGCGGACCCGTGTCGGATCGGCGGGACGACAGGCCGCGACCGTCACGAGGACGACGGCCAACAGCAGGGCCGGCGGCACGGCGGCCTGAAAATGCTCGCGATTCATGACGACGAATGTAGAACCGCCGTCGAAACACCGTCAAACGGCCCGATCGGCCGTGGCGACGTCAGGGGCCGAGCTTCCGGATCGCGATGGCGCGGAACTTCACCTGGTCGCCATGGCCCGCGAAGCCGAAGAAACCCTCCTCGAGGTCCTTGCCCGGATGGGGTGAATTCGCCATGAATTCCTCCATTGGGACGAGATCGGTGTCGAGGATCGTGACGCCGTTGAGCTCGACCTTGATGGTCGAGCCCTTCACCGTGACCTGCTGGTAGTTCCACTCTCCGGCCGGCCGCAGGTATCCGCGGTGCGCGGCGGCCATGCCGTAGGCGGAGCCGTGGTACTGCCGGGCGTCGAGCTTCGCATACTGAGGGTGCTCGTCGTCGAGCACCTGCAGTTCGCACATGCCCGAGTACGCTGCGTTGCCCGAGCCGGGATATCTGATCGCCAGACCGTTGTTGCCGCCCGGCGGCAGCTGGAACTCGAGCCGGACGACGAAGTCGGCATAGGGTTGCTTTGTGTGGAGCACTCCCCCCTTGCCGGGCTTGCAGGCGATCGCACCATCCACGATCTCGTATTCATCGACCGCCCCGGCCCAGCCGGAGAGATCCTTCCCGTTGAAGAGCCGGACGAATCCATCGGGGTCGGTGCCGCGCAAAAGCCTGTTCGCCTCCTCCGTCGGGATCTCGCGGACGAAGACGTTCTTCCACCGCATCTCGCCGCCGTGGGTCTGCAGCTGGATCGGCCCTCGGGGCTCGAGCGGCCGCTTTCGGTTCCAGTAGTTCTCCATCGTCGCCGCGTCGACGACGAGCTTGTCGTTGAGGTGGATCGTGGTCTTGTCGCCCACCTGGAGGATGCGGAAGCGGTTCCATTCCCCCTGCGGCTTGTCGGCGAGGACGAGCGGATCCTTCCCCGGCCTGCCGGGGGAATTGTTCCAAAGCCCCCCCGATCCTTTCGCCCCGCCGGCTTCGGCCTTCGACGGGTCGGTGAAATCCCAGATCTGAACCTGCGGCGTGCCGCGGAGGTAGATGCCGCTGTCGGCCTTCGGCACGATCTTCCAGTCGACGAGCAGCTCGACGTCGCCGTAGGACTCGTCGGTCGTGAGGTAGACGCCGCCCCCGTCGTTGACGAGTTCGCCGCTCGTATCCACCCGCCAGTGCTTCACCGCGTCGGCCTGGTCCTCCGCCCGCTTCCTCGCGAGCTCGTCGGCCGGCATCGCCCTCCACTTCGCCGGGTCCATCGTGGTCTCGCCGTGCCAGCCGGAGAGATCCTTCCCGTTGAAGATCGCGGTGAACCCGGACGGAACCTCCGCATCGGCTGCCGCGCAGGCGACGCCGAGGACGACGGCCGCCAAGCCGCACGACAGACCGACATGCTTCGCAAATTTCATCGGCAATCTCCTGCTGAGTTCGACGGATGCTAACCCATCCCGAAACCATCGACAATTTCCCCGGCCGCCTCTTCGCCCAAAGCTGCACCGAAAGCCGACTCTTGGTACATTTGTCTCCCGGTCGATAGAGGCCGCGTTCGGCGACGCCGCGGAACGCGAGAAGACCCCGACAGCATGAGGTGATGCCGTGACAAGCCCGATGCCCGCAGCGCAGTCGTCGCCGATTTACCGCGGCCCGTTGCCCCACGTCCACACGCTCGAACGGGTGCCTGTGACGGTTTATGACCAGCCGGGCGATGCGAGCAGGGCCGTCGCCCGCGAGATCGCCGACCTCGTGACCGAACGGGCGAAAGCCGGCAAGCGGACGGTGCTCGGCCTCGCCACGGGCAGCACGCCCGTCGGCGTCTATGACGAGCTGATCCGGCTGCACCGCGAGGAGGGGGTGTCGTTCCGGTCGGTCGTGACGTTCAACCTGGACGAGTACTGGCCGATGCCCACCGACGCGCTCCAGAGCTACCACCGCTTCATGCGGGAGCATCTCTTCGACCATCTCGACATCCCCGCCGAGCAGATTCACATTCCCGACGGCACGCTCCCGCGGCAACAGGTCTCCGAGGCCTGCAACCGCTACGAGGCGATGATCCGGGAGGCCGGCGGGATCGACCTGCAACTCCTCGGCATCGGCCGCACGGGCCACATCGGCT
>JBIIOJ010000366.1:0-3016 GCA_044337015.1 Pirellulales bacterium
CGCCGCAGCAACCTTTCGGTAGTCCTTGATGTGCACCCATCCCAGGCCGGGCTTCATCGCCTGCCACTGCCGGAAGACATCGGCCGGCGAGAACCCCTGCACGACGAGATTGGCCGCGTCGAAGACGAGCATGAGGCCGGGATGGTTCACCCGCCGATGGATCTCGGCGAGGAGTTCGCCTGTTCGGCCGACGAGATTTGCCTCGACCTCGAGGCCGAAGGTGAGGTCCGAGCGATGGCATACCTCCGCGATCTGCCCGATCCGGTCGGCCGCCTCCTCGAGGTAGTCGCGCGGGTCGGCGTCCTTCGGAGGATAGAACGAGAATCCCCGGATCAGCTTCGTCTCGAACGCATGGGCGAGATCGCACGCCTTCCGCACGTCCTTCGTGAGGTAGCTCTTGAAGGGGACGTAGCGGTTCTTCGTGCCGTCGTTCCGATCGACGAGCTTCACCTTGCCGATCGGCGAGGCGATCGAAGCGACGTTGAGCCCGTACTCGTCTTCGAGGTGCCGGAGCTTCTGGATCTCCGCCAGCGAAAGCGCCATGACGTTCTTGACGCCCCTCCCCACGTCGATGAACCGCAGGCTGTAGTACTCGAGGCCGATCGCGGCCATCGCCGTGAACTGCTCCACCGCGGTGAGGTGGAACGCCGACTCGTCGGCGAGCGCCGAGAGGAGGACCGAAGGGGCCTTGGCCATGGAGTGGGCTCCGAAGTAGCGGGGTGTCAGGCGATCGGCGGCAGGTAGTCGGCCGCCGGATGCGCGACGACGATCCGCGACCGGATGCCGCCGCGCGGGGTGAACTCGGCCAGCAGGGTCATCCGCCGCGGATGGACCACCGCCACGAGGTCGTCGAGGATGCGGTTCGTGACGTTCTCGTAGAAGATGCCTGCGTTGCGGAAGCTCTGCAGGTACAATTTCAGGCTCTTGAGTTCCACGCAGATCCGGTCCGGGACGTACCGAAAGGTCAGGGTCCCGAAGTCGGGCTGCCCGGTCTTCGGGCAAACGCTCGTGAACTCGGGACAGACATGCTCGATCACGTAGTCCCGATCAGGAAACTGGTTCGCGAACGTTTCGAGTTGGTCGCGGGAAGGGTTCGTTGCAAGGCTCATGACGGATCCAAGTGTGCCATGGAAAACCGTGAAACGATAGCCGCCGCCGGCGAGGCGAAGGAGAGGAGCCTCCCACGGAGGGCCGTCGTGCTGCTTTCCGGCGGCCTCGACTCGGCGACGGCCGCCGCCTGGGCGATCTCCCGGGGCCTCGAACTCTCGGCCCTCTCGGTCGATTACGGCCAGCGACATTCCGTCGAACTCGGTGCCGCCGCGGCCGTGGCGAGGTCGCTCGGCATCCGGGACCATGCGGTCGTGAAGGTCGATCTCGCGGCCTTCGGCGGCAGCGCTCTCACGGACCGCAGCATCGCCGTTCCCCACGGCCGCACCGACTCCGAGATCGGCATGGGCATCCCGGCGACGTATGTCCCCGCGCGCAACACCGTCTTCCTCTCGCTCGCGCTGGCGATGGCCGAGGCCCGCGGGGCCGAAGCAATCGTGCTCGGGATCAACGCCGTCGATTACAGCGGCTATCCCGACTGCCGTCCGGAATACCTCGCAGCCTTCGCCCGCATGGCCGAGCTCGGCACGAAGGCGGGCGTGGAGGGACGCTGCGTCGAATTTCTTGCGCCGCTCGTCGAGCTTTCGAAGGAGGCGATCATTCGGCTCGGCCTGTCGCTCGGACTCGACTACGGGCTGACGACGAGCTGCTACGACCCGCGGGGGGATGATGGTCGTCCCTGCGGCGATTGCGACTCCTGCCGCATCCGGGCCGCCGGCTTCGCCGCGGCCGCCGCGGCCGACCCGCGATGCGACGCCGCTCGGTGGTCCTGACGGAGAGCCCCGTGCGAATCGCGGAGATCTACGCATCGTTGCAGGGTGAAGGATTCCTTGCCGGCACGCCGAGCACGTTCATCCGCGTGAGCGGCTGCAACCTGCGGTGCGTCTGGTGCGACACACCCTTCACGTCTTGGAAGCCGGAAGGCCGCGAGGTGGCCGTGGTCGACATCCTGGCTGCCGTCGAGCCGCTCACCCCGCGGCACGTCGTCGTGACAGGGGGCGAGCCGCTCTTGTTCGAAGAGGTGGTGCCACTATGCGCGGAGCTTGGGGCCCGCGGCTTCCACGTCACGATCGAGACGGCCGGAAGCATGCTGCCGACGGCGGGGCCGCCCCCTTGCGACCTCATGTCGATCAGCCCGAAGCTCGCCTCCTCGACGCCCCCGGCCGACACGCCCGGCGGCTGGGCGGTACGCCACGAGGCGGGCCGTCGGCGGGACGACGTCCTCCGCACGCTCGCCGCGTCGGCAGCCTATCAGTTCAAGTTCGTGGTGGAGTCGGCCGCCGACATCGACGAGGCCGTCCGCTGGATCGACGATTTGGGGCCCCAGATCGATCGCGATCGGGTGCTCCTCATGCCCCAGGCCCGCACCGCCGAAGAACTCGAGACGCGGACGGCCTGGCTCACGGAGGAATGCCACCGGCTTGGCTTCCACCTCGCCCAACGGCACCACATCCTCTGGTTCGGCGGGCGACGCGGCACCTGACGGAATTCATGCCGGCTTCGCAGTCATCATGCCGGCTTCGCAGTCATCATGCCGGCTTCGCAGTCATCATGCCGGCTTCGCCGGTGCGTGCCCACGCGGGCCGAAGGCGAGCACCGTCGCTGCGCCGACTGCGACGACGAGCATCCCCGCGAGGAAAAACGGACTGACCGCCGTCACCGGGGTATGGGCCAGCGCGAGGGTGGCGAGCGTGTTGATCACCGGCGCGCAGCCGAAGACCACGGGCATCACGGTGAACGGCTTGCCGCCGCAGGCGAAGGCGAGGATCGTGCCAAGCGCGCCGAGCGCCCCGAGCGACCCTGCAGCAAGGCTCCAGAGCCCGCCCTGGATCGACCACACGCCCGTGTCGCCGAGTGGCGCGAGCAGCGAGAGCGGCACGAGCACCGCTATCAGGAAATACGCGACGCC
>JBIIOJ010000367.1:0-3010 GCA_044337015.1 Pirellulales bacterium
GCGACCTGTTCGTGCGAAAGGATTTCCCGCAGCGGCTCGGGATTGCGATCGTCGTGGCCGGCTTCGCCGCCAGCTGCGTGGCCTGGGGCATGCGGGAACTCGTCTGGACGTTCGCGATCCTCTTCGCCACCGCCGCCATCGACGTCACGCTCTACCTCTTCATGCCGGAGTGCCTCACCTGCTACCGCTGCGCCGCCCGCTACCGCGGCCCGGGCGTGACGGAGCGGCACGGCCCGTTCGACCTCGAAACACACGAGCGTCACCGCCAGGCGACCGCACGTCTCCGCGACGCGGCTGCGGCGGGGACCGCCGCCGCAAACCGATGAGCGTCTCCGACCTCGACCTTGGACGACTCGCGGAAGACCTTCGCGGCATCGTCGCCGGCGAGGTCCTCTGCGACCTGCCGTCGAGGGCGATCTACGCCACCGACGCGAGCCTGCTCGAGCTGATGCCGTCGGCCGTGGTGAGACCGCGGTCCACGGCCGACGTGGCCGCCACGGTCCGCTGGGCGGCCGAGCACGGCTGTCCGGTGCACGCCCGCGGCGCCGGCACGAGCCTCTGCGGCGGGCCGCTCGGCCCCGGCATCGTGCTCGACTTCTCGCGGTTCATGCGCCGTGCGGTGCTCGTCGGGCCGGACCGCGTGCGGATCCAGGCCGGCGTCGTCTGCGGCCAGCTCGCGCAGCTTCTCGCCCGTTCGGGACGCGAGATCGGGCCCGACCCCGCCGATCCGGCGGCCTCGACGCTCGGCGGCATGATCGGCCGTGATTCCTCCGGCAGCCGGTTTCCGCGGCACGGGTCGATGCGCGAGTGGGTTCGCTCGGTCGAAGTGGTCCTCGCCGACGGCTCGGTCCACGAGATCGGCCCGCCGGTCGCGTCGGGAGACGTCGTCGGAGGACGGCTCGCCGAGTTGCGGCATGGGCTGGGGCGGCAGCTCGAGGCGTCGGCGGCGATCGTCGAGGCTTCACAGCCCGCGGCGAGGCCGCTCCACGGCGGCTACAGGCTGCACGACCTCGGCGATCCCTCCGCCCCCGACCTCGTCAGGCTGCTGTGCGGATCGGAGGGAACGCTCGGAATCGTGACGGAGGCCACGGTTCGCACCGAGCCGGTTCAGGCGACGAGCGAGGTGGCCCTCTTCCTCTTCGAGTCTCTGGAGAAGGCCGCGGTCGCGGCGACGATCCTTTCCGAGTACGGGCCCGCCGCCTGCGACCTCTTCGACAAGCGGCATCTCACGCTGGCCCGGAGCACGAGCGTCGCGTTCGACCTCGTCATCCCGCGGGCCGCCGACGCCTGCCTTCTCGTGGAGTTCGCCGGGGCGGATGCCGCGGCGTGGCTCGATGCCGCGATCGCGAGAATCCACTCGACGGAGCGGCTCTCCGTCGAGCTTCGCCGCGCCGAGGATGCCGACGACGCGGCGATGTTCTGGTCGCTCGCGCAGAACGTCGTGGCGACGATGCACCGCTCGCGAAGCGGCCCGCCGGCGGTGCCGTTCGTCGAGGACGTCTCGATCCCGCCGTCGCAGCTGCCGGAGTTCCTGCCGCGGCTTCAGGCGGCTATCAAGCTCGGCGGCGTGACGGCGATGCTCTACGGCCACGCCCTCCAGGGCGAGCTGCACGTGCGGCCGTTCGTCGACCCGTCCGATCCAGCCGACCGGGAACGGCTTGCCCGGTTCGCCGACGCGCTCTACGAGCAGGCTGCGCTCGCCGGCGGCAGCTTCGGCGCCGAGCAGGGCCTCGGGCTCGCGCGGACCGTCTCGTTCGCCAAGAGCTTTCCCGCGCTCACCGGCGTTTTCCGCGAAGTGAAGCGGCTGTTCGATCCGGCCGGGATCCTGAATCCAGGCAAGGTCGTCGAGCTCCAGTCGGAGCCGACGACGCCGCTCGGGGCGATCGCCCGCGGCATGCCCCGGCTCGACGTGCTCGACGTCCAACTGCTCCACGGCGACCGCACCGTGGTCGCCGAGACGTTCGCCTGCAACGGCTGCGGCTCCTGCCGCACGCAGTCGCCCGGCATGAGGATGTGTCCCGTCTACCGCGCGGCCGCCTCGGAGGAGGCCTCGCCGCGGGCGAAGGCCGGGCTGCTCGCCGCCGTGCTCTCCGGCAGGCTCGACCGAAAGCAGCTCGAGGGAGACGAAGCACGTCGGATCGCCGACCTCTGCTTCAATTGCCACCAGTGCCGCGCGGATTGCGCCGCGGGCGTCGACATCCCGGCGATCGTCATGGAGATCAAGGGCCGCCACGCCGCCGTCAACGGTCTCGGCCTCGGGCGGTGGGCCCGTTCCCGCGTGGACATGCTTTCGGCGATCGGCGGGAGGTTCCCCTCGATTGCCAACAGGGCCATCGCGAACCCGCAGGCCCGCTGGGTGCTCGAAAAACTGCTCGGGATCGCGCAGGGGCGGAAGCTGCCCCGGTTCAGCGGCAACGAGTTCCTCCGTTGGGCGGCCCGCCGCGGGCTCACGCGGCCGAGCCGTCACGGCGGCCCGCGCGTGCTCTACTTCCTCGACACCTACGCGCGGTGGCACGATCCGCTCCTGGGGCAGGCGTTCGTCGCCGTGCTCGAGCACAACGGCATCGGCGTCTTCGTCGATCCGAGGCAGGCCGCCTCCGGCATGCCGATGGTTTCGGAGGGAGACCTCGAGGCGGCGAGGCGGCTGGCGCGACACAACGTGCGGATCCTCTCCGAGGCGGTGCGGCAGGGCTATCGGATCGTGGCGACGGAGCCCTCGGCGGTCACCTGCATCACGCACGACTACCCGCTGCTCGTCGACGACGAGGAGACGAAGCGTGTGGCCGAAGCCACGTGCGATGCCACCACCTTCCTCTGGGAGATGCATCGCGAGGGACGGCTGCGGCTCGACTTCGACCCCGTGTTCGCAAGCGTCCTCTACCATACGCCGTGCCATGTGCGGATGCGGAGCGGACGCAGCCCATCGGAGCATCTGCTCGGGCTCGTGCCGGGGCTCTCGGTGCAGGCCGATGACCACGGCTGCAGCGGCATGGCGGGCACGTTCGGCCTC
>JBIIOJ010000368.1:0-3007 GCA_044337015.1 Pirellulales bacterium
CTCGAACTTCAGCGGTCGATTGTCGAGGGCGCTTGGGAGCCGGAAGCCGTGCTCCACGAGCGTCGTCTTGCGGGCCCGGTCGCCGGCGTACATGCCGCGAACCTGCGGCACCGTCACGTGCGACTCGTCCACGAAGAAGAGGAAGTCGTCGGGGAAGTAGTTGTAGAGCGTGTCGGGCGTGCTCCCCGGCGGCCGGCCCGAGAGCGGCCGCGAGTAGTTCTCGATTCCCGGGCAGAATCCCGCCTCGAGCATCATCTCGATGTCGAATCTCGTCCGCGCCGAAAGCCGCTGCGCCTCCAGGAGCTTCCCCTGCCCCTTGAGCTCGTCGAGCCGCTCGTCGAGCTCCTGCCGGATCGTTGCGACGGCGGCCTTGAGCCGCTCCTCCGGCATCACGAAGTGCCTCGCCGGGTAGAGGTAGAGTTCGTCCTTCTTCGCCACAACCTCGCCGCTCGTCGGGTGGATGATCGCGATCGACTCGACCTCGTCCCCCCAGAACTCGACACGGCAGGCGAGCTCGTCGTACGGAGGCCAGATCTCGACGGAGTCGCCGCGGACGCGGAAGCGGCCCCGTTCCAACGCGACGTCGCCCCGCTCGTACTGGATCGTGATCAGCTTCTCGAGCAGGCCGTCGCGGCCGAGCCGCATGCCGGTCGCGAGCCTCGCCACCATCGCCCGGTAGTCGGCCGGGCTGCCGAGGCCGTAGATGCACGAGACGCTCGCCACGACGATCACGTCGCGGCGGCTGACCAGTGCGCTGGTGGCCGCGAGCCGCAGGCGGTCAATCTCCTTGTTGATCGAGGCGTCTTTCTCGATGTAGATGTCTCGCTGCGGGATGTAGGCCTCGGGCTGGTAGTAGTCGTAGTAGCTGACGAAGTAGTGCACCGCGTTGTGCGGGAAGAAGTCGCGGAATTCCGCGTAGAGCTGCGCGGCGAGCGTCTTGTTGTGGGAGAGCACGAGCGTCGGCCGCCCGACCCTCGCGATGACGTTGGCCATCGTGAAGGTCTTGCCGGAGCCCGTGACCCCCATGAGCACCTGCGACCTGCGGCCCTGGTCGATGCCGCGGACGAGCGAGTCGATCGCCGCCGGCTGGTCACCGGCCGGCTGGTAGGGGCTCACGAGTTCGAACATCGGTTTCGGTCCCTGCGTCGGAGGATCGGCGAGGGGGAACCGTCAGGTATTCCCGCAGCCGCTCGAGCGTGACGTCACCGATCCCGGGCACGTCGCCCAACTCCTCGATCGACCTGAACCCGCCGCGGCGTGTCCGCTCCTCGAGGATTCTATCCGCGGTCCGCGGCCCGACCCCCGGCAGCTGCAAAAGTTCCGCCCGCGAGGCCGTGTCGAGGTCGATCCGAAAGCCCGTGGATCTTCGGGGCGGCCGGTCGTAGGGCACGAGGCCGCCGGAGCAGCCTCCCGCCCTGTAAAACGCCGCCGCCATCGCGGCGAGGCAGATCACGGTGAACGCGCCGACGATCTTCTGCCGGGAGGCAGGCATCGAGGGAACGCGGGAGGGAGCGTGCATAGGCGGTCAGTGGCTGTGACGCTTGTGGCCTGCGGGTCGGGCGTGCATGCTGACGCTGTCCGCCGCAGTTTACCTCCTACGATGACGATCCACGCCCGCTCCACCCGCGAGTTTCACCAGATGGCCTGGGACGACGCGCTCGCGTCGCACGTCGAGGCCGCCGCGAGGCAGTGGCTCGCGGAGGATCTCGGTGCCGAGTGCGACTGGACCAGCGTCGGCCTCATCGCCGCGGGGCAATGCGGACAGGCGGAAGTCCGCGCCCGCTCCGCCGGCGTGGTGGCGGGGATCGAGGCGGCGAGGATCGTGGCGGCGGCGGTGGACGAGTCGCTCGAGTGGACCGCTGCCGGCCGCGACGGCGACGCCGTGGAGGCCGGTGCGAGTGTCGCGAGGCTCTCGGGGCCCGTACGCTCGATGCTCGCGGCGGAGCGGACGATCCTCAACGTCATGGGCCGCTTGAGCGGGATTGCCTCGGCCGTCCGCCGGCTCGTGGATGCGGTGGCGGGCACCGACTGCCGCGTCTACGACACGCGGAAGACCGTGCCGGGGTGGCGGCTGCTCGACAAGTACGCCGTGCGGTGCGGCGGCGGCTGGAACCACCGCATGGGCCTCTTCGACGCGATCCTCATCAAGGACAACCATCTGGCGGCGGCCGCGGAGGAAGGGCTCACGCCGGCCGACGCGGTGCGACGGGCCCGCGAGTTCGTGCTCCAGACGTTTCCCGCGGAGAGGGCGGCGGCGACGGTCGTCGAGATCGAGGTCGATTCGCTCACGCAACTCGAGCAGGTGCTCCCCGCCGGCCCCGACATCGTGCTCCTCGACAACATGGGGCTCGACGACCTGAGGGTGGCCGTGGCGAAACGCGATGGGGCGAAGTCCCCCGTCGTGCTCGAGGCGTCCGGCGGAATCCACCCCGACACCGTCGGGGCTATCGCGAAAACGGGCGTCGATCGTGTCAGCACCGGCTGGCCCTGCCACCACGCCCCTTGGCTCGACCTAGGGCTCGACTGGGCGGCTTCGTAAATCAGACGCCGGTGAGCTTCGTACGTCGGGTGCGGCGTTCGGCCCGAAGGCGGGCACGGCGGCGGGTCTCGCTCGGCTTCTCAAAGAATTCGCGGCGTCGCATCTCCTTTTTGATGCCGCTCCGCTCGACGAGCTTCCGGAATCGACGCACCGCCTCCTGGATGCTTTCCCGCTCTCTAACCGTCAGTTTGACCATGAATGCCGCTTGCTAGATGACACGTGTTCGAGATTCGGTTAACTGGTTTGAACGACCCGGCAAGATACCCCCCGCCGGCCATTTCGTCCAGCCCACCCCGGCGTTTTCCGCGGAACATGCCCCCGGAGTGGCTTTTCGCGGGGCCGAACCCCGCGGCCATGCTTCTCAACGTTTCTTCTTCGTCGGGGTCGTCGTTGGCGCCGGCGGGGGTGCGGTCTTGAAGAGCCTGACCGCGTCGATGATCGCACCCATCGCGGTCGCGTTGCGACCAC
>JBIIOJ010000369.1:0-3000 GCA_044337015.1 Pirellulales bacterium
GCCGGCCCGACCGGGGCGACGCAGGAAGTGATCCTCGGGATGGCAAGCGCGTCCGGGACCGCGACCTTCGGAGGCGGCGGGCGGATCCGACTGGGCCGCGACGTGACCCTGCAGGCGGCCGATGGCGGCACGGCCGAGTTCAGGAATGGGTGGAAGGACGCCGGCGGCGGCGATAACCCGAATGTCACATTCACGGTCGGCTCGGCCGGCAACGCCGGCACGGTGATCTTCGGTTCCTACGTGCCCGATTCGATCGATGCGGTGAACGTCCGCCGCGGCACGCTCCGGCTCGACTTCCAGGATTCGTTTGGCGCCACCCTCGGCTATGCCACGCCCGTGACGCTCGGCGAATCCGGCACCGGCGGCACGCTCGTCGTGAACGCCATCGATCAGCCGCTCGGGAGCCTGTCGTTCACGGGCGTCGGCAGCACCGCGAGCAGCATGGGCGGCGGGACGCTGCGGTTGTTTAATGGCGGCAGCGGCGCCGCCGTGAACGTGACCGGCACGGGCCACGTGATCTCCGCGGCCGTGGCCCTGGCCGACAACGCCGCGTTCACGCTCGACAGTGCCGCGAGGCTCACTATCAATTCAGCGATCTCCGGCAGCAGCAGCCGATCGCTCACGAAATCGGGCCTGGGCATCCTCGAACTTTCCGGCACGAGCGACTACACGGGCGCGACCGTCGTCACCGCCGGCCAGCTGCGGGTGAACGGCCGGCTTGGCAACACGGCCGTGACGGTGCAGTCGGGAGCCACGCTCGGCGGCTCGGGCCGGCTCGCCGGCAACCTCACCGGCGACGGCCTCATCGCCCCGGGCAACTCTCCCGGCATCCTGACGGTCGATGGGCAGATCACGCCCACTGGCACGACCTCGTTCGCCTTCGAGTTCACGGGCACCGGCAGCCCGACCTGGGGGAGCGCCTCCGCGAGCGTCAACGACGTCCTGCGGCTCACGAACGAGGATCCATTCGCAAGCGGTCTCACGAGCACGAACATCGTGAACATCTACTTCGACGTCGCGAGCCTCGCCAACGGCGACACGTTCCTTGGCGGGTTCTACAGCGACCGCACGAGCGGCCAACTCAACTTCGCCGCGGATATCGGCTCGCCCACCTACGCGTTCTACGTGTTCGGCAGCGGCAGCGGCTCGGCGACGAGCTACAACGGGAAGAGCTACTTCACGCTCGACCAGTATTTGGCCGCCAATCCCGGCCTCGGCATCACGGGGATCAACCGATCGGTCACGACCGTCGGCTCGGCCGATTTCTCCGGCGGCACGGTCACCAACGGCCAGGTGACCCAGTTCGTGATCATCCCCGAGCCCTCCTCGCTCGCCCTCGCCGCCCTCGGCATCGCCGCCGCGGCATGGGCAGCCCGCCGCCGACAGTAGGGCAGATTGCCAATCTGCCCCTACAGTGCCGGGCTCACGCCGGGGCGTTCGCGACGGACGGCATCTTGAACGTCGCCGGCATCGGGATCGGATAGCTGCCGTCCTTCTCCGGCATGACGGGCGCCGGCGAATCCCAGGTGAGCGTCTCGGGCATCATGCGATCGGCGAAGGAGAGCGCCTTCGCGTAGTTCATCTGCTTGCCGGAGTAGGTGGCGTAACGGCCGAGCACCGCCGAGAAGCTCGAGGTCGTGCCGTACCAGGCGTCGTTGTGCGGCTTGTCGGCGCGGATGGCGTCGTGCAGCTCGTCGTGCTCCACCTGGTAGGGGTTCTGCCCCTTGCCGTCGTACTTCCAGATCGTCTTGCCGGCCAGGTCCGTGATCTCGGCGAAGCCGGACCGCGTCTTCACGATCCCCTTCGTGCCGACGAACTCCTCCTCCACCCGGTTCTCGCCCCCGGGAAACTGCCGGCATTCGCTGAAGATCCGGACGCCGCCGGGATAGGTGAACGTGACCGCATGGTGGTCGTAGATCTGCGTCGGCTGCTCCGTGCTGCGGACCTGCAGGCCGCCAACGCCGTAGGCGGTTTCCGGCGGCTTCCCGAGGAACCAATTGGCGACGTCGATGTTGTGGACGTGCTGCTCGACGATATGGTCGCCGCTGAGCCAGAGGAAGTGCCCCCAGTTGTAGACCTGGTAGGCGAGCTCGCTCATGTCGGGCTTGCGGGCCTTCCACCACGGGCGCTGGCTGTTCCAGTACACCGAACCGGAGATGATGTCGCCGATGGCGCCCTCCCGCACGCGGGCGATTGCCTGCCGGTAGGAATCCTCGTAGTGCCGCTGCAGGCCGACGACCACCTTCAGCTTCTTCTCGTCGGCCATCTTCGCGGCCTCGAGGCAGAGCCTCGCGCCGAAGGCGTCGACGCAGACTGGCTTCTCCATGAAGACGTGCTTGCCGGCCTTCACCGCCGCCTCGAAGTGGAACGGCCGAAAGGCCGGGGGCGAGGCGAGGATCACGAGATCGCAGTGGTCGATCGCCTGCTTGTAGGCGTCGAGCCCCTTGAACTGCCGCTCCGCCGGCACGTCCACCTTCCCCTCCATCTTTTCGACCGTCTTGAGCGCTGCCTGGATACGGTCCTCGAAGGCGTCGGCGATCGTCGTGACCTTCACGTTGGATCCGGGCACGGAGAGCGTCTGCTGGAGGGCCCCCGTGCCGCGGCCGCCGGCGCCGATGAGCGCCACGCGGATGACGTCGCTCGAGGGCGTCTGCCCGTGCACGGCGGGCAGCGCGGCGAGGCTGCCGCCCGCGAAGGCGGCCGTCTTGAGGACATCGCGACGGGAGACGAAAGCGGCGGGACGGTCGGCTTTGGCGGGCATCGGACTACTCCTTGTGGCTGGAAAGTGGAATTCCCATAGAGTACCCCGCCGCCGCCGGCCGGGCCAAGCGGGCCTCGCAACGGCTCCCGGCCTTCCTTCATCCATGCGCGAACGAGCCCGTGGGCGTCGACCACCGGCAGGCCGCATGCCTTGGTGACGGCGTCGATCGCGACGAGGCTAGGGCAAGATACGCGATCAGGTCGCGGAGGCGATCCGGCGGGATAGCCGAGCCGCCCCGT
>JBIIOJ010000370.1:0-2998 GCA_044337015.1 Pirellulales bacterium
GCCGGAGTTCGCGATGCCTGGGATCGCGGCGACCGGCCCCGCCGAACAGCGGCGGGAGGCGGAGGCGTGGTGCGACCGCTTCGAGAGGAACACGGCGAAATGGCTCAAGTCGACGATCGCGAAGGCCGGTGCCGACGGCCATCCTGGCATCTCCTACGAGGACGTCGACACCTCGCTCATCACCCCGCGGCCGAGGCTGTACGGTTTGGTGGGCGCGGAGGTGATCGAGGAGGTGTGGAAGGAGCGGCAGGCCGCCAAGACGCCTGCTGCGGCTACGGAAACGGCGGCCAAGCGTCCGGTGGCGGTGAGTGCGGGCTAGGAATCTTGAGGAGCGAAACGATGATTCGAGCGGTCGAGACCGATGCCACGACGACGGACCGAAATGAGTCCCCAGCGGCCAGGACGGTCCGCGTGAGGGTGCTTCGGCAGGACTCGCCCGGGAGGGAGAGCTACTGGGAACGTCACGACGTTCCCTACGAGCCCAACATGAACATCATCAGCGTCCTGCAGAAGATCGCGGCGAGGGCGACGAGCGCCGATGGCCGGTCGGTCGCCCCTGTCGCCTGGGACTGCAGTTGCCTCGAGGAGGTCTGCGGTTCCTGCACGATGCTCGTCAACGGCCGGACTCGCATGGCCTGCTCGGCGCTCGTCGACAGGCTGCTCGAGGAGAATGCCGACGAGATCGTCATCGAGCCAATGACGAAGTTCCCGGTGGTTCGCGACCTCGTGGTCGACCGCCGACGGTTGTTCCGTTCGCTCGAGAGGGTGAAGGCGTGGGTGCCGGTGGACGGATCCTACGACCAAGGGCCCGGCCCGCGGATCTCACCGAAGGAGCAGGAGGATGCCTATCCGCTCTCGACCTGCATCAGCTGCGGCTGCTGCCTCGAGGCCTGCCCGCAGTTCACGAAGATCGAGGTGGTCCGCCGCGACGACGAGTCGCAGGAGGAGTTCGAGGTCCGGCGGAATGGGGCGTTCGACAAGGGTTTCGTCGGGGCCCACGCGATCAGCCAGGCGATGCTCTTCAACGGCCACCCCACCGGCGGAATGATCGCCGACGAGCGGCTGAAGGCGCTCACGTCCCAGGGGGGCATCCAGATGTGCGGCAACGCCCAGAACTGCGTGGCCGTCTGCCCCAAGCAGATTCCGCTCACCCGTTCGATCGCCCGGGCGGGCAGGGCGGCGACGCTCTGGGCGATCAAAAGGCTTTTTGACCGCTAAGGTCACGTCGGGCCCGTTTTGAGCGGTCGGCGTTTCGGTGGTACACTTCGTCACCGAAACAAGAAGGGGTTCCGCGAGGTGATCGATTCTGAATCTGCCGTCCCGCCCGGCGGCGCCGATGATGCGGCCGCCGCAGGTCCCTCGTTCCGCACGTTGGGTCTTTCCGAGGTGACGCTGGCCGCAATCGATCGCGCCGGCTACACGAACGCCACGCCCGTCCAGGCGGGCCTCATTCCGCGGGCGATCCTCGGGGGCGACGTGCTCGGGCAGGCCCGGACGGGCACCGGCAAGACGGCCTCCTTCGTGATCCCGATTCTGGAGCGGCTCTCGAAGCCCGCCCAAGGTCAGGCCCCGGGCCGCCAGGCTGGGCCGAAGGCGCTCGTGCTCGTGCCTACCCGCGAACTTGCCGTGCAGGTCCGGGACGAGTTCGAGAAGCTCGCCCATGGCTCGCGGATCCACTGCGTGGCGGTCTACGGCGGCAAGCCGATCAAGGGGCAGATCGACAAGCTCGCGAAGCACCCGGCCGTCGTCGTCGGCACACCCGGGCGGGTGCTCGACCACATGAGCCGCGGCACGATCCAGTTCAACTCCCTCGAGATCGTGACGCTCGACGAGGCGGATCGGATGCTCGACATCGGTTTCCGGCCCGACATCGAAAAAATCTTGCGGCGCTGCCCCGAGAGCCGGCAGACGCTCCTGCTCTCGGCAACCGTGCCGCCGCCCGTGGCGAAGATCGCGGAGCGGTACATGCGCGATCCCGAGAAGCTCGATTTCTCGACAAACGAGATCGCCGTCGAGACGATCGAGCAGTTCTATTTCACGGTCGACCCGAAGCGGAAATTCGATCTGCTCGACCGTCTCCTCCAGCGGGAGCAGCCGCGGCAGGTGATCGTGTTCTGCCGGACGAAGCGGGGCACCGACAAGGTGTTCGAGCGGCTTGCCCGCCGCCGCACCCGGGAGAACGACGTCGCCTGCATCCACGGCGACCTCGCGCAGAGCGTCCGGGACCGGGTCATGCGGCAGTTCCGCGAGAGCTCGGTGCGGATCCTCGTGGCGACGGACGTGGTAGGCCGCGGCATCGACGTTTCGAGCGTGTCGCACATCGTCAACTACGACATCCCCGAGTTCTGCGACGACTACGTCCACCGCGTCGGTCGAACCGGCCGCATGGGTCGCGAGGGCGTGGCCTACACGTTTGTGACACCGGAGGAGGGGCCGCAGCTGACCCGGATCGAGATGCGAATCGAAAAGCTGCTCGAGCGGGATGAAATTCCCGGTTTCGCGGCGATCGATCCGAACGCCGACGGCCGTCCAGCGGGCGGTCCGGACGACGGGGCTGCTGCGTCCCAGGAGCCGCCGCCGCCGGAGCCGAAGAAGCCGACCGGACCGCCGCTGCTCGGAAAGGGCAGGGCCCCGAAGCGTTTCCGCCGCGCGCTCTAGGTTTCGACGTTCCAGCGTTTCGACGATCCAGCTGCGAGGATGCAGGCCCGATCATGGATGAATCGGCTTCCAACCCCGAACCGCGGCCGATCGAGCTGAAGCAGAGGCTCGAGAGCCTTGCGATGGCGGGCGTACAGCAGCTGCCGAAGCCGCGTTCCCTCCCGCGTGGAGCCGCCGCCACGCCCGTCCCGTTCGCCACGCCGCCGACGTCCGCCACCTTTCAGCCGCTCGTGGTGCTCGATCCCGCGGCACTCGCCGAGCGCGAGCGACGGCTCGAAGAGGTTCGGAAGGAGGTCGCAGGCTGCACGCTGTGCTCCGAACTCGCCGCCGCGCGGAAGCA
>JBIIOJ010000100.1:0-10354 GCA_044337015.1 Pirellulales bacterium
CGTAGGAGACGAACCACGTGCTCCCCTTGTTGTGGCCCGTCGTGCTGCCGAACCGAACCTTCACGCCATGCGCGAGCTCCTGCCAGCCGCCCGTGATCGGATTGCCCGTGTGCGGCGTTTCGTTGAACTTGCTCGTCGAGGCTGCGACCTCGGCGGTGCCGTCGGGGTTGATGACGTCCTGAAACACGCCCCAGGCAAACGTATCGGGCCGACCGTCGGCGCCGCCTTCTCCGTCGATCCGGATCGTGAAGACCGACGGGCGGCTTGAGTCAAACTCGCCCCCCATCTCCAGGTCGTCGAGTTTCTTGCCCGCGTCCTGATCGGTGGTGACCTCGGCCGCGGCCTCGAGCTTCGTCTCGCCGTCGGCCAGCTTGAGGGTGGCCCCCGCGCGGAGGTCGATCGTGATCGGCTTTTCCACCGAGAGGATCGCCCGGTGCCGGCCCAGGCCGTGCTGATGGAGCCCCGGCAGGAAGACGATCGTGTCGCCGGCCGCGGCGGCGTCGAGAATCGGCTGCGGCGGCTGGCCGGGCCGGACCTCGTGCTCGGCGGCTCTGGCGTCGCTCGCGGCCGCGGCCACCACCAGGGCAAAAGTCGCGACCGTTCGCACCGCGTGGTTCATGATCGGCTACGCCCTGCCGCCGTAGATCGCCAGGGCCCGCTCCGCCGATGCCCCCTCGTGGATCATCGCCATGAAGGCGGCCACGATGCGGCCCGGGTTTGGGTGTTGATAGATGTTACGGCCATAGACCAGACCGTGCGCGCCCTGGGCGAGGAAGGCCGCCGCCTCGGCGAAGACCGTCTCGATCGGCTTGCGGCCACCGCCGCGGACGAGCACGGGGCAGCGGGCTGCCGCGATCACCTCGTGGTAGTCCTCAGGGCGATCGGTCGGGTCGGCCTTGATCACGTCAGCGCCGAGTTCCCGCGCCTGGCGGACGAGCGGCACGATCAGGTTCTTGTCGCCGTTGACCTGGTATCCCCCCTGCTGCTCGTTGGCGCGGAGCACGAGGGGCTCGATCATCAGCGGCATACCGTAGCGGTCGCAGGCCGCCCGCAGCCGCGCGGCATTGAGGCAGGTCTGCCGGTGGAGGTCGGGCTGGCCCGGCATGAGGAGCAGGTTGCAGACGACGGCGGCGGCGTCGGCCTTGATCGCAGCGATGATCGGCTCGTCCCAATGCACGAGCTGGTTGAACATCACGGCGTGCGTCGTCGGGTTGTAGAGGTTGCCGACGTCGGTCCGCAGCACGAGCGCCGGCTTCCGCGGCCCCGGAATCTCCTGGAGGAGGTCGGCTTGGCCGATGTTCATCTGGATCGCATCGGGCCCGGCGGCGACGAGTGACTTTACGACCGCGGGCATGTCCTCGAGGCCGTCGAGAAACGAATATTCGTTGAACACGCCGTGGTCGATGGCAACGTCGAGACAGTGGCCGTCGGCGGCGAGGAACCGGTTGAGGCGAACCTTGTGACTGTTGAAGCTCATGGCGACGAATAGTTGACACTCCAAACGAAGATTGTCAAATGAAACGTCTTCGTTCTCATGCGGAGGTGCCGTGAGATCGAGCCCCTCGCTTCCGCGAAGGGCTTTCGCGAAATGTTGACCCTATCACGAGGGATTCGATGCTAGCTCCCCACCTGATCGCCGGCGAGGCCGTCACCGCTGCGGCCGAGCATGGCGATGTCTTCAATCCGTCCACCGGCGAGGTGATCGCGCGGGTGCCGCTCGGCACCGCAGCCGACGTCGATGCGGCCGTGCAGGCGGCGCGGGCCGCGTTTGCTTCCTGGAGCGTGGTGCCGCCCCCCAAGCGGTCGGCCGTGCTCTTCCGGTATCGCGACCTGCTCGAGAAGCACTTCGACGAACTGGCCCGGCTCGTCACAAAAGAAAACGGCAAGACGCTCGACGAGGCCCGCGGCGACGTGCGGCGCGGCATCGAGGTGGTCGAGTTTGCCTGCGGCATTTCGCACCTCGCGAAGGGGGAGAGCCTGCCGCAGGTGGCCGAACAGATCGACGCGGCGACGACGCGGGAGCCGCTGGGCGTCTGCGCCGGCATCACACCCTTCAACTTCCCCGCGATGGTGCCGATGTGGATGTATCCCCTGGCGATCGCCTGCGGCAACACGTTCATCCTCAAGCCGAGCGAGAAGGTGCCGCTGACGGCGCTGCGATTGGCGGAGCTCTTCGCGGAGGCGGGCCTGCCGCCCGGCGTGCTCAACATCGTGCACGGCGGCCCCGAGGTGGTCGACGCCCTCTGCACGCATCGGGGAATCGCGGCGGTGAGCTTCGTCGGCTCGTCGGGCGTGGCGGCCCACGTCTACGCCCTCGCGTCGCGGCACGGCAAGCGGGTGCAGGCGGCGGGCGGCGCGAAGAACGTGCTCCTCGTCATGCCCGACGCGGAGCCCGAGCCCACGCTGCGGGCGATCCTCGGCTCGTCGTTCGGCTGCGCCGGCCAACGGTGCATGGCGGGATCGGTGCTCATGGGCGTGGGGAAGGCGACCGCCGACGAGTGGCGGGAGCGGATCTCGGCGGCGCTCGCGAGCCTGCGGGTGGCCGACACGTCGGCCGACGACCGCGCCGAGATGGGGCCCGTGATCGACGCCGGCGCCCAGCGGCGAGTGCGCAGCTTCATCGAGGCCGCGGCCGGCGAAGGGGCCGACGTGGCCTTCGACGGCGGCAAGAGCCTGCCCCCGCGCGGGTTTTTCGTCGGCCCGGCGCTCGTCGACCGCGTCGAGCCCGGCATGCGGCTCTTCGAGGAGGAAATCTTCGGGCCGGTCCTCTCGCTCGTGCGGCCGCGTTCGCTCGACGAGGCGATCGCCACGATGAACAGGCTCTCCTTCGGCAACGGCGCGTCGATCTTCACGTCCAGCGGCGCGGCGGCGCGGCAGTTCGTCCGCGAGATGCAGGCCGGGATGATCGGCGTGAATGTCGGCGTGCCCGCGCCGATGGCCCTCTTCTCGTTTTCCGGATGGAACCAGAGCTTCTTCGGCGATCTCCACGTGCAGGGGATCGAGGGCGTGATGTTCTACACGCGGCAGAAGTGCGTGCTCTCGCGGTGGGATGCGAGCTACGTGCGATCGCAGGGATGGTGATGCCATGACCGCGGCCCCGGCCCAGTTCAACGTTCCAGCCACGGTGATCATCGGAGGCGGCGCGTCGGGGGAACTCGTGCCGCAGCTCGAGCGGCTCGGCGCCCGCCGCGTGCTCTTCGTCACCGACGGCTTCATGGTGTCGTCGGGGCTCGCGGGGCGGTTTGCGGCGGCGCTCGAGGCGGCCGGCCTCGCGGTGATCACGTTCGCCGACGTGCAGCCCGACCCGACCGACGAGACCGTCCGCGCGGCCACGCGGCTCTTCGCTGCGGAGCGGTGCGATGCGATCGTCGCCCTCGGCGGCGGCAGCCCGATCGACGCGGCGAAGGCGGTGGCCGTGCTCGCGGTCAACGGCGAGCCCCTGGCCCGCTTCGAGGGCTATCACCAGGTGCCCCGCGGCGGCGTGCCGCTCGTCGTGATTCCCACCACCGCCGGCACCGGCAGCGAGGTGACGAAGGTCGCCGTGATCACCGACACGGCCCGCGACGTGAAGATGATGATGCTCGACCGGCATCTGCTGCCCACGGTGGCCCTGGTCGACTACGAACTCACGCTCTCGATGCCCGCCCCGCTCACAGCGCACGTCGGCGTCGACACGCTCACCCACGGGATCGAGGCGTTTGTCTCGCGGAAGGCGACGCCGCTCACCGACATTCTCGCGCTCGACTGCATTCGCCTCGTGGCCGCGCACCTCGAGCGGGCCTGGCGGGAGCCAAGCGACCGCGAGGCCCGCGAGGGGATGATGCGGGCCGCCACGCTCGGCGGCATGGCCTTCGCGAATGCGAGCGTGGCGCTCGTGCATGGGATGAGCCGGCCGATCGGCGCGGTCTTCCATGTGCCGCACGGGCTCTCCAACTCGGTGCTGCTGCCGGCAGTGACGCGTTTTTCGCTGCGAAGCGCGGCCAGCCGCTACGCGACCATCGCCCGCGCGATGGGCCTGGCCAGCGCGGCCGATGGCGACGATGCCGCAGGCAACAAACTCGTCGCAGGGCTCACGGCGCTCAACGCGCGGCTCGAGGTGCCGGCGCTCTCCGGCTGCCGCGGCGTCGACCGCGCGCGGTTCGATGCGGTCAAGGAAAAGATGGCATCCGACGCGCTCGCCTCGGGCAGCCCGCAGAACAACCCCGTCGTGCCGACCGCCAACGAGATCGTCGCCCTCTACGAAGAGGCCTGGTGACGCGGCGGCCGCCTTCGTGACCGGCCAGACCATCGCCTCGCTGTCGATCTCCTCGACCGGCGGATCGTGATCGGCGTTCCATGCGCGAAAGCCACTTCGCAGTAACCGAAACCGCTGATTGTTCAGTCACTGGCGAAGCCGGCGATGTCGTCCGGGCCCAGAGCTTCGACGGGCGGCGTCGCGGCGACGACCAGGGGATGCCTGTGGGACGTGCGGCACATGATCGCCATCCGCGCGACGTTTTTGACCGGCAGTTCATCGCGAACCCGGAGCAGGCGGGCGGCATCGGCCGGCTCGGGAACCTCCGTCCACTTGGCGTCTGCGAGCGCGAACGTGCCACCGGCATGGATGAGGAAATCAGCTTCCTTGGTCCGATCGCGCCAAAAGTGCAACTGCCTCGCACCGGCACTTCGGGCGAGCGCTTGGCGGAGTTCGCCGCAGACGAAGGTTTCCCAGAGCGGTCCGACGAGGGGAGACGCGGCCAGCTCATCGGCGGTTCGGAATCCCATCAGGAACGCCGCCAGGCCCGTATCGCGAAAGTAGAGCTTCGGCGTTTTGACGAGCGATTTGCCGCGGTTTGAAAACCATGGCTCGAGCAGCGTCACGATGCCACCCCGTTCCAGGAGCGCCAGCCATTCGCCCGAGGTGGAGCCGCTGATCGCCACGTCTCGTGCCAGTTCGGCCTTGTTGAGCAGTTGTGCCGAGCGGAGGGCGGCCGCCCGCACGAACCGCTCGAAATCACGGAGGCTGCCCACGCGGAGTTGGCTGCGGAGGTCGCGCTCCAGGTACGTGGCGACATACGAGCGGAGAAAATCCGCCGTGTCGATCGCCCGGTCGGCATGCAATTCGGGGAATCCGCCCCGCAGGAGCATGTCGGCGATCGTCATCCGCGGATTCGCCGCGTGGATCTCCCCGAAGGTGAGCCCCTCGACCTCGACGATGGCGGCGCGTCCGGCCAACGAGTCCGACACGCCCTGCATGAGCGTGAACGGCTGCGAGCCGGTGAGAATGAACCGGCCTGGCTCCTGCCGACGCTCATCGACAGCCCGCTTCAAAGAGCGAAAAAGCCCCGGCGCGTACTGCACCTCGTCGATCACGACGGGAGGTGGATAGGCGGCGAGAAACGTCGCCGGGTCATGCTCGGCCTGGGCCGCAGCGCTCGGCAGATCGAGCGAGACATAGGCGTGCCGGGGAAAAAGCCGCCGCGCCAGCGAGGTCTTGCCGGTCTGCCGACCGCCGGTGATCACCACCACGGGTCGCGTGGCGGCGAGGGACCTGATTCGCGGCTCGATACGGCGTTCAATCCACATCGTGCAAATCGTACGGCGTCGCCGTATTATTTGCAAGACGCCGGAAGCCGCGTCATATGGCGACCTCGACGGGGATCGGCTCTCTCCTGGCAGCGAGGCTCTCGAGATCTCACGTTGGGCTGCTCGCCCACCACGGGGCGAGCGCGTCGAGCGCCTGCGTGAAGCGGGCGAACCGGGCATCGAGGAGCCGCGAGCGGCTGGCGACCGGCTCGAAGACGCGGTCGATTCGGGTCATCCGCGCGACAGCCGCCGGAAGCGGGCCGTGGCCAGCGGCCGTGGCGGCGAGGATCGCGGCGCCGAACGCACCGAGCTCGCGGCCGGCGGGCACCTCCACCGGCAGGCCGAGCGCGTCGGCGAACAATTGCCCCCATGACTGCAGCCGGCCGATGCCCCCCGTCAGCCGCACCGCCGCGGGCGCGGGGCGATGGAGGAGCAGCCGCTGCATGTGCCAGAGATGCCCGAACGCGATCCCCTCGAGCACGGCCCGCAGGCAGTGGGCCTGCGTGTGTTGCGCTTCGAGGCCAAGAAAGCCACCCGTCGCCCGGCCGCCGCCGAATGAGCCGGTGACGAACGGCAGAAAAAACGGATCGCGTTCCGAGGGCTCGATCGAGCCGACGAGGGCGTCGATCCCTCCCGCCGCGGCGCGCCCCGAGTCTGCCGAGAGGTCGGGCAGGAACGTGCGGGTGAACCAGTCGAGATTGCCGGCCGACGTTGGGCTCCCCTCGAGCAGCACGAACGACCCCGGCTCCGGCCCGCACGACGTCATGAAGAGGCTGCCGTCAGTGACCGGCCGCGTAGCCAGCGAGAGCGTATTGCCCCAGGTGCCCGCCGCGACGCCGATGGCGGACTCGTCGGTGATGCCCGCCGCCAGGAGGCAGGCGTCGATGTCGAAGAGGCCGCCCGCCACCGGCGTGCCCGCCGCGAGGCCCGTCTCCGTGGCCGCCGCCCGATGCACCTGCCCCGCGATCGCGGTGCTCTCCACGAGCGGCGGCATGAGCCGGCCACACTCCCCGAGGCCGAGCAATTCAAGCACGGCCGGCTCGTGCCGCCGCTCGACCACCGACATCATGCTCGTCGCGGACGCGTCGGTGATCTCCGCGGCGATCTCGCCGACGAGCGCGATCCGCATGACGTCCTTCATCGCCACGGCATGCCGCGCGGCGGCGAGCGCCGCGGGCTCGTGTTCGCGGAGCCACGCGAGGAGCGCGGGCGGCTGGCCCGCCCAGAGCGACTGCGCCGTGTGCGGCAGGATCGCGGACGCCGCCCCGGAGGCCGTCTGCCGATCGACCCACTCCCGGGCTCGCGTGTCGCCGGAGCCGATGAGGGGCCGCACGGCCCGGCCCGCCGCGTCGAGCAGATGCAGGCCGTTGCCGTAGCCGGTGCAGCCCACGGCGGCGATCGCCTCAGGCGGGATGCCCGCCTGCGCGATCGCCTCACGGATGCAGTCGGCCGTGTCCCGCCAGGATCGCTCGGGATCGCGCTCGGCCTGGTCGACCTGCGGGCTGCGGACGGCCGCTCGCCGCGCCGCCACCGCGATCTCGTGTCCCTCCGCATCGAACACCGCCGCCTTCGTGACGGTGCTGCCGTTGTCGACGCCGAGCCAGTGCGGATCGCGGGGTGTCATCGCGCGGCGGGGGCGAGCCGGAAGATGCTCAGCGTGTGGGCCTTGTCGAAGACCTTGTTCTTCATGCCCGGAAAAGGCATGTCGAAGTTGGCCACGATCAGGTCGTCGCCCCGCACGAGCACCTCGCAGGGCTGGTCGAGCAGGCCGTCGGCGCCGTCGGAATCGTCGTTCTCCCAGAGCGTGGTCATCTGGCCCGTCGCCGGGCTGAAGACCTGCACCGCGTTCTTCTCCGAATCGGCGATGAAGACGCGGTCGCGGGCGGCGTCGTAGAAGATGCCGTCGACACAGCTGATCGCGGTGGAGGCGACCGCCTTTTCCTTGGCCGTGCCGTCGGCGGCGACCGTCACGCGGGAGAAGACGCCGTCGCCGAAGTTGCCCGTGTAGACCCGGCCCGCCGCGTCGACCGTGACACCGTCGGCCCCAGCCATCTCGTTTCGTGGATTGGCCTTCGTCTGGAAGGTGGCGAGCACGTGCCGATCGCCGAGACCGGGCGTCACCTTCACCGTGCCGCGGGAAAGCTCGTCGAGCGTGAAGCTGTAGACGGCGCTCATGCCCGGTTTCCCCTCGATATCGAGGAACGTGTCGGACACATAGACGGCATCGCCGTGCCAGGCGACGGCATTGGCGAGCTTCAGCCCTTCGACGGCCACCTCGCTGCGCACGGGCTGCCCTTTCTCCATCACCACCCGCATGAGCCGCGAGGCGTGGTTCTTGTCGTAGAAATACTGGTTGTCGGCGTAGTAGACGTGGCCGTCGGGGCCGACATCGAGGCCCATCGGGCAGCCCCGCTTCGTGCCGGGGTGCACCGGACAGGGGAAGAAGATGGAGAGTGCGTTTTGGCGATCGAGCCTCATGATCACGCCGGGATAGGTCGTGTCGTTGAAGTTCGGGCAGGAGAGGAGCACGTTGCCGTCGTCCATCAGCGTCATGCCGTCGGGCGTGTTGCACCACGGGGGCATCCGCACCACGGAGGGCGGGCCCACCTTCTCGTCCGCACGGCCCGGTGCCGCGACAACCGCCGCTGCCAACGCCAAGGCGGCGGCCGTCCGCCGCGCCAAAAAACCATCCTGCTGCGTCTTCATGCTCTCAACCCTCGCGAAAGAGAATGATTGACATATGAAAATGTAGTTGTCATGTCAACCTCATGCAAGAATATGACGTTGAAGCTTGCAGCGAAATACAATCTTCGCATTCCAGGGACATCGATCCCGGCGTTTGGCCAGTGAACTTCGTGGATTCGCGCATGCCGCCCCGCCCCCGCTCCCGCTCCGCCGAGCCGGACCTCTCGCGATACCACGTTCCAAATCTCAAGCGGGCGATTCTGCTGATGGAGCATCTGGCGTCGCACCCCGGCGGCCAGGGCGTCAGCGAACTTTCCCGGGCGCTGAAGATCCCCAAGAACAGCGTCTTCCGGATCACGGCCACGCTGCTTTCCTTCGGCTACCTGACCCGCCGGGCCGACAACACGTTCACGCTTGGTTCGAAGCTGCTCACACTGGCCTATACGGCGATGGACGAGCAGAACCTGGTCGGCAAGTCGCTCGACGTTCTGGCGACGCTCCGCGACGAGACCGGCGAGACCGCGCTCATCGGCACGCTCGCCGATGGGGAGGGCGTCGTGCTCGACGAGCTGGCGAGCCCCAAGCCGATCAAGGTGACTGTCACGCTCGGACATCGCTTCCCCATTCACTCGGCGGCCCCGGCGAAGGCGATGCTCGCGGCGATGCCGCCCGAGGAGCGGAAGTCGATCCTCGGATCGCTGCGGTTCTCGCGGTTCACGCCCCACACGATCACGTCGCTGCACGAGTTCGAGAAGGCCCTTGCGGTCGTCCAAAAGCGTGGCTACGCGATGGATCATTCCGAGGAGGTGGAGGGCATCTCCTGCGTGGCCGCCGCGATCCTCGATTTCCGCGACCGCCCGATCGGCGCGGTTTGGGTCACGGGTCCGTCGTTTCGGATCTCCGACGACGACATCCCCGCCATCGCCGCGGCGGTCACCCGCGCCGCCGCAATGATCTCGGCCCGGTTCGGCCACGGCGGCAGCGGTGCCGTGCTCGGAAGGGCGTAGCGAATGCGAGGATAACCGCCCGCGTGGGGGCAGACTGCCAGTCTGCCCCTCCATGCGGCGACGTGTGTCCGACCCTGTAGCGGCAGATTGTCAATCTGCCGTGCCGAGGCGGCGGCGACGACTCACCCATGCCGCGGCGGCGATGCCGATCGCGGCCAGGGCAATCGCCCCCGGCTCAGGCACGATCACGAGGATGCCCGTCGAGTGGGTGAACTCGAGCGTCTGGGACTCCTTCATCGCCGTCCACTTGTCACCGGAGCCGGTGCTCGCGAACGTGAGGCCGGAGTACCACGAACTGCCGCTCGCCGTCGTGATCCCGGTGAACTGGCCGGAATACGTCCCGAAATCGAAAAGGTTGAAGCTCGTGTCGTTGGCGAAGGCCGACGTGATCAGGTCGCCGAAGTCGATCACCATCGAGCCGCCGTAGGTGAGCAAGCCCGTCACGTCCACCGCGTCGTAGCTGCCGCCACGCACCGTGCCTTCGATCTCCATGAGCGTCGTGCCCGCGAGCGATAGTGTTCCCGTCGAGATGAGCCCGGGGCTGTTGCCGGGGGAGAACGTGCCGCCGGCGAGCACGCTCACGCTGCCAAGCAGAGCGCCGGAGCCGCCGAGCAGGCCGCCCGACTGCACCGTCACCGCAGTATTGCCCAGACGACCATTCACGAGCAGGCTGCCGGCGGAGACGGTCGTATTGCCTGTGTAGCTGCTCGTGCCGGTGAGGTTCATGATGCCGACACCCGTCTTCGTGAGGCCGAAGCCGCTGGAGCCGGAGATCTCGGACGCAATCGTAATCCGCGAGTCGGCGGCGACGTTGAAGCTCGCGGCGGCGTCGAGGGCCACGGCCGAGCTGATCACGTGGCCCGTGCCGCTGACGGACACCGAGCCCGAATTCACGAGCATGAGCATGCCGCCGGCAGCGGTGCCAGTGGTGACGCTGCCGGAGTTGCCGGCGAACGTGAGCCGGGAGAGCGACTGGGAAAAGCCGTTGAGGTCGAGCGTGGCGGCGCCGAGCGTGGAGCCCACGGTCACGGGGGTGGTGGGAGAGATGCGTTCGTTGTTATTCATCAACTCGGCCGTGCCATTGGCCACGTTCAACG
>JBIIOJ010000371.1:0-2985 GCA_044337015.1 Pirellulales bacterium
GGAGCTCGCAAAGATCGTCGAGCAGGAGGATCCAGCCCCGCCGCCCGTGCCCGGGCAGCCAAAGCCGCAGCCGAAGACACCGCCCAAGACACCGCGAACCGACGAAGTGCCGGAGGCCGTTCGGGGGGTGTACGAGGCGAAGCTCGGATTCGCGAACCATCACTTCAACCGCCTCGAGCGGGACAGGGTCGCCGCCGCGATCGGCGACCGCGGACGGTTCGCGGGCCGCGCAGGCGGATGGATGCTGTCCGGCCGGCTGAGCGGCGGCAAGCCGTTCGCGATCCGACTGGCGGACGACCGGGCCGCGATCGATCTGCCGACAGGCACTTCCGGTGTCGATGCGACGGGCGATCTCGACGAGAATCCCGCCCCTCCCGGGAGCGGCGGACTGCTCGCGGCGCTTTTGGTCTGGCGGAAGCTGCTCCTCGCCGGCCCGTCGTCGGTCGGCCGCACCGAATACCTCGGCACGCAGCCGATCGGTATGGTGGACGGTTCGGACGCGCCGGCGACGTCGGTCGCGGACGTGCTTGTCTCGTACGTGTCGGGCGTCGAGGCACACGCATACGTCGTCGACGGCGAGATTCGCGGGATAGACCTCTGGACGGACCCCGACGTCGATCCGTGCGAGGTGCGGTTCTCAGGACGCCTGCCTGTCGGCGGTGGCGGCAAGGACGCGGGCGCGGTTCCGACCCGCATCGAAGTGAGTCATGGCGGGGTGGCCTTCGCGACGTTCACGGTCGAGGCAGCGACGCTCGACGTCGCCGCTCCTGGCGAGGAAGATCGTCCCGAAGGCGATGCGGCCGCGGATGGCGAGATTGAGCGGTCGGCCTCGATTCTTCCCTCCATCCCCTCACTCGCGTGGATCGCGATCGCCGCCCAGGTGGCGACGGCCTCCGAGGCGACTTCCGCGACGGTCGGGGCGGTCGTGGCCGATGCGGCCAAGCGGGTCGTCAAGATCCACGGGGCCGGCGGCTTTCGCGGGCTGGAGGCCTACCAGTCGGGCTGTCTCGTGACGCCGCAGGGCCACGTCGTCACGGCCATGAGCACCGTGCTCGACTCGGAGGAGATCGATTGCGTGCTCGATGATGGTCGGCGATTTCCTGCGAAGGTGGTCGGCATCGATCCCCGACGTGAACTCGCCCTGCTCCGGATCGAGGGTGAGGATTTTCCCAGCTTCGATCTCCTCGCAGCCGAGCCGCCTCCGCTCGGCGGACGCGTGTTCGCCCTGTCGAACCTCTTCGGCGTCGCGGCGGGCGACGAGCGGGTCAGCGTGCAGCACGGCGTCGTGTCGGCGAAGGTGCCCCTCGAGGCGAGGCGGGGCGGCTACGAAGCGGTGTACGACGGCGAGGTGCTGCTGCTCGACTTCACCGTGAACAATCCCGGCTCGTCCGGCGGCGCGCTCGTGGACCTGCGAGGCCGTCTCGTCGGCATCCTCGGAAAGGAACTCCGTGCCACGACGGGCGGCACCTGGCTCAACTACGCCCTGCCGGTTTCCGAGGTCGAGGCGGCCTACCGTGAGATTCTCTCGGGCGACTCGAATGCGATCGCCGCGGCCCCCGTCGAGCCGAAGCGGCCCTTCGATCCCGTGCGGCTCGGGATCGTGCTCGTGCCAGATCTCTTCGACAAGACTCCACCCTTCGTGGAGGCGGTCGTGCCCGGGACGCCGGCTGCGAGGGCGGGCATCCGTGCCGATGATCTCGTCATCGCGGTCGAGGGCCGGTCGGTCAGCTCGCGGGCGGCCGTGCAACAGCTTCTCGGCTCGGTCGATGCGGGAGCGGCCGTGCGGCTGACGGTGGTGCGAGGCGGCCGCGTGGTCGAAGTGGATCTCGGCCCAAGACCACCCGAAGCTGCTGCGGAGCCCGGGCCATGACGCGCGGTGCATCCAGCGGAGTCGGTTTTCGTCGCATGCTCGCGACGTGTCTGGCCGTCGGATTGATCTCGTTCCCCTGTCGGGCAGGCTTCGCAGCGCCCGCCGTCGACCCGGTTTTGGAAGAACAGGCCATCCGGTCCGCCGTCGAGCGGGTCGCGGCATCGACGGTGCGGATCGAGGTGATCGGCCTGCCGGCGGACGGGGAAGCGGCGGCGGGGGCCGGACCCTCGACGGGGCTCGTCGTCGGCGCCGATGGTTGGATCGTGACCACCTCGTTCGCCGTCACCCCGGAGACCGTCGAGGTGATCGTCGTGATGCCGGATGGCAGCCGCAGCCCCGCGAAGGTCGTCGGCCGCGACGTGGCGCGGACGATCGTGCTCTTGAAGATCGAGTCGCCGGCGCCGCTCCCGGTCCCGACGGCGGCCCCGGCTTCCGAACTGCGGGTCGGCCAGTGGGCGATTGCGCTGGGACGGGCGTGGACCGCTTCCCAGGCGAGCGTGTCGGTGGGCGTGATCTCGGCGCTTGGCCGGGGCTGGGGCAGGGCGGTGCAGACCGATGCGGCCGTTTCGCCCGCCAACTATGGCGGCCCGCTCGTCGATATCCACGGCCGCGTGATCGGGGTGCTCGCGCCGATCCCGGCTGACACCGCGGGCATGAACGTCGGCACGGAGCTGTACGACTCGGGCATCGGCTTCGCCGTTCCGCTGGAGGACATTGTGAGGCGTCTCCCGACCCTGCAGGCGGGCAAGACCATCCAGCCTGGGCTGCTCGGGATCACCTACGCGTCGCGTGACATCTTCTCCCAGCCGCCCGTCATCGCCACCGCCCGGGCCGGGGCGCCCGCGGCGAAGGCGGGCCTCCGCACGGGTGACCGGATCGTGGCCGCGAACGGCCGCGACGTGACTCGGATCGCCGAACTGCGGCACGTGCTCGGCGGCCTCTCGGCGGGCGACTCGCTCCGCATCGCGGTCGTGAGGAAGGAAAAGGACGGCGAGCAACGCATCGAGAAGGAGATCACGCTCATCGGCGAGATGCCGCCGTACCGCCGGCCGAGCCTGGGAATCGGACTCGCCCGCGTTGCGGAGAAACAGCCCGCCGGCCAGGCGGCCGTCGTG
>JBIIOJ010000372.1:0-2984 GCA_044337015.1 Pirellulales bacterium
CAGCTTCTCGAGCATGCCGAGCCGCTCGAGCACCCAGAACGTCTCCGGGATGAGCGATTCACCGATGTGGTACCGCGGGAAATGCTCCCGTTCGAGCAGCTGGACGGAATATCCCTGCTTCGCGACGAGCGTCGCGGTCGTCGCGCCGGAGGGGCCCCCGCCGATCACGACCACATCCGGCTCCGAGAGACCGGGGCCGACCCGCTGGATCATCATGGCTCACTCCTCCGTTTCGTCCGTCTATTTCCCGGCCATGCGGCCGCGGTCGCCGGGTCTTCGTGCGGCTCGCGGGCCCGCCCGAGCATGTCGATCAAGCTCCGAAGCGTCCTGCGGTCGAGATGCCCGAGCTGTTCCCTGCCGAGCCGCTTCACGTCGGCGGCGAGCCTGTTGACGACCGCCACGCCAGCAGCCGAGATCGACACATAGACGACACGTCGATTCTCCTCGCACCGCTTCCGCGACACGAGCCCCTGCTCCTCGAGCTTGTCGAGCAATCGCGTCATGTCGGCGGCGCGGGAGATGAGCCGCGCCCCGACCGCGGAGGTCGACAGCGCTCCGGGCCGCACCGACTTGAGGATCCGCAGCGCGTTGTATTGCTGCGCGGTGATGCCGTGCTGCTGGAAGAGCCGGTCGTCGAGCTCACGGAGCCTGTCGTAGGTCCGCCAGAGCTGCAGGTAGGCCTCTTGCTCGAGCGAGTCGAAGGCGGCCGGGACCGGACGCGTCCGGCAGGGCTGGGTCGTAGCCATGACCCTATTGTATCGGCCGGTTTTCCTTTGAACAATAGTTGTTCGAACGACTATCCAGCCCATTCCCGGACTTCCCGGCCATGACCACGACCGACTGGACGCTGCTCTCGCTCCACCTCGCGGCGATGCTCGTCACGGCGGTCGCCCTCGGGCAGGCGGCGAGGCGGATCGGCATTCCGGCGGTGGTGGGCGAGATCGCCGGCGGGCTCGTGCTGGGGCCGACAGTGCTCGGACGGCTCGTCCCCGAGTTCCACGCATGGCTCTTCCCGCCGTCGGGCCCGATCCCCTCCGCCCGAACGGCGATCGCCCGCGTCGGCATGCTGTTTTTCATCGTCACGATCGGGCTCGACATCAGCGTCGGCGAGTTCCGCCGGATCGGCCGCAAGGCGCTCTCCGTGGGCACGGTCGGCACTCTCGTGCCGCTCATGCTCGGATTCGTGATGTGCTACGTCTTCCCCGACGTCATCGGCGTGACGCGGAAGGATCTCTTCGCGACGGCGCTCTTCATGGGTTCGATCCTGTCGCTCTCGGCCAATCCGGTCATCGCCCGCATCCTCATGGACATGGGCCTCTTCAAGAGCGAGATCGGCCGGACGATCATGTCGGCGACGCTCGTGGACGACCTCGTCGGCTGGGGGCTCTTCGCCGTGATCCTGGCGGAGTTCGCACCCCAGGCGACCGGCCAGGGACAGGGGATGGCGATCCTCGGCCTCGTGTTCCTCTTCGTCGGTGGGATCCTGCTTGCAGGCAGGTTCCTTCTGCCGCCGATCCTGGATCGCGTCCATCGCTCGATGCCGCAGCCGTCGTCGCTCATCTCGTGCATCGTGCTCCTGGCGCTCTTGGGAGCCGCGGGCTCCGAGCATCTCGGCCTGCACTCGTTCCTGGGGGCGTTCGTCGTCGGCATCGCGCTTGCCGACGTCTCCCGGAAATACCCGCGGCCGTTCGAGGTGATCGGCGAGTTCTCCTACGCGGTGTTTACGCCGATCTTCTTCGTCTCGATGGCGATCGGGGCCGACTTCGTCGAAGGCTTCGACCCGTGGCTTGTGGCCCTCGTCACGATCGTCGCCTTCGTCGGCAAGATCTGCGGGGTCTATCTGGGCGGGAGGCTCGCGGGCATGGACAGCCGTCAGTCGCTCGCCGTGGGATGCGGCCTGAATGCCCGGGGCATCCTCGGCATCGTCATGGCCGCGGCGGCGTACGAGGCGCAGCTCATCGACCTCCGCCTCTTCGTGGCCTGCGTGCTCATGTGCGTCGTGACGACGATGGCCGCCGGCCCGGCGCTCAGCCTGATCCTCGGCAGGCGGGCAGGAATCAGTTCAGTTCCATCTTGAGCAGATAGTCGTCGAGCGCCTTCCTCGCCTCCTGCTCCTGCTGGACGAGGGCCGTGATCTCCTTGCGGAGGGTCTCCACCCGGTCCTCCTGCTCCGCGAACTTCTTGACGTACTTCGCATAGAGCTCGTTCGTGCGGTCGAGCTGGGCCATGTTCTGCCGGATCCGGTTCTGCTCCTGCTCCACGACCTGGATCTCCCGCTCCTTCTCCTGCTTGACCCGCACGACCTCCGCGATCGCCCGCTTCTTCGCGATCACCTGCTCGAGCGCCTCCTTCACCGCCGGGCTCGTCACCTTGGCCCGCGAGTAGAAAAGGATCGCGTTGTCGTCGAGGTTCGTGAGGGCAACGTGCTGCACGTCGGGCCGCTCCTCGGCCACCTCGAGCTTCACGGGCTTGCCCGGCTCGGCCACCACCGCGAAGCGGTAGCGGTCGCGGGTCGTCTCGGCGGGCTCCTTCGGATCGACGAGGTTCCAGCCCCCCTCCCGCGCTTGCTCGACGAGCAGCTTCACCGGCTTGTCACCCGAGTTCTTGATCTCGAAGACCTTCTTGCGGGCGTACTTCCGCGTGGCGATGAGCGTCCCCTTCGCGATTCTCACGCTCACGATCTCTTCCGGCCGCTGCTCCATCCGCGGGTTCACTTCGACATCGAGGTCCACCGCGTAGCTCACGAGCCGCTCGCTGCCGGGGGCCATGTCCTCGATCCGGGCGTCGCCCGCGTAGGCTCCCGCCTCGAACACCGTCACCGGGCCCTGCATGAGGTTGAGCTTCGTCGAGTTGACGAGCCGCAGGCCCGAGAGCGGGTGCTTCGCGAGGACGCGGTCGTCGTAGATCGCCACCTTCTCGGCCTCGATCTTCTCGCCCACGATCGGCAGCATCGCCGACCGCTGCCGCTCGATCGTCACCGGCTT
>JBIIOJ010000420.1:0-10263 GCA_044337015.1 Pirellulales bacterium
TGCCGAAGCAGGCCCACGATCTGCTCTGCACTGCGTCGCTTCTTCATCCGAGAACCCTTTCCAGCCCCACCAGGGGCACGAGGATTCTCTCACAAGACCTGGGTCAGGATTTGGGGAGGGGGTCACCTGACTCTGGCCAGGCAATCCTGCGGGCGGGCCGCAGGTCGATTGGTGCCACACCAATGCCATGGAACTGGCGTAGGATCGAAACTGTCTTGTGAGTTCCGCCTTTTTGGATCGCGCGACGCGATTGGGGTGGGCCCTCTGGGCCGCGGCTAGGAGGTCGAAATATCCGAGAAAAAAGGCCTGCTGGCGGGATTGTTCCACATTCTGGAATATGGAACGTATGCTTGTTCTATGCAACTCAACCCCCAAGACCTCGTCGTCGCGCTGAAACTCGCGTTCCACCCTGGGCTCACGTTCCGCGATCTCGCCGACACCCTCGGCCTGAGCGCGTCGGCGGTTCATCGCTCAGTAACGCGGGCAAAAGCATCCGGCCTTCTCTTGGCCGACCGCCAACCGAACCGCCCGGCCATTCTCGAGTTTGTGGTCCACGGCGTCCGCTATGCGTTCCCGCCCGTGCGCGGCGGGATAACCAGAGGGATGCCCACGGCGCACGCGGCACCACCGCTTGCAGACCTCATCGTTCAGGACAACGACCCTGTACCGGTGTGGCCCGATCCGCAGGGTGAGGCTCGCGGTGCATCATTCAAGCCGCTCTACCGCGGGGCCCCGAAGGCGGCACGCGCCGATGCAAAGCTCTATCGGTGCTTGAGTTTGATCGACGCTCTTCGAGGAGGTCGGGCCCGAGAGCGGAATCTGTCCAAGGAGCATCTGACGAGGTTGCTCAATGGCTGAAAGAGACACTCCGAATCTTGCGCTGCTCCGCGAAGTGGCTCAGCGTATTGAAGCACTCCTTCCCCGCCTGGCATTTCTGGGCGGAGTCGTGGTGGACCTCTTCGTCACGGAACCCACGGCCCGGCCAAGCCGCGCCACCAAGGACGTGGATGTCGTCATCGATCTTGTTCACTACGGACAGTATGCAGAGACGCTACGCGATGAGCTCGTCCAGCTTGGCCTCGAAGAGGATATGACGACAGGCGCCCCGCGCTGCCGCTGGCGATTCACGGATGCACCGCGGCATGTCGTCGACATCATGCCGACAAAGGGCGAGGTACTGGGTTTCTCGACGGAGTGGTACGCCGAAGCCTTTCAGTCGGCCGAGCCGTTCCAAGTGCCTGGCGGGCCGGTGATTCGGCTGGTCACGCCACCCTATTTCCTGGCGACGAAACTCGCGGCGTTTCATGATCGAGGGAGGCAGGATCCGATTGTCAGCCACGACCTTGAAGACATCATCGCCGTGGTGGATGGCCGCGCATCGCTCGTCATGGAGCTTCAGGCTGCTCCATCCGGGGTGCGGGCGTTCGTCGCTGCCGCTTGGAGCGAGCTTTTGGAGACGGGCGAGGTGCCAGCCCTGCTCGAGGCCCATCTGGGCCCCGATGAAGCGAGCCAAGCTCGAGCCGGCCTCGTATTGGCTCGGATCGAAGCCATGTCCCGCCTCGGCTGAAAACGCCGTGTACGCGGCTTGATGCTCCACGGTGATGACCGCGGACGCCTTGGTTGCCGATCCGCTCCAATCACGGCCCAGAGAAAGGGGGGCGAGCATGCCCGTGACCACAGTGACCCGCGAACAGCTCTACGAGCGGCTCTGGCAGACGCCGACCGTTCATCTCTGCAAGGAGTTCGGCCTGTCGGACGTCGGCCTCGCCAAGCTCTGCAAGCGGCACAAGATCCCGAAGCCGTACCTCGGCTATTGGGCCCGAAAGGCAGCTGGCGCGAACCCACGGATCACCCGGTTGCCAAAGTGTTCTGACCCGAACCTGGCGACGATCCGGCTCTTGCAGTCTGAAGTGCCGATTCAGCCATCAGGATTTTTCGACCCCGAGATCGAGAAGCTCTACGAGGTGGAGTTGAAGAGAGACCGAATCGTGGTTTCGGCCGAACTCTGCTCGCCACTGCCGATCGTGGAGCGAACCCATCGGTCCCTGCTCAGCGGCAGGCCGAACTCCACGCGAAATGGGAGGCGGAGGAGCGGGCCAAAGAGGCGGCCCGACAGGTGGCGGCCAAGAAGAAGCGGGAAGTAGGCCTGTTCAAACGGGCCCGGCAGTGGAAGCGTTGCAGCGAGTTGCGGGAGTTCGTGAACGCCGTCCGGCAACTCACCGAGGGGCGAACGCTCCCTGAGGGCGCCCGGCAGGAAGCGGCCGAGTGGATCGAGTGGGCGACGGGCGTAGCCGACGCCTACGACCCGCTCGCCACCTGGGCCGAGCAGCTGCCGGGACGGGCCCAAAAGCCACGGTGAAGGGCGGCCGTGGCAGCGGCGGTTTCTTGCATGTACTTTGATTTGCGTGCTAGAAATATACCGTGGGTATATCCAGAGAATCCAAGATAAAGTCGCTCGTCCATTCCCTGTCGCGGCATGGCGTTGTCACCAGGTCTGCGCTCGCGGCCCTGGGAGTCACGCCGCAGCACACCCAGAAGTACGTCGCCAGCGGATGGCTGGAATCGCTCGGTGCGGGTGTCTTCAAGCGGCCTGGCGATACGCCCACTTGGCAGGGGGCCTTGCACACGCTTCAGGCCCGCGATGGCCTCGCGGTGCATGTCGGCGGGCTGACGTCGCTCGCTGCCCAGGGAGTCGCCCAGTTCGCCCGTCTCGGTCGGGGGCATGTCTGGCTTTTCTCCAGGCCCGGGGTGCGGCCGCCGCTCTGGTTCCGGAGGTATCGCTGGCCCGAACAGGTAAGCCACGTGACTTCCAAATTTCTGCCCGCCGGCCTTGCGGTTCGTGAGCAGGCTCTCGGTGGCTTCTCCCTCCTGGCCTCGGCACCGGAGCGAGCGTTGCTCGAGTGCCTGTTCCTGTCGCCGGACCGCATGGACCTCGAGGAGACCTACGGGCTGCTCGAGAACCAGCGGACGCTGCGGCCGAAGGTGATGCAGTCGCTGCTCGAGGCATGCTCGTCGGTGAAAGTGAAGCGGCTTTTCATGTTCATGGCCGAGCGGGCCGGCCTGCCCGTCGTCGCAAAACTCGCAAGGGACCGGATCGACCTAGGGAGCGGGCCCCGGACCATCGTTCCCAAGGGTGCCTACGTGGCGAATTACGAGATCGTCGTGCCCCGGTCGCTGGTGCCGTGATGAACGGTTCAAGGGGCGGGCCTGTCACGCTTGTCTCCGAAACCCTCGTGACATCGGGCGAAACGAGGTTTGGTAGACCGGCGAGGGTCGCAGAGACGATATGATCGGACCAGTTCGAGGTGTGGTTAATGGGCAGGATTAACGAAAATGCCGCTGGAAACTCATCCTGACTGGTGGAACTTCGAGCTGGAGTTGAGTCCGCACGTCGAAGAGCGGATGATTGATCGCGGTTTCTCGGAGGTTGACCTGCGTCTGATGTTCGAAATGACTACTGCCATCCGTCGCGGCGTTGCCAAAGGCCGATGGATTTTGGAAACAGCTCACGACGGCGATGCCTGGGAAGTAGTCGTGGAGCCGGATGAACACGACCGGGTGATCGTCGTAATTACCGCCTATCGGGTGACACAATGAAGCGGGTTTTTTTGAAAGTGACGTACCGGCACGGACGACCGATCGCCGCCTATTTTCACCTGCCGCGGCAGCCGGGTGATTCAGCCGTGCGGACCGACCGGATTGACGACGTGCTGCTCGTTGACCGTGCCGCCGATGGCCGGCCGATCGGTGTCGAAATCACCGATCCTACCCTGTTCGATCCTGACAGGTTCTTTGCGCTGCTCGAATCGCTGGGCCAAACCGCCATCGACCGTGACGAATTGCGCCCGCTCGTCGCCGCCTGAACGGGTCCCATGACGGGAAGGCCCAGGTCGCGAAGGCCCCTATCGGAAATGATTGCGTCGCAGTTGCCTTGCAGGACGCAGGCGACACGCACGACCGCCCGCCCCGATCACCCGCCGGCTGCGTGCCGCATGAGGCTCACGAGGGCTTGGCGTTGGCCCTCCGGGAGGTCGGAGAGGAGTCGAACCAGGTCGCCGAGATCGGGGGCCACCCAGAGTGGTCCGGAGCCTGGTCCGGCGTTTTCCGCGACCGCGGTTTCTCCCGAGGATTCTGCAAAACTTCGACTCCCCGTGGGGGTATCTGAACAGCCGTATCCTTCGCAAACGCGGGGGATACGGCTGTTTCTGTTTCTGGGTGCTGCGATTTGCCGCCGTCTGCGTGCATGTGCTACGTCGGATTCGACGTCGCTTTTTGGATTCGAGATGATCCGCAGCAACTGGGTGCGGAGGTTGGCATTCCTGGCCCGATAGCGTTGGATCACGAATACGGCAAGGCTACGAGCTGGCATCGCCGGGGCGCCTTCTCCTTCGCGAAGTAGACTTGGCGCCGAGACAGGACGCCTAACAAAGCCTTGCAGCAGAATCGCGATAAAATCCGGCGGGGTGGATAATCCCTTGGTCGCAAGCTGCTAATCGCAAGCGTGCGGCGGAATCTGTTGCATGAATAAACGCCTTCGCAAAAAGAAGCACCTCGGTGAATTCCGGCAAATGGGCTTCAGTGCCGAATGCCGTTTGCGATCCGGCTTGTCCAGCGCGGAGTTCGACAAGTTCACGGATGAGTTTATTGCTCAAGCCATTGAATCGCGCCATTTGGTGTTCGGCGGAGGTGGATCGGCGGATCGTGGTTGGAGCGGGATCGTTTGCCGAGATCACAGCCACGATTCCACAACCGATGGCGATAAAGCAGCAGTGCATTATTGGCTGGAGCGGCGTCCGGAGGTCGAGTCATTTCGGCTGTCGGACTTTTGGGACGTCTGGCATGGTTCTGATCCATTCGACGCAAAAGAGGCCGATCGACCGCAGCTTGGTCCGTTGCCAGCGGCGGTCGCTTAGCTCCGGTGTTACGGCAAATCCCTCTCCGCCTTCCTTGACCGTTTCATCGCCCGTCGATCCGCCGGTCGAGATCCTGCTCCCGGCCGAGCCTGTGGAGCGCCACGCCCTCAATCAAGACATGCCGTCTGCTGGGCGACCAGGCTCATTCCGCAAATCGCTGGATTTCCTTTTATCGTCACCGGGGGGCAGAGAGGGCACGGGCCAGCGGACAGGCGGGGGCGATGGCCTCCCCCCGCCGGTATGCCCCGAGAAGTTCCTTGGACCGCTGGGCGAGCATCCGCCGGACCTCTCGCCGTTGCCCCTTCACTCGGGCGATCTTCATCGAGTCGTATCCTGTCGTCTGGTGCCGCATCCAGGCGATGACCGCGGCCTCTGCCCGTCGCTCGATGGGAATTCGCTTCGTTCGGGCCACGGTGCCGCTGCCAACGGGCGTGGCATGGTCGGCAACGGCCTTGGCAAGTCGCCGAGCAACTTCGGTGTGTCGCCCGTGAAACGCCAGGAACGCCAGCACCGCCGCCTGGAAGTCTTCGACGTACTCTGCATGCTGGGCCTCACGGCGTTTCGAGTCGGCCTCACGGCGTCGCGAGTAGGCCTCCGTGGATCGCTCCTCGGCCAAGGCTTTCTGGACCTCTTCAATGGTCTTCCGTGGTGCCCAGACTCCCCGGGAGAAGATCTTCCGGCCGACTTTCTCCTGGACGAGCCAGTGGTCTCCGGCGGCCTTCACTCGGCGAGTCAGGGCGGCATCACCGGGCGGGAGCAGCACCCAGCCCGGCGGCACTTGGAGGGTCTGGCCCGAGGGCGCCCGGACGGTGTTGGACGTCGGGCCGGGAAGAAAGATTTGGGCGGCCATGCTCGAGTTGTTATCGGCACTCCGGCGACGACTCATCCGGCAACCCTTGCTGCCGGCCGAATGGAATGGCATGTCGCCTCACGCCCGCAATCCCTTCACCATCCGGACCGTGGCCCGCTTTGGATCGAACGCCTCCGGGTCGAACCAGCCATAGGACTCGGCTACTTCCTCGTATTCCTCATGGCCCGGGTTCCCAAGGACTTCCAGAATGTGCTCAAAGATCGGCGTGCCCCCGCAGTCTTCGGGCGGACACGCACGCTCGCCTTCGAGGCACAGCGGGTATTTGGCATCCGGATCAGGCTTTGGGCACCCCTCGAAAACGATCTCGTGCTCCCAGTTGTCGCCAAAGTCATACGTGTACGAGAACTTCACCCGCTTTCCAGAGGCGGGCAGGAGACTACTGAGCATGATTGCAGAGGAGTCGAACACGTAGCCGCCGGCCATGCCACCGTCGCTGAAGTCCTGCACCCCGTAAAGTCGCTTGCCGATGACGAAGTGGTGCATGTGGCTGTTGCTCCAGCCCATCACGGCCTGAATGTGCTCATGCAGCGTATGAAGCTTGCAGTCGGCGGTCTGGATACGACGCCAGATTGCGGGGTGCGTGTCGGCAAGCGTGATCTTGAACTGGTAGACCACGGATGGAGCAGGGGCCCATGTTCCGCCAGCACGAGGGCGGGATGAGCTACTCGTCGGCTTCTTTTTGGTGGCTTTCTTCTTGGCCATCTCGGGCTCGTTTTTCGGGCCGATGGGCTCAGCTTCCCGGCTTTTTCTTCGGGCCGGGTTTCTTTTTCGCTGTCTTTGAGCGCCGTGATGCGGGCCCGACCGTGGCGACGTGTTGGAAGGCGAATTGACGACGTTTCTTGGCCATGATAACGGGGGGACGGCGTTTAGGACCGAACGAACGTGGCGTAGGATGACCCAGCTCCGGGGTGTTGCCCCGGCATTTCGGGCGGAAATTGTCGCATTGGACGAGTTATACCCAAACGGATATATTTTCTATGGCAGGGACGCCTCGAAAGCCGATTTGGATGGGAAGTTCCCTGAAGGATCTGCGGGAGTTCCCGGTCGAGGTTCGCAGGGAGATCGGAACGGCACTTTTCTGGGCCGAGCAAGGCCGTATGCACTCGGCGGCCAAGCCTATGAAAGGCAGCCTTCGCGACGTCACCGAGATAGTCTCGGACCACCACGGCGATACGTTTCGTGCCATGTATACGACGCGGATTGGCGATGACGTGTATGTGCTGCATGCGTTTCAAAAGAAATCAAAAAAGGGCAGTGCCACGCCGCAGCACGAGCTGGAGGTGATCGAGAATCGCCTCAAGGCGGCACGGCAGTTGCACGCCCAACGCAGCAGGGGGAGGGACAAGCGATGACAAAAGCGACTCGAGGTGAAACCAGCTTCACTGTGGGAACGGGCAACGTATTCCGAGACCTGGGGCTCGATTTCCCGGAGGAAGAGCTGTCGAAGGCTCGTCTTGCCCTGCAGATTCATGACCGCGTCCAGGCGTTGGGGCTCAACGTGACGAAAGCTGCCATTAGGCTCGGAATTCCCCAGCCCAAAGCATCGCGGCTGCTGCGCGGGTATGCCGATGGTTTCTCCACTGAGAAACTACTCACTTTCTTAACGAGGCTGGGCCAGGACGTTCGCATCGTTGTGTCAGACGCTCGCAGCGGCTCAGCCCAGGGAAGGTTTGTGTTCACGATGCTTCGGCGGGCAGAAGGACGTAAACGCCCAGCACGTCGACCGGCAGTTGCGGGCGGACGTCGGGCTTGAGGCCCTTGATGCGGCTCTCGTCCCGCAGCTGGCAATGGACGGGCATGCCAACTCGGATCGTCGGCGATGCCCACGGATTTGTGGCTCCCCCGCTCCGCGTCGATTCAGTCGCGGCTCCTGAGCTTCGAGAGAAGCCGAAGGATTTCCATGTAGAGCCAGACGAGCGTGACCATCAGGGCGAAAGCCCCGTACCACTCCAGATACTTCGGAGCCCCTCGTTCAGCCGCCTGTTCGATGAAGTCGAAATCCAGCACCAGGTTCAGGGCGGCGATCACGACCACGACGAGGCTGAAGCCGATGCCGATGGGACCGGCCGCGTGGATGTAGGGGACGGGAAAGCCGAGGAGGCCCCCGATCATCGATATCAAATAGACGAGGCAGATCCCGCCGGTCGCAGCCACGATGCCGAGCTTGAAGTTCTCGGTCGCCTTGATGAGCCCGGACTGGTAGGCAAGCAAGAGTCCGAAGAGCGTTCCGAACGTGCCGCCGACCGCCTGGATCACGATCCCGGGATACTGGGCCTCGAGACTGGCCGAGACGCCGCCCAGAAACAGGCCCTCGGCAAGGGCGTAGACGGGGGCGAGCGCCGGGGCCCATGTGTGCTTGAAGCAGATGACGAACCCTGTGATCACTCCCACGACGAGACCGCCCAAGGCCCATGGCATCGCGGCCGCGGGGTTCGCTTCGACGGCCGAGAACGTCTTCGACCATGTGAAGCAGGCGGCCCCCATCGCCAAGAGCAGCAGGAACAGCGTCTTCTGGGCCGTCCCGTTGATGGTCATGACGCCGGCTGGGGACTGCTCGCCGGCGAGGTCCCGGCGGTAGACGCCGAAGTTTTCGAACGTCTTGTCGTTCAGGGCGGGGTTGCCGGTTCGCATGGCTCTGGGCTCCGTGGCTGGAAAAACGACCGTGTTCCCGCGCAGGATAGCACAACCGGGGTGGGGCGAGTGGCTTATGGCTGGCGGCCCTGGCATCATCTGGGAACAAGACGTTCGCGGGGGCATCACCTTCGGCCACTGCTTCCACGAACGACCGCTCCGATGGCGACAACTCGAGCAGTGGTGCCACGGTTGCTCGAACCGAGGCGACTAATTTCTCGAGCGAGGGTGCCTTGCCGGTGGTGAGCATCGGCCCAAGTTGGTCGTCGAGATGCGACTGCGTGAGGCGGCTGCCGATTGTGTTGACGCCATAGGTTGACAGGGGGTGATTGAGTACGGAGGCGATTCCCACGAACCACGACCGAAATGTGTCAGAGCGCAACCGCCCGCGAGCCTCTGCGTTGAGGTTCGCCACGTCCCAGAGGTCACGCGGGGCGGCCCGCGCGAGCAGGGCGACCAGCTTTCCGACGAGCAGTTCGGTGAGGCCAACCGTCCTCACGTTCGGTCGGTCCAAATCACCAGGTTGCCAGACTGAACGCAGGACGACGGGCTCGATCGGCGTCCTGAACAGAAAGTTGAGGTCTATTTCCACTCGATCCGGGGTGCCTTGGGCGGAACGGTATCCGAGAAAGATCTTGCCGCCCGCATGCTCGGGGCGGGAACGGCTGACCGCGTAGCCACGACGCGAGGCCAGGCCCAGGAGGGCCTCCTCTACGGCCGGCCGATCGGCGAGCATTTTCTCACGTGACGCACCACGGATGTAGTTGAAGTCGAGGTCGACCGACAGGCGAGAAGGTGAGCCGAAGCACAGCTGGAGGGCCGTGCCGCCCTTGAGCGCCAGGCACTCTCCGAGAAGGCCGTGCTTCGTGATGTCGCCCGCCAATTCGCCGAGTCGGATGACTTTTTCCAGCGCATTCGCTTCGTAGCCCGATGTAGCGGCACAACGCGTCAGATATTCACGGCTAACGCTCATCGGGCTCGCCCTCCATGACAGTCGTGGGCAGATACAGGTTCCACCGCCGTGCGAGTGTTCCGCCCCGTTCCCTCCGGGCAAGGTAATGCGGCGAGGCAGGCCGACGCCGCTCGCAACGAGCCAGCAGTTTCTCCGGAGGGCGGAACGTCGTGCGATAGCGTTCGAGGAACCAACCGGTTGCGGCCCACAGGGTGGCAAGGTCGTACCGTTCGAGGACTTTTTCCAGGAGTTTCATGTCGAGGGCGGGAAACCCGCTGGCCGATTGCTCGAGTTCCTCGAGACCGCCGGCGGCGGCAGGTGAGCGAAGCCCATCCACGAGAGTCCGCTCCGGGCCCGTCGTCACGAGCATGGACCCCAGTCTCTCGACCCGTTGAGTGCCCAGCCGCTGGAATCGCCCCGCGCGAAACGGAGCCGGGAAATCCGTGAAGACCACCTCGATTCCGGACACGGCAAGACTCGGCCGTCGTCGGGACGTGAAAAGCGTGCAGCGGCGCCAGACGGAGTGTGATGCGCCGAGCAATTCCAGGGCGCTGTGGTACGAAAAAACGCCGTCGGGGCGAAGCGCCGCCGCCGCCAGAAACGGATCGACGTGGAGTCGGTTGGGCGCCATGCCAGTGGGCACGACGGCGTACACGCCGTGGGTGACCGATGTCAGACGGTTGGTGCGGACGTAGTGGTGGAGCAGCGCCCGTGTGGCCCGTGCCCCGCCTGCCGGATGGAGGGCTTTGCGTGCTTCTTGGACGGTGAACACGGGGTGGGCGGCAAAGAAACCGGCGGGCTTCATGGGCGGTGTCGTGCTTGGATGTTCTGCGCGGAAGAGCATAAAAAGATTATGTCATTCCACACGAAATATCAAAATCCGCTCAGGTCGAGGA
>JBIIOJ010000373.1:0-2970 GCA_044337015.1 Pirellulales bacterium
CGAGACCGATCTTCCGCTCGCCGCGATCGCGGCCCGCGCGGGCTTCCGCCACCCCGAATACATGACCGTCGCCTTCACCCGCCGCCACGGCATGTCGCCGAGCCGGTGGCGGCGGAAATGGAAACGGTGCCAGCCACCAAATCTGGGCTCGTGACCGGATTGCCCAGATTTGGTGGCTGGCACCATTTCCGGGCGTAACCGACCCGCCGGGAATGTCATACAAAAGACGTCATGTTTTCGTCGGCCCACTGGTACCGGCTCGGTTTCGGCCTCCTCGCGGTGGCGGCGGCGGCCCTGGTCTTATGCGCCGTCGTGAGCATGGCTCCGTGCGCCGCGGCGGCCGACGACGACGGCGACTGGGAGATCACGGCCGAGAGCGAGGCGGCGATCGACCGGGGGCTCCGCTGGCTCGCCGCCAACCAGGGACCAGAGGGCAACTGGGGGTCGAACGACCTCGGCCTCGTGGCCGTCGGCGGACTCGCCTTCCTCTCCGCCGGCCACATGCCGGGGATCGGCGAGCACGGTGAGGCCTGCGAGAAAGCGCTCGCCTACGTCGTCAAAAACGCCAAGCCGAGCGGCCTGCTCAACATCGCGGGGCCGCAGCGAGACATGTACAACCACGGCCTCGCCACGTTCGTCCTCGGCCAGGCCTACGGCATGACGGGCGACGCCCGGATCGGCAAGGCGCTCGACCGCGCGCTCAAGCTCATCGCCCGCACGCAGGGGCCGGTCGGCGGCTGGGCCTATCAGGCCGTGCCTCAGGACGGCGACCTGAGTCTGAGCGTGATGCAGGCCAAGGCGCTGCGCAGCGCCGTCGACAGCGGTTTCGAGATCCCGCCGTCGGTGATCGAGAAGGCGATCGTGAACGTCCGCGGCCATTACACGCCGCGAGGGGGCAACCCCAAGATGGCCGAGGCCGAACTGAAAAAACTGCCGGGGCAGTTCACGTACGGCAAGGGGGGCGGCAACGCCACCGTGGCGATGGCGGCCGCGGGCGTCGTATGCCTGCAGGAGTTCGGGCAGTACGACGATTGGCGAATCGCCAAGAGCATGGAGCGGGTCGCCACCGAGATCGCCAAGGTCAAGCCGGCGAAAGCGCACAACGGACAGATGCCGTTCGACGCCTACACGCTCAACTACGTTGGGCAATCGCTCTACCAGGTCGGCGGTCCGGGGTGGAGGCAGCACTATCCTGCACTTCGCGACGCGCTGATCGGCGCGCAGATGATCGATCCCAAGAACCCGGCCACGGACGGCAAGTGGGTGGCCGGCGGACATGTGGGTGGCAAGCCGGGCGACCTCTACGGCACGGCCGTCGCCGTCTTCGTGCTCTCGATTCCCAACCGCTACCTTCCGATCCTGCAGGAGGGGAGGCTCTCCGATACCGAGAGCCCCACGAAAGCCGCCGCTTCCATCCGGGGGCCGCGACGATGATCGCCTTTCCGCCCGGGGCGTTGCCGCTTGCGATCGCCGGCGTGGCCGCAGCCGCGGCGCCGATCCTCATTCATCTGTTCAACAAGGCGCGGTTTCGCGAGGTCGACTGGGGGGCGATGGATTTTCTCCTCGAGGCCGCGAAGCGGAGCCGGTCGCTGCTGCGGTTTCGCGACCTCTGGCTGCTCGTGTTGCGGACCGCAGCCGTCGTCCTATTCGGCCTCGCGGTCGCCCGCCCGTTCCTACGGCTCGGTGGTAGTGGGATCCTCGGTGCGACGGCCGGCCGCGGTCCGATCCACGCGATTCTCGTCGTCGACAACAGCATGAGCATGGGCCGCGAGCGGCTTGGCGGCCGCACGCTCCTCGACGATGCGAAGGACCGGGCGAAGGTCGCCCTCGAGCAGCTTCCCACGGGCAGTCGGGCGAGCGTGATCCCGCTCTGCGGTCCGGCCGGCAGCTACAGCCTCGACCCGCTTCGAACGCGAGAAGACGCGGTCGAGGTGATCGATGCGATCCGGCTGGTCGACCGCGCCGGCACCGTCGCGCAGGTGGTCGACCTCGCCACGCAGGCCGCGGAGCGGGTGGTCGATCTTGCCGACAAGCGGATCGTGTTTCTCGGCGACCAGCAGATTGCCGGCTGGCCGGCCGACGTGAAGTCGCTCCTTTCCCGTGCCGAGGGGCCGAGCGGCCGGCCGCCGCTCGACATGCAGGCGGTGGCCGTCGCGGTGCCCGAGACCGACAACACGTGGGTCGAGTCGCTCGCGGTCGTCGATGGCGTGGCCGACGTGGAACTGCCGGCCACGCTCACGGCCGTGGTCCGCCACGAGGGCCGCGAGCCGCGGCGTGACGTGCAGGTGTCGCTCGTGATCGATGGCTCCGAGGTGGCCACCGACTCGATCGATCTCGAGCCGGGGCAGGCGAGGGAGGTGACGTTCTCGCATCTCTTCGACGCCTCGCCCGAACCCGATCGGCCCGCCTGGGCCACGGCGATGGTCGTGCTGCCGGAAGACGCGATTCGCCAGGATGACCGCCGCTGCCTCGTGGTGCCGGTGGTGTCGTCGTTACCGGTCGTGTTCGTCGATCAGTACGGCGAGAAGGACGAGGATCCCCGCCGCGGCCGACTGGGCGAGACACGGAGCGTACGGCGGCTGCTCGCACCGGTGACGATCCGCGACTCGACGCAGCAGCAGCTCGTGCGGGTGAAGCATCTCACGGTTCAATCACTCGACGAGGAGGCACTCCAAGGCGTCGGTCTCGCGGTGGTGGCGGGCGTGCGCAGTCCCGGCGCGGCGGTGCCGCTGTTGCGATCGTTCGTCGAACGCGGCGGGCAGCTCGTGATCGCGGCCGGCGGTGATTTCGATCCCGCGGAGTGGACGGCGGCGGCCTGGCTCGACGGGGCCGGCATCCTGCCCGCGCCGCTCGGCGAGACGTCGGGCCGGCTGCCCGACGAGAGCGGCACGCTCGAACCGCGTCGGCTTGCCTGGAACAGCATGCGAGACGAGCCGCTCTTCCGCGTGCCCGACGTGCCGGCGGAGGAGC
>JBIIOJ010000374.1:0-2967 GCA_044337015.1 Pirellulales bacterium
CCGCGCCGCTTCGGCGATGCTCCAGCCGCTTTCAGGATCGTCGGCACCGTGCTCATCGAGCGGTGAGACGTGCGAGATCACGACCGCCGCGACCCGCAGGCCTTCCGCAGTGGCCGCCCGCACGGTCGCGAGAACCCGGCCGATCGCGCCCAGCCTCCCGGAATCGACGACCACGAGCGGGTAGCCGAACTCGCGGGCGAGATCGACGTTGAGCGTCCGGTCGGCGAGCGGGGAAAAGAGCCCACCGGCCCCCTCCACGACGACGCATTCACTGCAGGCGGTCCACACGGCAAGGCCCTGCCGCAGAAGCATTTCGTCGACTTTCTTGCCCTCGGCCAGCGCGGCGGCCGCCGGCGCGATCGCCGCCGCGAAGGCCTGCGGGCATACTTCCCGAGGTGAAAGCGGACGGCCGGCCGCCCGCCAGAGCGCATCGGGATCGCCGGAGCAGGCCTCGTCATCGGCGGATCGCTCCGCGATGCCGCTGGCGACCGGCTTGTAGGCTCCGACCGCCCGGCCTTCGGCCACGAGCTGCCGCAGGATCACGACGGCAACGGCGGTCTTGCCGACGCCCGTATCGGTGCCCACCACGAAAATTCCGTTCGATCGATCGTTCACGGCCACACATCCGGAGTGTTGAGACAGGGTATCATCTGTTCGATACCCGACCCCACCAAGCCCTGCCATGCCCACCCTCGCCGACCTGTCCTCCGGGAGCCTCGCGACCGTGACCGACATCACGGCGACCGATCCGGCCTCGCTCAGGCTGCTTGAGCTTGGGGTCACGCCAGGAGTGAGAGTTCGGGTCGTCGGCACGGCACCGCTCGGCGATCCGCTCGAGATCGAACTTCGTGGCTACCGGCTCTCGGTACGGCGGAGCGAGGCGGCGGTCGTCGAAGTCTCGCTCTCCTGAACGACGGACACGCCAGGATCCATGGACGACACCGCCAGCCCAAGCCCCTCGCAGGGACCGATCACGGCCGTCCTGCTCGGCAATCCGAACACGGGCAAGAGCACGCTCTTTACGGCGCTCGCCGGCATCCCAACGCGGGTGGGCAACTATCCCGGTGTCACGGTCGAGCAAAAACTCGGCCGGTTCACGCATGGCGGGATCAGCGTCGATCTCGTGGATCTGCCGGGCACCTACAGCCTCGATCCCAAGAGCCCCGACGAACGGGTCGCCGTCGACATGATCGCGGGGCGGCTTCCGGGCTCGAAACGGCCCGACTGCATCGTCGCCGTCGTCGACGCGACCAACCTCGAGAGGAACCTCTTCCTGGCAAGCCAGGCGATGGAGCTGGGTATTCCCGTCGTCGTCGCCCTCACGCTGTCCGACCTCGCGCGAAAGCAAGGGCTCGAAATCGACGCCGAGGAGCTCTCCCGGAGTCTCGGCTGCCCGGTGGTGCCAGTGGCCAGCCCGAGAGGCGAGGGGCTCGCGGCCCTCCAGGACCGGATCATTCGCTGCCGCGAACTTCCGCCGCCGAAACCCGCTCCGCTCGATGGCCTCGCCGCAGGCGTTCCTCCGCGTCACTCCCCCGCGGTTCGCGAGGCGACGGCCCGCTACGCCTGGATCGAGCAGGTGCTCGCGGACGCCGTGGCGCGGCCGACGGCATCCGGGGGCCAGCCCCGCGGCATGCTCGACCGCTTCACGACCCACCGTGTCGGTGGAACGATCCTCTTCGCCGCCACGATGCTCGCGATCTTCACGTCGATCTTCGTGCTCGCCGCGCCGCTGATGGATCTCATCTCCGCGGGCGTCGACGCGGTCGGCGGATTCGTCGAGGCGTCGCTGCCCGACGGGGCGATTCGGTCGCTTTTGGTCGACGGCGTCATCGCGGGCGTCGGCGGCGTGGTCGTGTTCCTGCCGCAGATTGCGATCCTGTTTCTTTTCGTAGCCGTGCTCGAGGACTGCGGCTATCTCGCCAGAGCGGCCTATCTCATGGACCGGCTGCTCGCGGGCGTCGGTCTCGGCGGCAAGTCGTTCATCCCACTGCTCTCCTGTTTCGCCTGCGCGATTCCGGGGATCATGGCGACCCGCACGATCGAGAACCGCCGGGAGCGGCTGCTGACGATCCTCGTGGCGCCGCTCATGAGCTGTTCGGCGCGTTTGCCGGTCTACCTGCTCTTCTGCGGCGCGTTCGTGCCGAACGTGGCCGTTGGTGTGCCATGGCTGCGGCTTCCGGCGGTCGTGCTCGCTGCGATGTACGCCGTCGGCGTCGTGACGGCGGCGTTCATGGCGTTCGTGCTCTCGCGGACGTTCCTGCGCGGCCGATCGCAGCCATTCGTCATGGAGCTGCCTCCCTGGCGGATGCCGCAGCCGGCCGTCGTGCTCGAACGCGTGCGGGAGGCATGCTGGTCGTTCCTCTCGAACGCCGGCACGACGATCCTCGCGGTGAGCATCGTGATCTGGGCGCTCGGTAGCTATCCGAAACCTTCGGTGGCCGATCCGAACGCGGCCGTCGCGGCCGACGGCGAGACGGCCGACGCGGTGGACCGGGGCAACGCCCTGCGTCAAAGCTTCCTCGGCATGGCGGGCCGGGCGATCGAGCCGGTTGTCAGGCCGCTCGGCTGGGACTGGCGGATCGGGTGCGCGGCGATCGCGAGCTTTCCCGCACGGGAGGTCGTGCTCGGCACTCTCGGCGTGATCTACAACCTCGGCGACATCGATCCGGGCGAGGAGGAGGGCGCGAGCATGCTCGTCCGCAGGCTCCGCGCCGCCACCTGGGATGAAACCGACCGGAAGGTCTTCACGCTGCCGGTCGCACTCTCGATCATGGTCTTCTTCGCGCTGTGCGCGCAGTGTGCAAGCACCCTCGTCGTGATCGGCCGGGAGACGGGAAGCTGGCTCTGGTCGCTCGTGAGCTTCCTCTCCATGACCACGCTCGCCTGGCTCGCCGCCTGCGTCGTCTACCAGGCCGGCACGATGATCGGGCTCTAGGGAGCGGGGCACCATGGCGGCTTTCGAGGACG
>JBIIOJ010000101.1:0-10221 GCA_044337015.1 Pirellulales bacterium
CTCGACTTGCGCCTCCACGAATGGGACGCGGCCGGCCTCGGTCCTTTCCGTCACGCGGATGATGTGGAGGGCCGACTCCTCCTCGAGGATCGTGCTGAGCTGGCCGACCGGCAGCGTGAAGATCGCGCGGTCGAGCACGGTCGACGAGAGGCTCCCCTTGCCCGTCCAGTCGTAGCCGCCTCCCTGCTTCGAGGTCGGGCCGTCCGACATCTCGCGGGCGACGTCGTCGAGGGGGCGGCCGCCGATCACGGCGTTGCCCATTTCGGCGATCCGCTTCCAGGCCTCCTCCCGCGGTCGCGACGGCCCGATCCGGACCATGAGCTGCTCGAACTTTGCCTTCGCCGGATACTCGTAGTCGGCGAGGTTGGCGTGGTAGTAGGCGATCAGTTCCGCGTGGGGAATCTCGCCGTCGAACGAAGCCTTCTGTTCGGCCCACTGCTGCGCGAGCGCCCGTTCGAAGAAGGTCTTGCGGATGCGGTCGAGCGACTGTCCCCGGGAACGCAGCATCTGCTCGTATTCGCCGACGCTCGTGACCCCCGCATCCTTCATGAGCCTCGGCAGCTGCTGCTCGTCGAATGCTTCGTTCACCTTCGTGCGGATCTCCGGCAGCTTGTCCTCCGGGATCGTGCGGCAGGCGTCGACGTAGACGATGAGCGATTCGACGTACTGCGAGAGCATCTGCCGGAAGATCTGCTTCTTCACTTCGCGGAGCTGCTCGGGCGTCATGCCGGCGGTGTTCTTCTCGAGCCACTCCGTGAGGCTCGGCGTCAGGAGGTCGCTCTCGAGAACCACCTCCGGTCCGACGCGGGCCACCACGAGCGCGGTTTCGAGCGACTGGGCGGAAGGGGGAACGGCGGACGGCAGCGGCGACGGAGAATCGAATCCGGCCTGCTCGATGCCCCCGGCGGCGGACTCACCCGTCGCCTGCTTCACGCCGAACGCCTCGACCGGTATGAGCGGGCTGCCGGGCTTCTTGCGGATGCTCGAGAGCACGTGCTTCCCGACGTCCACGTCGTCACCGGAGCCGCCAGGCCAGCCGGCAGGACGAGACACGGCCTCGCGGGGATGCGGGGCCGCGGCCACGGGTGTCATGCCGCGGGGCGATCCGGCGTCGGCGGCCTGGCCGATGATCGCGTCGGTGTCGGATCCGCTCGCCGCGGTCGCGACGAACGCGAGGACGAGAGCCAGTCCGCGGAGCATGAGAGGGGAGTGTCGTGGCACGGGTGAACGGCTTCCGTGAGTTCGGGCCGCTGCTTCACGGCGTCGCCGCCGGCGCGGGGGCGGGACTATAGGGCGGCCTGCGATCCCGCATCAACAGCGTTTTGACCGCGGCGACGAGGCGGTCTGGGGACTCGACGTCGGTAGCGGTGAGCGGCAACGCCGCGGTGCGGTCGTCCACGATCCGCAGCCGCCCGCCGACCTTCCCCTTCAGTCGTTCGAGCGTGTTTCGTGTCTTCCGCCCCCCCTCGTGGAACGTGAGCATGAGGAGGTCGTTCTGGCGGCGGATGGCCGCGACGCCCAGTCCGGCCGCGGCGATCCGCAGCCGGGAGAATTCGAGCAGCCGCAGCACCTCCGCCGGCGCGGGCCCGAATCGGTCGGTGAGTTCGGCGGCGAGGTCGTCGATCTCCGACTCCTTCGTCGCTCGCGAGAGCCGGCGGTAGAAGTCGATCTTCGCGCGGAAGTCGGCGAGGTACTCCCGTGGGAACCACGCCTCGCCGGGCAGGTCGACGTGCACCGGCGGCGGCTCGGCCGGCGGCATCGCCTTCAGCCCCCGCACCGCCTGCTCGAGCAGGCGGCAGTAGAGCTCGTAGCCGACCGTCGCGATGTGCCCGCTCTGCTGGGTGCCGAGCAGGTTGCCCGCGCCGCGGATCTCGAGATCCCTCATGGCGAGCGAGAATCCGGCGCCGATGCTCGAGAACTCCTGGATCGCGCGAAGCCGACGGGTCGCCGTGCCCGTGAGCGGCTTGCCGCCGTCGACGAGCATGTAGCAGTAGGCACGGTGGTGCGACCGGCCGACGCGGCCCCGAAGCTGGTGGAGGTCGGCCAGGCCGTAGGTGTCGGACTCATCGACGAAGATCGTGTTGGCCCGCGGGATGTCGAGGCCGCTCTCGATGATGGTCGTCGCCAGCAGAATGTCGGTCCGCCCGGCGACGAAGTCGACCATCACCTCCTCGAGCTCCTTCTCCGAGAGCCGTCCGTGGCCGATGCCGATCCTGGCCTCCGGCAAGATCCGGGCGAGCTTCTGCGCGACGAGGTGGATGTCGTGGATCCGGTTGTGGACGAAGAACACCTGCCCCTGCCGGGCCAGCTCCCGCTCGATCGCGGATCGGATGAGGGCGTCGTCCCAGCGGGCCACGCGGGTCTCCACCGGCTGCCGGTCGGGCGGGGGTGTCGCGAGGCTCGAGATGTCACGGATGCCGAGCAGCGACATGTGGAGCGTTCGTGGGATCGGCGTCGCCGTCATCGTGAGCACGTCCACGGTCGATCGCAGCGCCTTGAGCCGCTCCTTGACGTCGACACCGAACCGCTGCTCCTCGTCGATCACGAGCAGGCCGAGGTTGCGGAAGGCGACGTCGTTCTGCGCGAGCCGGTGCGTGCCGACGACGATGTCGACCTTGCCGGAGAGAATTCCCTCTAGCACGTCCCGCTCCTCCTGGAGCGTGGAGAAGCGGGAGAGCGAGCGGATCGTGAAGGGAAACTCCGCGAACCTCGCCTGGAAGCTGCGGCAGTGCTGTTCGGCGAGCACGGTCGTCGGCACGAGCACCGCCACCTGGTAGCCCGCCTCGACCGCCTTGAAGGCGGCCCGCATCGCCATCTCCGTCTTGCCGAAGCCGACGTCGCCGCAGAGCAGCCGGTCCATCGGGCGGGGCTTCTCCATGTCGTCGCGGATCGCCTCGGCGGCGGTGAGCTGGTCGGGCGTCTCGTCGAAGGGAAAAGACTCCTCGAACTCCCGCTGCCAGGCCGTTGGGGCCGGGAAGGAGATGCCCGGACGGCTCGCGCGGGTCGCCTGGAGGCGGATCATGTCGCTCGCCATGTCGGCCACGGCGTCGCGGACCGCCTGCTTCTGCTTCTCCCAGGTCTTGCCGCCAAGCTTCGCGAGCTTCGGGGCGAGCTTCGTGCCGCCGACGTACTTCTGGACGAGGTCGATGCAGGAGGCCGGCACGAAGATCTTGGTCGACTCGGCGAACTCGATCTCGAGGAACTCCTCCGTGCGGCCCTGCTTCTCGAGGACCTTGAGCCCCTTGTAGCGGCCGATGCCGTGGCCGACGTGGACGACGTAATCGCCGTCGTGGAGGTCGAGGAAGGTGTCGATGGCGCGGGAAAGCCGCCGCCGTGGTGCCCGCGCGGCCGCAGCGTCCTCGCGGCGGAAGAGTTCGCCCGAGCCGATGACCGCGAGCTTCTCGGGCACGAGCCGAAACCCGGCCGAGATTTTGCCTGGGGCGAAGTGGAGCCGTCCGGAGCGGGCGGGGGCCGTGTCGGCGAGCAGTTCCGTGAGCCGCTCGATCTCCGCGTCGGTCGGGCAGACGATCCAGACCTCCTGATCGCGGCCGACGGTCTCGAGTTCCTCCTTCACGCGTTCGAGCACCCCGGTGAACCGCTCCACGCTCTCGACCGAAAGCTCCGCAGAGGCTTCGAGGCTCGATGGCGCGATGCAGGAAAGCGTCACCGACGGCGAGCGGTAGATCCGCGTGAAGACGTCGTCGGGCTCAGACGCGTTCTCGACGACGCCGCGGATCCGCTCGAACGCGCGGCGGGCCTCCTCGGCGAGTTCGAGCGGCTCTACGAGCGCCCACCATGACCCCTGCGGCAGGACGTCGGACAGCTGCGTTCGCCGCACGGACTCCTTTCCTGACTGCGATCGAGGTCTGCCCTTCGTCGGGCGGGGGACGGCGTCGTCGGGCTTCGGCTTGGAGCGGCTCACGAGCGCCGTAAGGTCGATCGACTCGAGCGACGCGACGCTCCTTTGGCTCGCGATGTCGAACGTGCGGAGCGACTCGATTTCGTCGCCGAGCAGTTCCACCCGCACGGGCCGGTCCCAGTCGATCGCGAAGAGGTCGACGATGCCGCCGCGGCGGGCGAACGTGCCCGGTTCCTCGACGGCGTCGGCCGCGTGCCAGCCGCGGGCGACGAGCCAGTCGGCGAGCTCCGCCGGGTCGAGCCGGCCGCCGATGCAAAGCGACCTGGTGCTCTCCTCGATCTCGCGGGGGTCGGCGAGTGGCGTGAGCAGGGCCTGGATGCTCGTCACCAGAATCCTGGGCGGCGATCCGCCGGGCCGCGTGAGCGCTTTCACGACCGCGAGTCGCTCCGCCACGGCAGGCTCGTCGACCGCGTCGTCATCGCCGAACGACTCGATCGCCGGCAGGACGGCGACGGCGGCGTCGCTGAAGACCGCCAGGTCGTCGGCGAAGGCGTCGCAGTCGGACGCATGCGGCAGCACGACGACGAGGGAGCGGGGACCCTCCTCCGGAAGCCCCCGTTCGATGGCCGTGGTGGCAAGCGCGCAGGCCGATCCCCAGGTTCCGCCAACCGCCCCACCGTGCCCCTCGCGGAGGCTGGCGATGACGTCGGCGAACCCCTTGTGGGAATGAATTGTCGCGGCCAGGCCGAGCAGCCGCTCCGTCCGTTTGGCAGCCACCGCACGGAGTATAGGGGCTCGCCCGCGTGGCGGAGCATCCGCCCCCGGCCGACCGTGCGGGGGCGGTTAGGATCGATGTCGTTTTTGGTGTATTTTTGAAGGTCCGTTCGACGTCCGTCGTCCCGCCGTCCAACTCCCCGAGGAAGCCCGCCCATGGCCACCGTCTCCCGACCCCGCGCCGCCGAAACCGTCCAGAACGGTGCCGATGTCGTCGTCGAGTCGCTCATCCGGCATGGGGTGGAGGTGATCTTCGCCTATCCCGGCGGTGCGAGCATGCCGCTCCACCAGTCGCTCACGAAGTACGCCGACCGGATCCGCACGATCCTCCCGCGGCACGAGCAGGGGGGGGGCTTCGCGGCGCAGGGCTACGCCCGCACGACCGGGAAGCCCGGCGTCTGCATGGCGACGAGCGGACCAGGTGCCCTCAATCTCGTGACGGCGATCGCCGACGCGAAGATGGACAGCGTGCCCATGGTCGCCCTCACTGGGCAGGTCGGCACGAACGTCATCGGCACCGATGCCTTTCAGGAGACGCCGATCGTCGAGGTCTGCCGCGGCATCACGAAGCACCACTACCTCGTCACGCACCACGACGACATCGCGCGGGTGATGAAGGAGGCCTTTCACATCGCCACGACCGGCCGGCCCGGGCCGGTGCTCGTCGATCTGCCGAAGAACATCCAGCTCGCTCAGTTCGTGCCCGACTACGACGTGCCCATGAACCTGCCGGGCTACCGGCCGGAACCGCGGCCGCCCCAGCCTGAGCAGATCGCGCAGGTCGCCGCGGCGATCAAGCGGGCGAAGCGGCCGGTGATCTATGCCGGCGGCGGCGTGATCACTGGCGATGCCTCCGACGAACTGCGGGAACTCGTCCGCAAGACCGGCATCCCGGTCACGATGACGCTCATGGGCCTGGGCGCCTTCCCCGCCGACGACAAGCTCTGCCTCGACATGCTCGGGATGCACGGCAGCGTTTACGCGAACTACGCCGTGGACGAGGCCGACCTCTTGATCGCGATCGGCGTGCGGTTCGACGACCGCGTCACCGGCAAGGTGGCCGAGTTTGCCCAGCACGGCTTCATCGTGCACATCGACATCGATCCCTCCGAGATCAACAAGAACAAGCTCGTACACGTGCCGATCGTGGCGGACGTCGAGGACGCGCTCCACGCCCTCAACAAGATCGTGGAGAAGCCCGCCGCTCCGCTCGACGAGTGGTACGCGAAGATCAACCAGTGGAAGCAGGAGGATCCATTCTCCTACGATCGGTCGTTCGACGGCATCCTGCCGCAGCACGCGATCTCCGAGCTCTCGCGGCTCACGGCCGACCGCGACACGATCGTGACTGTGGGTGTCGGCCAGCACCAGATGTGGTCGGCGCAGTTCTTCAAGTTCCGCCGGCCCCGCACCTGGCTCTCCTCGAGCGGCCTCGGCACGATGGGCTTCGGGCTGCCCGCCGCCATGGGGGCGAAGGTGGCGCACCCGGAATCGCTCGTCATCGACATCGATGGCGACGGCAGCATCCTCATGAACATCCAGGAGTTCGCCACCTGCCGGACGGAAAACATTCCCGTGAAGGTGCTCCTCCTCAACAACCAGCACCTCGGCATGGTGGTGCAGTGGGAGGACCGCTTCTTCAAGGGCAACCGGGCTCACACCTATCTCGGGCCGATCGACAACCCCGAGGCCTGCGGCCAGGGCGACGGCATCTCCCCCGAGTGCCGCTACCCCGACTTCGTGGCGATCGCCCGCGGCTTCGGCTGGCAGGCCGAGACGATCGTCGAGAAGGCCGACCTCGAGGGAGCGCTCAAGCGGCTCATCGACTCCGAGGGGCCGGCGCTCCTCGACGTGCAAGTGCCCTACCAGGAGCACGTGCTCCCGATGATCCCCGGCGGCATGACCGTGAGGGATCTGATCAAGCAGTAGCAGTAGCCTCGCGGCGGCGAGATTGCTTCACACGCCGACGAGCTTTCGCAGGTCGGCTTCGAGGTCGTCCAGGCGGCCGGTGAGTTGCCGCTTCGCTTCGGGGAGGACGGAGCCGTCGCAGGGCTGGGCGACGGCGAACAGGTAGAACTTGATCTTCGGCTCCGTGCCGCTGGGCCTCGCGGCGACGGCGTTCGAAAGCGGTTCGAACCGGCCGACCGCGAGATCCGCCGCCGACGCTGGCGGCAGATCGGGCAGTCCCTCGAGATCGAAGATCACGACGTCGCCCGCCGTGCCGGGGAAGGGTCTGGGCGGCTGGCCGGGCACGGTAAACGTGAGCGAGTCGAGGTCTCGGATCCGCCGGACGGCGAGGCCGCCGATGGAACTCGGCGCTGCCGATCGGAGCATCGCCATGATTTTCCGCATGCGGTCCATGCCGGCGGCGCCGGGGAGCGTGACGGAGACCTGCCGCTCCATGTGGCAGCCGTGGCGGCAATAAAGCGAGTCGAGGTGCTCGTGGACCGAGCGGCCTGCGGATCGCAGCTTCGCCGCGAGCTCCGCAAGCAGGAGCGCCGCGACGGAGGCATCCTTGTCGCGGACGTGCGTTCCGGCGAGGTAGCCGTGCGACTCCTCGCAGCCGTAGACGAACCTCTCCGGCCCAATCTCGTCGATCGCCTTCCCGATCCACTTGAAGCCGACCTGGAGCATGTCGATCACGGCCGCACCATACGACTCACTGATCCGCCGCACGAGTCCGCTCGTCACCATCGTCGTAACGACGTGATCCTCTTCGCGGAGCGTCCCCGCAGCCGCGCGGGTCGCGAGCACGTGGTCGCAGAGGAGCGCGGCGAGCTGGTTCCCCGTGAACGTCCGCCAGTCTGCCTTGCGATCGAGCGTCAGGGCCGCTGCCGCGCCGAGCCGGTCGCAGTCGGGGTCGCTCGCGAGCACGAGGTCGTCGCCGCGGCCCTTCGCCTCGTCGATCGGGCCGGTGAGCACCGCGGGGTTTTCAGGATTGGCGACATGGCCGGGCACGTTCGGGAAGTCGCCGTCGGGCTTCTCGTGCGGCCCGTAAAGACGCAGTTTCTGGAAGCCCGCGTCCTCCAGAACCGGCACGACCGCCGTCGCGCCGACGCCGTGGAGCGGCGTGTAGAGGATCGAGAGATCCCGCGGGCCAGGCGTGGACTGCGCGAGCACCGCCGAAACGAACGCCGGATCGATCGTCTCCTCGACGAACTCGACGCGGCCCGCCCGCACGCCCTCCTTGAAGCTCTGGCGGGTGACCCTGTCGACCTTCATCACGCGGTCGATGATCCCCTTGTCGTGCGGCGGCAGCACCTGCACGCCGCCCGACCAGTAGACCTTCACCGCGTTGTCGCTCGGCGGGTTGTGGCTCGCCGTCACCATGATGCCGCAGGTGCTCCCCGTATGACGCACGGCGAAGGAGAGTTCGGGCGTGCTGCGGTATCCGCGGAGGAAGAAGACCCTGAAGCCCGCGGCGAGGAGCACCTCTGTGCAGAGCTTCGCGAAGTGCTCCGAGCGGTGGCGGGTGTCGTAGGCGATCGCGCAGGTGGGCGTCTCGCCCGCGGGCAGCACCGAGCGGACGTACTCGGCGAGGCCCTGGGCGCTCTCCCCGATCGTGCGGTCGTTGATCGCATTCGAGCCGACAGGATACATCGTGCCGCGGCGGCCACCCGTGCCGAAGGGGATGACGGTCCAGTAGACGTCGTCGAGTTCCTTCCATGGCGTCGTGCCCGCGATGCAAGCGTCGATTGTCCCGCCGAGCGTCTCCGCGAACTCGGCGTACCTCGGCTCGAGCAGCCAGTCGCGGATCGTGCGGGCCGAGTGGTCGGTGAGCGAGCCGGCGGCATGGGCGGCATCGACGGCGGCGAGTCGGGCGGCGGGGGCGTGCGGCATGGGGTCGCTCCGGGGGTGCGGACGCGTTTTATACACTCCCTCTCGCCGCGGGTTTCATGCGGGTCAAACGTGCTGGGTTCGGGGTTGGCCGTATCCCCTCACCGGACGTTCGAATGGTCCGGCTGAGGGGCGGTATGAGTTCGCTCGCTGACACGCTCGCGATCCTCACACCGACCCCTCCGCCTCGCGTTATTCTCAGCTACGCCGTCTCGGGGACACGGCCAACCCCGAACGGACCACTCAGAATTCATGCGAACGCTCAGTGGGCTAGTTCGTGAGCAACTTCTCCGCCACCTGCCGGCAGATCGCTTCCGCGGCTTCGGCGTCGGCCGCTTCCGCGACGATCCGCACGATCGGCTCGGTGTTGCTCGCCCGAACGAGCGCCCATGAACCGGGCCAGTCGAGCCGCAGGCCGTCGAGACGGCTCGCCGTCGCGTCGGGGAACGCGGCCGCGATCGCGTCGAGCGCGGCGGCGAGCCGGGCCCCGTGGAGTTCTGGTGACACCTCAACTTTCGTCTTGTGCATCGTCATCCGGGGAAGCCGCCCTGCGAGTGTCGCCAGCGGGGTCATGGGATCGGTCGCGCACATCGCGTCGAGCAGGATCGCCATCGCGACGAGGCTGTCCCGCACGAGCACGACCTCGGGATCGATCACCCCGCCGTTCCCCTCGCCACCGATCGCGGCTTTACAGCCGAGCATCGCGTCGACCACGTTCGCCTCGCCCACGGCGGACACTCGGCAGTCTCGGCCGAGCGACCGGGCGATTGTGGCCGTCATGCCGCTCGTCGAGCAGTTCACGACGACCGGCCCCGGCCGCTTCGGCAGCGCGTGCGCGACGCAGAGGGCGAGTGTGGCCTCCTCGCCGATGTAGGTTCCGTCGGCCGTCGCGATCGCGAGCCGGTCGGCGTCGGGGTCCTGAAAGAATCCGACGTCGGCGCCGCTCGCCCGGATCTCCGGCAGGAGACTGGCGAGGTTCGCGGCGGTCGGCTCCGGCTCGTGCTCGAACCGCCCATCGGGAACGTCTCCCACGTGCGTCACCCGGCAGCCGAGCGTTTCGAGCAGCTTTTTCGCGCCGACGCCGCCGGCACCGTGGCAGGAATCGATCCAGACATGCGGACGCCGCTCACGGATCCGCGGCACGTCGACGGTGGCGGCGACGCGCCGCACGTGTTCGTCGGTACCGTCGACGCGACGGACGACGCCCCGCCGCGATGCCACCGGAGCCGCAGCATCGGCTTCGAACCGAGCGAGCACCCGCGAGCCCGCCTCCTTCGTGAGCACCCGTCCTTCGGAAGCGAAGAGTTTCATGCCGTTGTAGCGGGCGGGGTTGTGGCTCGCCGAGATCTGGATGCCCCCGGCCGCCCGTTCACCCCGCACGACGATGCCAACGGTGGGCGTGGCGGCGATCCCGCAATCGATCACGTCGCGGCCCGCCGTCGTCAGCGCATCGGCGATGCGTTTGAGGAGCACGGGGCCGCTCTCCCGGCCGTCGCGGCCCACCACGATTGGCCCCGGCGGCAGCGTAGCCGCGAAGGACAGGGCATACCGGGCGGCCACCTCGGGCGTGAGCGTTTCGCCAACGATTCCCCGCAATCCCGACACGCTCACGATCAACGCTTCGCTCATGCGAAAGATTCTTACCCGGTTCCGCGCGCGCTGTCTGCGCGGCCCCTGAAAAGGAAGGAGTTCAAGTGCCACGTCAGCTCCAAGGGAGGAGCGTGAGGGGCTGCCCGTGTCCCCGAGACGGC
>JBIIOJ010000375.1:0-2956 GCA_044337015.1 Pirellulales bacterium
CTGCGCACATCCTGTGCTTCGCTCGCTCGGATGCAGCCTTCGCTGCGCAATCCTTGCTTCGCTTGTCTGCATACGCCGTCTCGGGCATACGGGCAGCCCCTCGCCGTCAAACGTGGCACTGCATGGGGCACACAGGCACATGGATGCTGAACGCTCTGGGGGGAGCGTGGTCGAGGGGGGTGGGAAACGTTGAGGAGCATCAGGTGTATCCTCACCGTAGCGACGATGCGTCCGCTCCCCCGGCGGCAATGCGGCGTCCTGTAGTCTTCTCCGACGGGTCCAGGGCTGCCCTTATGCCCTCGCCGTTCTTTCAGCTGCGCGGATGGAATCGCTCGTGGATGCGGCGGAGGCGGGCGGCGTCGACGTGCGTGTACCGCTGCGTGGTGGCGATGCTCGCGTGGCCGAGCATCTCCTGCACGTGGCGGAGATCGACTCCGCCGGCGACGAGGTGGGTCGCAAAGCTGTGGCGGAGCGTGTGGGGGTGGATGTCGGCGGGCAGGCCCGCGGCGGCGGCATGGTCGTGAACGATCTCCCAGATCCGCATCCGGGAGAGCCGGTTGCCCCGCGACGAGAGAAGCAGCCACCGCGGCTCCGGGACGACGCCCGCGGCGAAGGAGCGGCGCGGGCCGTCGAGCCAGCGGCGAACGGCCTCGATCGCGCGGCGGCCGAGCGGGACGATCCGCTCCTTGTCTCCCTTGCCGCGGCACCTGCAGAAGCCCTCGGAGGCATGGACGTCGGCGACGGCCATGTTCGCCACCTCGCTCGCGCGGCAGCCGGTCGCATAGAGCATCTCGAGGAGCACCTGGTCGCGGATCCCCTGCGGGCTGCGGGAGTCGGGCGCTTCGAGGAGGCGATCGACCTGGTCGGTCGAGAGGGACGACGGCACGGCGAAGTCGGGATGGGAGCCGGCGAGCAGATCGGCGGGGCTGCGTTCGAGGTGCCCTTCGAGCTGCAGGTAGCGGTAGAAGCTGCGGAGCGTCGCCGTGGCCCTCGCCACCGACGCCCGTGCGAGTCCCTTGCCGTGGAGGAATGCGATGGAGTCGCCGAGATCGGCCGACGTGAGCGATAGCGGCGACCGGCCGGCGAGCCAGTCGGAGAAGTCGGCCAGATCGCGGGCGTAGGCTGCGATCGTGTTGGCGGAGAGCCCTCGTTCGTGGCGGACGTAGTCGAGGAACCCCTGCACGAGCAGTGGCATCGCCGGGCCGGTGGGCGTTCGGCCGGTGGCTGCGGTGTCGAGGATGACGCGTCGGGCCGGTCGTGGCATATCGGGGAGTATCGACCGGGGGGCACGCCCCTTTCCGCCCTGCCGGGTATGATCCCTACGACCGGTTGCATCCCGCCCGGTTCGCCCAGGAGTTCGATCGTGTCGAAGACCCGTCCCGTAGGCCGTGGAGGTCCCCGCCCCGCCCCGGCAGCCGCCGCCGAAGACGGGCTCGAGCGGCTCCAGAAGGTGCTCGCGGCAGCCGGTCTCGGCAGCAGGCGTTCCTGCGAGGAGCTCATCACGACCGGCCGCGTCGAGGTCGATCGCCAGGTCGTCATGACGCTCGGAACGAAGGTCGATCCGCGGTCGCAGGAGATCCGGGTGGACGGCGAGAAGCTGCCCGATCCGTCGCGGGTGGTCTACATGCTCAACAAGCCGGTCGGTGTCGTGACGACGAACTTCGATCCGACCGGCAGGCCGCGGGTCGTCGATCTCGTTCCTGGAGAGCGGCGTCTGTTCGCGATCGGAAGGCTCGACCGGATGAGCGAGGGGCTGATCCTCGTCACGAACGACGGCGACCTTGCCAACCGTCTCGCGCATCCACGGTATGGCGTCGAGAAGAAGTACCACGTCCAGGTTGCCGGCGCGCCGACCGAGGAGACGCTCGACAAGCTCCGCCGGGGTGTTCCGCTCGCAGAGGGCGTGGCCCGTGTCCGCCGTGTCGCCATCCGGTCCCAGCACAAGCAGAGCAGTGTGCTCGAGATGGTGCTCGACGAGGGGAAGAATCGTGAGATCCGCAGGATGCTCGCGGCACTCGGCCACAAGGTCCACCAGCTCAAGCGGGTCACCGTCGGGTCGCTGTCGCTCGGCGACCTCTTGCCGGGGCAGTGGCGGCGGCTGGGATGGGAGGAGATTCGCAAACTCCGGGAAGAGACGGTGCCGTCCGCCGGCGGCCGCGAGGCCGGTCGTCGGCCACAGGGCGATGGCAGGCCACCGCGACGGACCGGCAGCCGAAGGCCGGGCCAACGACCCGGTGATCGACCACCGCGGGATCAACGCTCCGGAAAGGCGGGGCGGGCCGGTGGTGGAGCCGGTGGCAAGCCAAGCGGCAAGCCCGGTGGCGGTGCACGCCGCAAGCGGCTCGGCAAGGCTTCGGACTGGCGACGGTCGAAGGGGGGCGCGTGAAAGACTCGTTCGCTGCAACGCCGCCCACCTGCTCCGCCGAAAACGCCACGGCCGAGGTGGCGAGCGGCAAGATCGTCCGACACGAACGGATCGCCGAGGGCACCTGGCGGTTGCGGGTGCATGCTCCCAGGCTCGCCACCACCGCGAGGCCGGGCCAGTTCGCGATGGTGCGGCTGCCGGGGCGTTTCGATCCGCTCCTTGCACGGCCGCTTGCGGTCTACGAGACGGCCATCGAAGCCGACGGCGGCCCGCCCGTCCCACAGGAGGCTGCCGACGCCCGCTACGCCGATTTCATCTACGCCGTGCATGGAAAATTCACGCAGGCCTTGAGCCGCGTCGCCGTCGGGGAGTCGATCGAGTTCTGGGGTCCGCTCGGCAACGGCTTCGGCCAGAAGGGCGGCTCGCACCTGCTGCTCGTCGCCGGCGGCATCGGCCAAACGGCCCTGCTCGCCCTCGGCAAGGAGCGGCTGGGAGTCGCAAGGTATGGCAGGCCTGGAACCGCGGTTCCCCGTGCCGATCGCGTGACCCTTCTCTGGGGCTGTCGCACTGGCTCCCTCTTCGGTGACGTCG
>JBIIOJ010000377.1:0-2939 GCA_044337015.1 Pirellulales bacterium
TTCCGCGAGTCGTTCACGACGTCCGTCTCCGACGAGCCGCAGCGACGGCAGGATCGCCGCAGCGAAGCATTCCCCGCGCCGCTTCCGGAGCGGCCCTGGCAGTCGTTCGAGAACGAGCCCGACACCGACTGGTCGCTGCCGCAGAACGCCGAGTGGGCCGAGGGCATCGCCGGCCGTGACGCCGACGAGTTCGCCGGCCTCATCGTGCCGGTGGTCATCGCCGGCCGCGAGGTCGAGGGGCTCGAAACGCGGCCCTGCCGCGATCCCTCGCGGGCCGGCGCCACGATCTGCCGCCACGCGGTCGCCGGCGCGGCCGAGATCGACGAGGCCGTCGCGACGTCGAAGGCCGATCCCGACGGCTGGCGGACGCTCTCCGTCGACGACCGCAGCGTCGTCCTCGGCCGGGTTGCGCAGGAGCTTCGCCGGGCCCGCGGCGAACTTATGCGAGTGGCCATGCTCGAGGGCGGAAAACTGCTCACGGAGAGCGATCCCGAAGTCTCGGAGGCGGTCGATTTCGTCGAGTTCTACAGGGCGTCGGCCCGGTCGTTCCTCGAGTTCGAGGGGGTCGAGGCGAAGGGCTGCGGGGTCGTGGTGGTCGTGCCTCCGTGGAACTTCCCGATCGCGATCCCCTGCGGCGGCATCGCAGCAGCGCTCGCCGCGGGCAACACCGTGATCCTCAAGCCCGCGAGCGACACGGTGCTCACCGCCTGGGAGGTCTGCCAGTGCTTCTGGCGGGCCGGTGTATCGCGGCGAACGCTCCAGTTCGCACCCTGCCCGGGCTCGGGGGCGGCCGCGCGGCTCGTCGGCCACCAGGACGTTTCGGCCGTGATCCTCACGGGGGGCACGTCGACGGCGATGTCGATGCTCGCGGCGAGGCCCGACATGCGGCTTTCGGCGGAGACCGGCGGCAAGAATGCGACGATCGTGACGGCGATGAGCGACAGGGATCTTGCGATCAAGCACGTGGTCCATTCGGCCTTCAGCCACGGCGGCCAGAAGTGCTCGGCGACGTCGCTGCTTCTGCTCGAGGCCGAGGTCTACGACGACCCGGCCTTCAAGCGGATGCTCTGCGACGCGGTGGAGAGCCTCCACGTCGACTCGGCCCATAAGCTCCACACCCGCGTCGGGCCGCTCATTCGACCGCCCGCAGGACCGCTCGAGGAAGCGATGAAGACCCTGGAGCCGGGGGAGACGTGGGCCGTCATGCCGCGTCGCGTCGGCGACACGCATGAGTCCCTCTGGTCGCCGGGCGTGAAATACGGCGTGACCCCCGGCAGCGTCACGCACCTCACCGAGTTCTTCGGGCCGTTCCTCGGCGTGATGCGGTTCACGAAGCTCGCCGAGGCGATCGAGATCGTCAACGCCACCGGCTACGGGCTCACGACCGCCATCCACAGCCTCGACGATCGCGAGGTCGAGCAATGGAAGCGGGGCATCCGGGCCGGCAACCTCTACATCAACCGCGGCACGACCGGCGCGATCGTCCTGCGGCAGCCGTTCGGCGGCATGGGAAAGTCGTCGGTGGGGCCGGGATTGAAAGCGGGCGGCCCGAACTACGTTGCCTCGTTCCTCGATTTCCGAGATGCTCTAACCTCGCCTCCGCCATCGCGGCACGCGATCGACCATGCCGATCTCGCGACGCTCGCGGGCCACCTGCCGCTCGAAGCGGAGGGACGTCGGCTGCGGGAGGCGATCGCCAGCTACGACCTCGCCTGGCAGGAGGAGTTTTCCCGGGAGCACGACCACTTCCGCCTGCTCGGGCAGGACAACCTCCGCCGCTACCTGCCGATTGCCTCGATCTGCGTGAGGATCGTGCCGGCAGACGGCTGGTTCGACATCGTGGCCCGCGTGGCCGCCGCCCGCGTCACCGGGGCAAGAGTCCTCGCCTCGTTCAGCCCCGGCTGTCCGCCGGACTGGCACGACTGGCTCGACGCGTGGACCGAGTCGTGGGCGGGCGGGATCGAGTTCGTCACAGAGCCCGACGAGGCGGTCGTGGCACGACTGCGGAGGGCCGACGTGCGGATCCGCTACGCCGGCCGCGACCGGGTTCCCGCGGAGGTGCGGAGGGCGGCGGCCGGGGAGGGCCAGTGGATCGCCGACGTGCCGGTCGTGGCTGCGGGCCGCGTCGAACTGCTCTGGTATCTCCGCGAGCAGAGCATCTCCTACGATTACCATCGCTACGGCAACCTCGGCCGCCGCAGTGGTGAACGTCGTCGCGAACTGCGTCGCCAGTGAACCGCTCGCAGCCCGGCGTGGAGAACGCGATGCAGGGACTCAGCCTCGGAGACGACCGCGACCGATCCCTCGCCCGCACGGCCGCGGTCGTGCGGCAGGTCTGGACGGGCTTCGATGCGGCCAGGGACGTCGAGCCCGAGGTGACTCCGGAGATCCACGCGGCCCTTTCGGCGGCGCTGCCGGCGGTGCCGACGCCGGTCACGACCGTGCTCGACGAAGCGGCGAAGATCCTCGACTGCTCGCTCGCCCAGTCACGCCCGCGGTTCCTCGCCTACATCGGCTCGAGCGGGCTCGAGGTGGGGGCGATCGCGGACTTCCTCGCCGCCTCCTACGACGTGAACATGGCCGGGGACGCCCGGGCCGCCTCGCTGCTCGAACAACAGACGAGCCGCTGGCTCGCCGAGTTCATCGGCTACCCGCACGGCCACGGGCTCTTCACGAGCGGCGGCACGGTCAGCAACATCACGGCCCTCGCTGCGGCGCGGCAGCGTGCCTGCCCGGGCGTGCGCGAATCGGGAGTCTCCGAGCGACTCGCGGTCTACTGCTCGGCCGAGGCCCACCACTCCAACACCCGAGCGATCGAGCTGCTCGGGCTCGGCAGGCGGTCGCTTCGACCGATTCCGCTCGACGCGAGCCGCCGGATGCGGCCCGACCTGCTCGAGGAGTCCATCCGCCGCGACGAGGCGTCGGGCATCCGTCCGATG
>JBIIOJ010000376.1:0-2939 GCA_044337015.1 Pirellulales bacterium
CGCCGATGGTTCCGGAGAAGCCTTCGCCACGATGATCCACCCGGACGGGCCGCTCGACGCCCGACGGCGAGATCGCCACCGCGTCGAGCGTGACGTCGGTGGCGGCGGTGCCGTCGGGCCGCATCACACCCGCGTCGAACGAGAGGGTCGTGCCCGGCGAGAGCCGCCGCTGCGAGAGCTTGAGCCAGAGGGAGTCGGCATCGGCACCGTCGCGGCGGGCCAGCCAGAGCACGAGTTGCCTCCAGAATCTGCGGTGCTCGCGGGCGGCGCCCTTCATCGCCCACCGCCAGGTCGAATCGGCTGCGAAGGCCGCGACGCGGCCGATGCCGTAGTCACGGGCGACCAGGAGCGGCCTCCCGTTCTCGGTCACGGCGAGCGGCTTGGCCTGCGGCAGGAGCTGCCCGAACGCGTTCGCCCCGTCGAGCGGAGGAAGCTCGCGCCACTTCGCGCGGAGCTGCTCGCCGGCGAGCCCCTCCCCGAGGTTGAAGATCGACACCGCGCCGAAACGCGGATCGGGCACCATCCGCAAAGGGCCTTCGATGTGGAGACTCCGCCGTATTTCCCCGTCGCGTTCCTGGCGGGCGAGCCGGTCCGGCTTCCACGGCACGAGCGGTGCAAGCGGCGTGAACCCCCAGCCGCCGGCGTCGAACGCGTGAAAACCTCCGAGGAATCCGATGCCCGCGCCGGCCTCGACCCGGCCGCGGATCGTCTCGAGATCCTGCGGCCGGAGCGCCGCCGAATCGACGTCGCCGACGAGGAACACATCGTACCGTTCCGCGAGCCGGTCCGAGAGATCGACGGGCCACCGCTCCGGCCGCGACGAGTTGACCCACTGGTAGTCGACCTGGATGTCGGGGCTCGCGGAGAGCACCCGCCGCAGGAATCGCTGCTCGACCCTGACGGCACCCTCGACGTAGAGCAGACGCAGTCCGCCCTCCACCACCTCGACGAACGTCGAGAGCTCGTTGTTGGTGGCCACGGTCTCGCCGTCGATCGGATCGATGACGATCGCAATCTTCCGCTCGCCGACGCGATCGGGCGTCCAGGAGAGCCGCACCGCCTGCTCGCCGCCGGCCGAGCTGCCGCGAACGGTCGTGCGGGCCGCCTCGACGAGCTTGCCGGAGCCATCCTCCGCGAGGAGCCGAACCGTCGCGTCGCGGTCGGCGAGGCCGTCGAGCCGAACGCGTCCCGCGACCTCGATCGTGTTGCCGAGGAACACCGTGTCCGACGCCGTGAGGCTCGCGACCGCGGCATCCCTCGCCTGCCCGGCGGCCCGCCGCTCGCCGTAGGTCACGGTCCAGATCGGTGCGGCGATCTCGCGGACCTTGCGGGCAGCCGTCTGCGGAGGGAGGTCCCGTGGAGGGTAGGCGTGCTGCGCGCCGTCGCCGAGCACGACGAGGCCGACGACGTTCCGTCCGGCCGCGGCACGCAGCCCGTCGTCGATCGCCGACCCGATCGCGGTCTCCCCCGAGGAGTCGCGTCGCTCCCAGCGGCGGCCCGGGAGTGGATCGTCGGGCTTCGTCGCCACTGGGTGTGTGACGCGGTCGTATTCGAACAGGAGGAACTCGAAGCCCCCCTCGGCGGCCATCCGCCTCACCGCCGGGGCCGCGGCGGCGAGCGATTCCTGCATCTCGTCCCAGCGGCTGCGGCCTCCCCGGCCGTCGGGAACCGTCATGCTCTCCGACGCGTCGGCCAGCACGATCACGGTGCCCGTGCGCCGGGCCTTCGACGAGGAGACAAGCGTGGGGCGGATCATGCACGCCACGAGCAGGAGGAAGGCCGCGATCCGTAGCGTCATGAGCGTCGCGAACCGTGCCGGCGTGAGCCGCGAGCGGTCGGGGCCGAGGAACACGAGCACCGCGGCGAGCGCCGCCGCCACGACCGCCACGAAGGCCCACGATCCAACCGGATCGAACTGGATCGCGAGTTCTCCTGCAGCGGGATCCGTCGTCATGTCGCGGCCTCGGCGACCGGCGGGTAGAAGCGGTTGGCGAGCGCCCAGTCGAACGCCATGAACACGGCCACGGCCACGATCATCCAGCCGTAGAGCTCCGCGCCCACCCGCTCGAGATTGACCTCGCGGACCAGTTCATCGTCCGTGCGGGCGACGCGGGCCGCCGGCCCGAAGAGCCGTCGTGCGGCGTCGGCCTCGAGCCGGCGCGCGTTCGTCGCCGACGGGGCGAGATTGACGCTGAAGGCCTTCGTGGCCGAGTCGGCCTCGCCGCCGGACCGCACCCTGTAGTTGCCGGGCAATCGCGTCTCCGTCACGGTCACCGTCCCGCGCTCCTGGTCCACCGCCACGGGAAACGACTCTCCAACCGGGTTCTCGACGAACGTCGCCTGGCCATCCCGCCGCCGCAGCCGGACGATCGCAGGCTCGCCGGCGATCACGTTGGTGGCCTCGTGGCTGCGGATGGCGTGCATGAGCGTCTCGTTCGCGAGGATCACGAACGGCCACGCGTCGAAGCCGGTAGCGAGCGCGTTCCAGGAGTCCGCCTCGTCGGCCGACCGCGAGACCGGCGTCGTGACCACCACCACGGTTCCCTCGCCGACGCGGTGCTCCAGGATCGCCGGAAGGCCGTCGCGATACCTCGCGACGACCGTCGCCGGCTCGGGGCCGGCGAGGCCGGGCTCCGGGCCCGGACCGAGCTCGAAATCCCAGTGCCGCTCCACGGGGAAGTCCTGCCAGGGCACCGCATCGGCCACGCGACGAAAGGGCGCGAGGATCGGGTGGTCGAGCGACGACGGTGCGAGGCAGTTGGCCCCGGTGCGATCGCTCCAGACGCGGTTGATCCGGCCGCCGAGCACGCGGGCCGACGCGTCGTTGTTGAAGGCTTCGCCGCTCCCGGCGGCGGGTCCGAGCCAGACGACGAGCCCCCGGCCGCCCGCCACCCAGGCCTCGAGCAGACCCCACGTTCTCGTCGAGAGCGGCGGAGGAT
>JBIIOJ010000378.1:0-2938 GCA_044337015.1 Pirellulales bacterium
GTAGGCGACCCCCTCGAGGGCCGGCAATTCGTAGTCGCTTGCAACGACCCGGAATCCCTGCCTCGCCGCAACGAGCGAGGGCAACCCGAGCCCGCATCCGAGTTCCAGGAGCGCGAGGCCGCGGCCATCGAGAAGGGCGAGGTCCTCAGCCAGCACGATCGCCGACTCCCAGACGTCGGCCCAGTAGGGAATCCGCTCATCTCGGTCGAACTCCGCCAGGTCGATGAGGGCCTCCATGTCCGGCGGCCGCCAGACGTCGATGGCGCCTCCGGGGAGGTCGATCCTGCGGAGCACGGGCTCGAATCGTCCGTAGTCTTTCCCGCTGTTTCGCATGTCTCTCCTTCGACTCACGGTCCCTACAGGCCGCACAGAACGTGCGACAGGACTCGCGCCGGTCGGGGACGATACCATGGAGGTCGTTCTCCCGCCCCCCCGGTCGACTCCCCCAATGCCCGTTGCCGATATCCAACGTCGAAGAGGCACGGGTGGTTCCGTGTCGGTCCCCCCGTCACGCCACCCATGCCGACCAGTCCGCACATCGACGTTCAGGCTCTCGGCAGACTGCTCGCCGGACGATGCGACTGCCCGGCCGGGTTGCTTGGCCCACAGCCGCCCGAGGTCGACGCATCGACAGGCCGGCGGGTTCGCCGAATCCGGACGTTCCTTCCCCGCGCGAAGCAGGTGTGGCTTGTCCGCCGCGGCCTCGGGGGGAGCGAGAGCCGGCCGATGCGGCGCACGCATGCCGCCGGCTTTTACGAGACGGTCGTGCCGGCGACCGAGGGGAGCAGCGACGGCGGCTATCTCCTCCGCTACGTCGACGCGTCCGGCGATCGCCGTGAGATCCACGACCCCTACGCCTGCGGATCCATGCTGAGCGACTTCGATCTTCACCTCGTCGGCGAAGGCCGTCACTGGAAAAGCTATGAGAAGCTCGGGGCCCAGCCCGCGGTGCTCGACGGCGTCTCCGGCGTGAACTTCGCCGTGTGGGCTCCGAACGCCCGCAGCGTGAGCGTCGTCGGCAGCTTCAACGGCTGGGACGGCCGCACCCACCCGATGCACAAGCGGATCCCGTCGGGCGTTTGGGAGCTGTTCGTGCCGGGGATCGGCCCCGGTGAGGCCTACAAGTACCGCGTGCAGGATGCGGGTGGTCACTTCAGCGATCGGGCCGATCCCTACGGCTTCGCCGCCGAACTACCCCCGAGGACGGCCTCGTGCGTCGTCGACCTCGGTTCCTATCGCTGGCATGACGAGGAGTGGATGGCGACGCGGGCGGCCCGCAACTCGCTCCAGGCGCCGCTGAACGTCTACGAGGTCCACCTCGGCAGCTGGCGGCGGCCCGGCGACGACCCGTACCGCTGGCTCTCCTACGCCGATCTCGAGCGGGAACTCGTCCCCTACTGCGTCGAGATGGGCTTCACTCACATCGAGTTCCTGCCGCCGACGGAGCATCCCCTCTCGGCGAGTTGGGGCTACCAGACGATCGGCCTGTTCGCGGCCACGAGCCGGTTCGGCCCGCCGCAGGCGCTCATGTCGCTCATCGACGCGTTCCACCGCGCCGGCATCGGCGTGATCATCGACTGGGTGCCGGCCCATTTCCCGCGGGATGGTCATGGACTCCGGCGATTCGACGGCACGGCGCTCTACGAACACGACGACCCCCGCAAGGGCGAGCATCCCGACTGGGGCACGCTCATCTTCAACTACGGCCGCAACGAGGTGGCGAACTACCTCATCTCGTCGGCGCTCTTCTGGCTTGACCGCTACCACGTCGACGGGCTGCGGGTCGATGCGGTGGCCTCGATGCTCTACCTCGACTACAGCCGCGAGGACGGCCAGTGGGAGCCCAACTGCTTCGGCGGCCGGGAGAACCTCGAGGCGATCGAGTTCATCAAGCAGTTCAACATCCAGGTGCACACGCACCATCCGGGCGTGCTCACGATCGCCGAGGAGTCGACGGCGTGGGGCGGGGTCTCGCGGCCGACCTACGCCGGCGGGCTCGGCTTCAGCCTCAAGTGGAACATGGGCTGGATGAACGACACGCTCCGCTACATGCGGCACGAACCCGTCCACCGCAAGTATCACCACGACGAACTCACCTTCAGCCTCATCTACGCCTTCCACGAGAACTTCGTCCTGCCGCTCTCGCACGACGAGGTCGTGCACGGGAAGCGGTCGCTGCTCGACCAGATGCCGGGCGACCTCTGGCAGAAGTTCGCGAACCTGCGGCTCCTATACGCCTACATGTGGTGCCACCCCGGCAAGAAGCTGCTCTTCATGGGAGGAGAATTCGGGCAGTGGAAGGAATGGAACTTCGACGAGAGCCTCGACTGGCACCTGCTGCAATATGACCCGCATCGCGGGCTCGCTCGGGCCGTCGCCGATCTCAACGCCCTCGTCCGCCGCGAGCCCGCCCTGCACCGGCTCGACTTCGACGGACTCGGCTTCGAGTGGATCGACTGCCACAACTGGCAGGACAGCGTCCTCGCCTTCATCCGCAAGTCCGACGACCCGTCCGACTTCCTCATCTCCTGCTCGAACTTCACGCCCGTGCCGCGGGAGGGCTACCGGCTCGGCGTGCCGCACGCGGGCGACTACGACGAGATCTTCAACAGCGACTCGACCTTCTACGGCGGCTCGAACCTCGGCAACGCGGGCGTCCTCCACGCCGCCGCCACGCCACACCACGGCCGGCCGGCCCACCTCGTCCTCACGCTCCCGCCACTGGCCACGGTCGTGCTGAAGCCCCGGCGCTGACGCCGGGGTTCGGTGCTGCCCGGTTCTTTGAGCGACTCCACACTCCGCTGGGCCGGCTGCGGGGCGGCATGAGTTCGCTCGCTGACACGCTCGCGATCCTGTCACTCGCCGCGGGCGATTCGGGGAGGACGCTTCCACTCGACGGCGTATTTCTTGTCGAGGCTCCCGACCCACTCGCCGAACT
>JBIIOJ010000379.1:0-2936 GCA_044337015.1 Pirellulales bacterium
CCGGCGAAGGCGTTGCTGCCCGTGAGCGTGAGGTTGCCGGAGCTGGCCTTCGTGAGCGTGCCCCCGGCGCTCGTGAGGTTCGCCGCCCAGGTCACGTTTTGAGTGTTGGTGTTCACGGAGTAGAGTTGGCCGGCCTCGGTGGAGAACCGCGATGAGTAGTCGAACGTGTTGGCCGACGAATACTGCAGGGTTCCGCCGCTAAACCGGATCGCACCGCTGGCGCCGAGCGGGCCGCTCGTGCCCGCCGTCTCGGCGAACGCCACTCTGGTGTTGCCGGAATTGAGCCAAACGTCGCCGGTGAAGGTGTTGGCCGCAGCAAGTTCGAGCGCTGCGTTTGCGCCGGCAACCACCAGGCCTCCCGTGGTCGTCGCCAGGATCGGCGTCTGAACGGAGAACCCGCCATTGAAGCCATCGGCCACGTAGTAGATCGCGTTCGTGCCGCCGGTCGTGATGCCGGAGCCGCCGGCGATCAGTTGGCCTGACAAAGAATTGTTGCCTTGCACATAGATGCCGCCGCTCGAGATTGTGAGCGTCTGCGAGGCGCCGAGCAGGATCGAGCCGCCATTGTTCGCGAATCGTAGCGAGGCGATCGTATCGGTCGTCTGGGCACTCACGCCCGTGTAGGACGTGACCGAGGGATTCGCGCCGGTGAGGGCCTTCGAGAGCGTGAGCGTCGAGCCCGAGATCGCCGTCACATAGGTGAATGCCGGAACGCCTCCGGACACGATCCCGCCGACGGAGAAGTTGCCGGGATTCGCGACGGTCACTTGCGTGGCGCCGATCGTGCCGGTGAGCACTTGAGAGGCAACCGAGGTCGCCGTGTACTGGACGTGCTTGCCGGTATTGAGCCCCAGGGAGGTCTGCGTGCCGGTAAGGGCCGCGGAGTTGGGCGTCGTGCCGTAAATCATGGCGCCCACGGAGCCTGCGGCGCCGGACCCCGTGTAATAGACGGGTCCGGTGAAATAGGTAAGGTTCGCGGGCAGGTACCCCTGGCTCTGATTAGCGATCCGGATGACCGTATCGCTCCCAGGGGAGCCGCCACCTGTATACGCAAATAAGCCCATCGCCCCCTGGGCCACCGACACCGACGACACGATCAAAACGCCGGTACCCCCCATCCCTCCGCGGCTTTGAGCCACTATGCCTCTGCCACTGCGGACTTCAACGGCTCCGACCGTGCCGGTGGTGGCGCCGGCGTACGTGAACGTGCCTCCGGTCGAGAGCGCGATGGATTGGTTGGACGGCAACTTGCCGCCCAAGCCTCCGTTGACGGTCACACCGCCGCCGTTGCCGATCACGAGTCCGCCGGAGAACGTGCTGCTCGAGTCGCCGTTGAGTTGAAGCGTGCTCGAACCCAGCTTCGTGATCGTGCCCATGCCAGAGAGTTGGCCCGAGAGCGTGAAATTCGCGTTGCCGGTACCGCTGATGGTCGTGTTCGCATTGAATGCGATGTTGTTGGCGATGTCGTAGGCCAGCACGCCGGTCGAACTGCGGCCGTTGAGCGCGATCGTGGGCGCGGGGCCGCCGAACGTGAGGCTGCCGCCCGTAAGCCGCACCGTCGTGGTGCCCGTTGTCGCGGGGCTCAGGCCATTGAGCACGAGCGAGCCGAGCGTGAACGCGCCGAGGTCGTTGTTCGCCGTGATCGTGCCCGAGGAGAGCGGCGTGGTCGTGTTGGTGAAGAACTGGAGGGTCGTGCCCGTGCCGCTCGTCGGCACGCTGCTGCCGAGCCAGTTGGCGGAACTGCTCCAGGCTGAAGTGCCGCCCGTGGTCGTGCCCGTCCATACCTGAGCGTCCGCTGTGCGAGAACTCGCGCTGGTAAGAAAAATAGCCACAGTCGCGACCCGACCGAGGACGCACGAAACGCGGCGTGCAACCTCGCCGACAAATTCTTGATCATTCATGGCCAAAATCTCCTGCAAGCCGGAAATTCGAGATTTCCTCTCCCGACCCTCTCTATACGTTACGTTTGGGCGGCGGACGCCGCCATTGCCCGAAAGGGCCGTTTGCCCGAAAGGGCCGGGCATCTCTGGGCCTGGCGGGCGGATCGCGGGCCGTGTTAGCCGGGTTCTTCCCGGGCAACCTGCAGAAGCCCAAGGTCGAAGCCCCGGGCCACCGCTCCGGCCCTGTCCGTGGCGTTGAGCTTCGTGAGGATTCCGGTGACGTAGGTCTTTACCGTCCGTTCCGCGATCCCCATTCTGCGGCCGATGGCCATGTTGCTCATGCCCTGCCGCAGGAACCCGAGCACCTGCAATTCCCGCTCGCTCAGAAGGTCGGGCTTGGGCGGCAGCGGCCCTGGCCGCACCCCAATCTTGATCGCAGCGCGGCCCGCATGCACCTGCCGGATAACGGCCACGATCTCCTCGTGGGCCACGTGCTTGGTGAGGTAGGCGCTGGCCCCAGCCTCGAAAGACCGGGCGGCATCGGCCGCCGTTTCCGAGGAGGTGAGCATCAGGATCCGTGCCCCCGGCACAACCTTGCGGATCTGCCGCGCCGTTTCGACACCGTCCATCCCGGACATGCTGATGTCGAGGATGCCCACGTGCGGCCGGCACTTCTGCCAGAGCCGCACGCCGTCGGCGCCGTTGTCGGCCTCACCCACGACGAGCATGTCGCGTTCCAGGCCCAGCAGATTCGCCAGGCCGGCGCGGAGCACGGCATGGTCGTCGATCAACAGGATGCGAATCCGTTCAGACACCGGGCTGCCTCCGCCTCCGACGCGGCTCGCGTCGTGAGTGTGCAAATTCAACTTCATGGGGCGGCCGCGGGCATGGTACGATCGGGCTGTGGACGGGCGTTCACCTCTTCGCGGGTAAGGATAGGTCGGCCAATGGCACTTCGGCAAGCGTCGGCCGAGCGGGGCGGATCATGAGGAGCAACCGCCGGAGCTGATCGGACTGGATGCGACCCGATCGTGGAGGTGCCGAAGAGCTTCCTAT
>JBIIOJ010000380.1:0-2918 GCA_044337015.1 Pirellulales bacterium
CGCACCGCGGTGAGGCTGGAAACGAAGGATGTCGAGAGCATCGTCCGCGAACTTGCCCCGGACGAGGTCGGCGAGCGCCCGCACCTTGCGGGGGCTGATGCGGGCGTATTTGTGTGTGGCCGTGTAGGGCATGGGGGTATTGCCTCGAATCACTTCGCTGGAATCACTTCGCTGCCGCCGGGGCTTCCTTCGCCTTGCCGCCGTGTCCGCGGAACGTCCGCGTCGGGGCGAACTCGCCGAGTTTGTGGCCGACCATGTCCTCGGTCACGAAGACCTTCACGTGCTGCTTGCCGTTGTGGACCATGAACGTCAGGCCGATGAACTCCGGCACGATCGTGCAGGACCGCGACCAGGTCTTGATCGGCTCCCGCTTGCTCGTGGCCAGGCAGGCCTCGACCTTTTCGAACAGCCTGGGGTCCACGAAGGGTCCTTTTTTTGCGCTGCGTCCCATGGTTCAGTCTTTCTTCCTTCGTCTCTTGGTCAGTGATTACCGCAGCTTGAGCTGGCCGTAGCGACGGCTCTTGCGTCGCTTGAGGATCGCAGCTCCGGAGGGCTTCCGCGGCTTCCGGGTGCCGCCGCCCTTCGCACTCTTGCCCCACGGGCTCACCGGATGCCGGCCGCCCTTTGTCCGGCCCTCGCCGCCGCCGTGCGGATGGTCGATCGGGTTCATGGCCGTGCCGCGGACGTGAGGCCGGATGCCCATCCAACGCTTCCGTCCGGCCTTGCCGAGCCGAACGTTCATGTGCTCCGCGTTGCCCAGCGCACCGATCGTGGCGCGGCAGGCCGCCGGCACCCGTCGGATTTCACCCGACGGCAGCGTCAACTGCGCCCACTGCGCCTCGCGGGCCACAAGCACCGCCGAGGCGCCGGCGGATCGGCAGATCCTGCCGCCGCGGCCGGCCTGCATCTCAATGTTGTGGATCTGCATCCCGAGCGGAATCTCCGACATCGGCAGGCAGTTGCCCACTTCCGGGGGAGCCGCCGGGCCGCTCTGCACCGTGGCACCGACGACGAGCCCCTCCGGCGCCAGGATGAAACGCTTCTCGCCATCAGCGTAGTGAACAAGGGCGACCCGGCAGGTTCGGTTCGGGTCGTACTGGATCGCTGCGACCGTGCCGGCGATGCCGTCCTTGTTCCGCTTGAAGTCGACGAGGCGGTAGTGCTGCATGTGGCCACCGCCGCGGTGACGCGCGGTGATCTTGCCCTGGTTGTTCCGCCCGCCCTTCTTCTTCTTGCGGGTCCGCAGCGACTTCGGCACCTCGGAAACGCCGGCGAGCTCCTTGAAGTCGGACACGCTCGAATTGCGGCGGCCGGGACTGGTCGGGTTGTAGACGCGAACGCCCATGGTGGTGCTTCCTAGAACAGGTCGATCTTGTGGTCGGGCTTGAGCGTCACAACGGCCTTCTTCCACGCCTTGGTCGTCGTCATGCGGACCCGGCCCCGCCGTGACTTCCCGACGCGGTTTTGGATCGCGACCTTTGCGACCTTCACGTTGAAGAGCTCCTCGACCGCGCGACGAACGTCTGCCTTCGCCGCCTCCGTGGAGATCTGGAAGGAATAGGCGTTGTGCCGGGTTGCACGATGCACCCCCTTCTCCGTCAGCAGCGGACGCAGGATCACCTGGTGGGCCGCGAGGTGGGGAGTGAGCTTCGGGGTGGGAGGCATGGGAACTGCCATGGGTCAGGCCTTCCTGGTCTTCGGGGCTGCGCTCTTTGCGGCGGACTTCTTCGCCGCGGCCGACTTCGGCTTTGATGCCGCCCGCTTCGGCGTTGCCGCGCCAGCCCGCTTCGGCGTTGCCGCGTCAGCCCGCTTCAATGTGACGGCGGCCGCCGACTTGCGGAAGGCCTCGATCGCCCCCTTCGTCATGACGATCCCGCGGGGCATGAGGATCGAGAGTGCGTTGAGGTCGGCCACCGGCGCCACGGAAACACCCTCGAGGTTGCGAGCGCTTTTCCAGAGGTTGGCATCGTGCGACTCAGGGGCCACGAGCACCGTCCGATCCGAAAGGCCGAGCGCGGAGAGCAGTTTGGCCATCGTCGCCGTCTTCGGCGACGAGAGCGAGATGGCATCGACGAGCTTCACCTCCTCGTCGGCGAGCCGTGCTGCGAGCGCCATCCGCGTCGCGGCCTGAAGGGCCTTGCGGGGCATCCGCCAACCGAAGTCGCGAGGCCGTTTTGCGAAGATGTGGCCGCCGCCGCGACGCGTGCCGCTCCGGCGGGCTCCCGCACGGGCGTTGCCCGTGCCCTTCTGCCGGTAGAGCTTCTTCGTCGACCCGGCAACCTCGCCGCGGGTCTTCGTCTTCTGCGTGCCCTGCCGGAGATTGGCCTGGTACATAACCACGGCGTCGTGCAGCAGTTGTTTATTGACGCTCGGAGCGAGCTCCGCCGGATCGATCTCGTAGGAGCCGACCTTCTTGCCGGCGATGTCATAGACGGCGAGGTTCATTTCTTGCCACCGGCCTTCTTCTTGGCAGCCGCGGGTGCCGGACCACCGCCGACCCGCTGGAGCTTGTTGGTCTTCCTGACGATCACAAAGCCACCGTTCGGGCCGGGAATCGCACCACGGACGAGTAGCAGGTTGTTCTCGGTGTCGACCCGCACCACCTTCAGGTTTCGCATGGTCGACCGCTCGTTTCCGAAACGGCCGGCCATCCGCTTCCCCTTGAAGACGCGGGCAGGGGACGTGTTCATCGACGTGCCGCCTTGGTGGCGATGCACCTTCTTGACGCCGTGGCTGGCTCGCTGCCCCTTGAAGCCGTGCCGCTTCATTACGCCCGCGGTGCCGCGACCCTTCGTCGTGCCCGTGACGTCGACGGCATCGACACCCTCGAACACGGAAACCGTGAGCACCTGGCCGACAGTCAGGCCGGACACGTCGATGCCGTTCTTTCGCGGACGAAACTCCCGCACGAACCGCTT
>JBIIOJ010000381.1:0-2906 GCA_044337015.1 Pirellulales bacterium
GGCCGTCGCCCGCCTGATGCGTCGTCTCGCCCACCGCGGGCCCGCGTTCGAAATCCCGCTCGGCCCGGGCATCCTCGCCGGGGGCGGCAACGCCGCCGGGGCCGCGGCCGTGGCCACCTGGAGGCACGGTGCCGCCGGAGCGATCGCCGCCGCCTGCGATCGCGGCGGGCGGTTCGAGCCGGCCGAGGCCGATGGTGAGCGGCTCGTCGCCCGGGGCGATGCCGATCTTCTCCTCGTCGTCGGCGGCCTATCGGACTCAATGCGTCGGGCGGTTTCAGAGGCGACGCGTTCGCAGGCCTTGCGTGAGACCGACGTCGTCTGGCTCGGCGCCGAGCCGGAGAGCGTCGTCGCGGGATCGCGACGGACCGTCTTCGTTCGCACGGCCGGCGCGCTCCTGGAATCCGACGGGCAGATGCTCCGCGAAGATGGCAGGCTCGTAACGCTCCTGCCGCTTCTCGCCCCCGACGCTCCCTCTCTCGAGGACGTGCTCGCACGGCTGCGTGAGGATCTGCCATGACGCCGAGCGATCCGTCGATCCCGGCAGACGCCCCGCTCACCTGCGTGGAGGGGGCGACGATCCACGACCCGGTCCACGGTCGCGACGGCGTCGTCGGCGACATCTGGTTCGAGGGCGGCAGGATCGTCGAGCCGCCGCCGGTCGAGCGGCGGGCTGCGGCGGCGAGGGTTTCGGCACGCGGGCTCGTGGCGATGCCGGGAGGTGTCGATCTCCACAGCCACGTGGTCGGCCCGAAGGTCGCGGCGGGCCGGAGGATTTCCCCGCACCTCGCCCGCGGGGCCGTCGCGGCGGTGCCGACGATCGCGGCCACGGGCGATCTCTACGCGGCGCTCGGCTACACGACCGTGTTCGACGCGGCCATCGCCACGACGTCGGCGGGGATCGCGAGGCTGGAACTCGACGACCTCCCGAACCTTGACAAGGGGATGTACCTGCTCGCGGCCGACGACCGCGACGTGCTCGCATCGATCGCCTTGGGCAGCGAGACCGAGACTGCGAGGCTCATCGGCGACGTCGTTCGCGCGGGAGCCGGCTGGGCTGTGAAGATCGCCAACCCTGGCGGGGCCGTGTTCTGGAAGCAGGGCCTGCGGGGCGACCATCGCGATCTCGACGACGCCGTGCCCGGCTTCGACCTCACCCCGCGGCGGATCCTCGAGCGAACCCAGCGGGCCGTCGCCGCGGCGGGCCTGCCCCACTGTCTGCATGTGCACACCGTGAACCTCGGGCTGCCGGGCAACTGGCGAACGACGCTCGAGACGATGAAGACGCTCGACGGCCTGCGGGCGCATCTCGCGCACGTGCAGTTCCACAGTTATTCCGGCGGCGGCCTCGACGCCGAGGCCTTCGGGTCGGGCGTCGCGCCGCTCGTCGAGTATTTCGACGCCCATCCCTCGCTCACGCTCGACGTCGGGCAGGTGCTCTTCGGCGACACGGTCGCCATGACCGGAGACTCGACCGCCGCGGAGCATCTCGCCCACACGACGGGTGTGCCCTGGATGTCGCACGACCTGCATCTCGAGGGGGGCTGCGGCGTGCTGCCGATCCGCTACCGCGAGAAGAGCCTCGTCCATGCCTGGCAGTGGGCGATCGGCCTCGAGTGGTTCCTGTCCGTCGCCGACCCGTGGCGGCTCGTCCTCTCGACCGACCACCCCAACGGCGCGCACTTTCTCGCCTACCCGCTGCTCATGAGGCTGCTCGGCGACGAGTCGTTCCGCCGAGAGGCGTTCTCGCGGATCCACCCGGCGGTGCGGCGCAAAAGCCCGCTTGCGGCCATCAGTCGGCAGTACACGCTCAACGAACTCTGCATCGTGACCCGCGCGGCCCCCGCCCGGATCGCGGGCCTGCCGCAGAAGGGGCACCTCGGCCCTGGAGCCGACGCCGACATCACGCTCTACAGGCCCGACCCGGATCTCTCGCGGATGTTCGCGATGCCTGCGAAGGTCTTCAAGGGAGGTGTGCTCGTCGCCGAGGACGGCCACGTCCGCCGCCGCGTCGCGGGCCGCCTGCTCGCGGCGACATGACACGGGCAGCCCCGAACGGTCTGCTCCGCTGGTTCGGGGCTGCCCGTATGCCCTCGCCGGACGCTCGCTGCGCACATCCTGTGCTTCGCTCGCTCGGAGGTGGCTGGCGCTCTCGCCCTCCGGGCTTCGCTGGCCACCTACGCCGTCTCGGGCACACGGGCAGCCCCGAACCGGTCAAACTTGGTGCTGAATGGGTCACGCAGGCACTTTGATGCTGAACGCTCTGAGGGGGAGCGTGGTCGAGGGGGTGGGGAATGTTGAGGAGCATCAGGCGTATCCTCGCCGTAGCGACGATGCGTCCGCTCGCCCGGCGGCAATGCGGTATCTTCCAAGGAACCTGCAGAAGGTCGCATTGCCAGCCTGCTGCGTTCGGCGTCAGCGTGGCGATCAGACAATGCGCGACGTGATCCGTTCCATCGCCGCGGCGTGGGCGGCGTGGAAGGCCTGCAGTGAGAACCGCTCGATCGCCCGCAGCCTTGCCGCTTCGCCGAGCCGCGCAGCCAGCGTCGCGTCCTCGAGGAGCTTCACGGCCTGCCGGGGAAACTCGCTCGTCGGGTCCGCTGGCACGATCAGGCCGCTCACCCCGTCCTCGATAAGGTTGCACGCGGCCATGCTCTCGACGGCGACGATTGGCCGGCCCACGGCCATCGCCTCGAGGATCGCCCCGCCGAGAGCGACTTCGCCCGACTGCCAGACGATCGACGCATGGGCAACGAGGTCGCACGCGCCGTCGTGGATCGGGGGCCGCAGGCAGGGCACGACCTTCAGCCGGTCCGCGACGTGCTGCACGCGGGCCCGGCGGGCGAGCCTCGCCGACTGACTGCCGGCGCCGATGAGCAGGTGCTCGACCTCGCGGTGGACGACGTCGA
>JBIIOJ010000010.1:0-30228 GCA_044337015.1 Pirellulales bacterium
GAGCCGGCGGCGACACCCCGACGATGGCCCGCGCCCTCGGCCGCGACACCGGGGTGATGACGCTCGCCGGGCTGGCGATCGCAAACGCCCTGACGGCTTGTTCCGGGGCGATGGTCGCACAGTACCAAGGCTTCGCCGACGTGCAGATGGGCATAGGCATGGTGGTCTGGGGCATGGCGAGCGTGTTCCTCGGCGCGGCGCTCGTGGGGCCGGTGCAGCTGGGCGGCGCACTCGTGGCCACCGCCGCCGGCAGCGTCACCTTCAGGCTGCTCGTCGCAGCCGCCCTCCGCGCCGGCCTCGATCCCGACTGGCTCAAGGCAGCGACGGCCGTCGTCGTGCTCGCTGCGCTCATCGCACCCCGTTTTCTCTCGCGGAGGGGTCATGCTCGAGCTGGTTGATACCACCGTCTCGTTCTCCTCGCCGGGCGGGCCCGCGGTCCGTGCGGTGGACGGCGTATCGATGGTGGTGCCGGCCGGTTCGTTCGTCGTCGTCATCGGCACGAACGGCTCGGGCAAGAGCACCCTCCTGGGCGCGATCGCCGGCACGGTGCCGCTCGACGGCGGCACGATGAGGCTGGCGGGCCGCGACGTCACTCGCTGGCGGGAACACGAGCGGGCCAGGCTCGTCGGCCGGGTCTACCAGGATCCACGGGCGGGCACGGCGGCAAGCCTGACGGTGCTCGAGAACATCGCCGTGGCCGCGTGCCGCGGCAGCCTCGCGGGCCTCCGCTGGGCGACGAACCGGGAACTCCGTGAAGATGCGGCGCGGCGACTGGCGGCGATCGTGCCGGGGCTCGAGCAGCGGCTCGACCAGCCGATCGGCTCGCTCTCCGGCGGCCAGCGGCAGATCGTCACGCTCGTGATGGCCACATGGCGTCGTCCCGATCTCCTCCTGCTCGACGAGCACACCGCCGCCCTCGATCCCGCGGCGGCAGACCGGGTGATCCAGGCCACGGCGAGGATCATCCGCGAGCAGGGGCTCGCGTCGCTGATGGTCACGCACTCGCTCACCCAGGCGGCGGCACTCGGTGATCGCCTGCTCTTGATCCACCGCGGCCGCATCGCCCTCGATGTCGAGGGGGCGGCGAAGCGGCGGCTCACGGCCGACGATCTCGCCGATCGCTTCGACGCCCTGCGGCGGGCCGACCAGCTCGACGACTCCGCCGCCCGCACGCTCGCCGGGGCCTACGTATGACCGTCGCCGCGAGGATGACTCCGTCCCTCACCACGTTTCTGCGGCGGGCCCTGCCCACGCTCCTTCTGCTCGGAGGGGCCTCGGCACTGCTGCTGGTCACCGACCGCACGTCCGCCACCCGGAAGGTGCCTGCCGTGGCCGTGCTCCAGCAGGTGAGCACGACGCTGCTCGACGACGCCGTCGAGGGGATGCTGGAGGGACTCTCGGAGCGGGGCTACGTCGACGGCAGGACAGTGAAGATCCGCCGGTACAACGCCGAGGGGGATCTCGCCCAGGCCAATGCCATCGCGAGGGAAATCGCCGGCGGTCCCTTCGATCTCGCGCTGACCTCGAGCACGCCGTCCCTGCAGGCGCTGGCCACCGCCAATGCCCGCGGGCGCGTCTTCCACGTCTTTTCCGCGGTGGCTGATCCCTTCTCGGCGGGCGTCGGCTTCGATCGTTCCGATCCGCTCGTGCATCCACGTCACCTCGTCGGCTACGGCAGCCTCGCGCCGGTCGACGCCACCTTCCGCATGGCAAGGGAGATCAACCCGCGGCTGGTCCGCGTCGGAGTGGCCCACAATCCCTCGGAGAGCAACTCGCGGCGATTCATGGAACTGGCGCGTGCGAGTTGCCGGGCGCGCGGCATCGAGCTTTTGGAGGCGGCGGTGGAGAACTCGTCCGGAGTGATCGAGGCGATCCAGTCGACGCTCTCGCGGGGCGCCGAGGCGGTGTTCGTGCCCGGCGACACGACCGTATCGAGCGTCATCGATTCGATCATCGTGACGGCCGCCAAGGCTGGCGTGCCGGTGTTCACCGTCGTGCCGGGCAGTCCCGAGCGGGGGACGCTGTTCGACGTCGGGTTCGACTTCCGCGAAGTGGGGCTGCTGGCCGGCCGGCTCGCGGGCGACCTGCTCGGCGGCAAGGATCCGGCGACGGTTCCCATCGGTGAAACCTCCCGCGAGATCCCGCCGCGCCTGACGATCAACCTCGTGGCGGCCGGCTACGACCGTGAAAGGTGGCGAGTGCCCGACGAACTGCTCGGACAGGCCAAGGTGGTGATCGACGGGATGGGCCGGCACGATCAGCCCTCTGCGGTGCTTGCAGGGCCGTTCACGGAGGCCGACGCCGCGGGTAAGTGAAAATGCCGGAACGAGCCGCCGGGCTCGGGCCGCCTACAATGACATCTGGTCGTTCCCTGGAGCCTGCACCGATGAAGCTCTCCACCTACAGCTGGCTGGCGGTCGCCGTCGCGGTGTCGGTCGCGGCCATCGGCTGGCTCGGCCTCGCAGGCTGGATCGCCGTGCTCGTGCTCCTGGCGAGCATCGCGATGCACGTCGCCGGCAACGCCATCGGGACCCGGCTACGGGACGACACCGACCGCGGGCTCGATGCCCGCGGACGGGAGCCCTTCCATCGTTCGAGCGTGCCCGCACACTTGCCGACCTTGCTCGAGCGGTCGGAGAGTCTCGGCCGGCTCGTTCCGGTGTCGGCAGCGATCGGCGGACTCGCCGGGGGCCTGATCGGCGGCGCGGCTCTCGCCCTGCTCGTGAAGAGCTCGATCGCGGGTACGGTTCTCGGCGGTGTCTCCTCGGCGGTGATCGGCGGCTTCCTCGGATTCCTGCTCGCCGGTTTCGTGGAAATCATCCGGACCTCGATCGCCGACGCGATCGCCGCGGAGAAGGCCGCCGCAGCTGCTCTGGACGCGGCCAGAATCGCTTCCACGAAGCCGACCGACTTGGTACGGTATCAGTCCGGAGATTTCCCTCCGGCCGGAGACCAACGACCATGAGCAAGCCACACCGCAATCTGAAGAAGGCCAACCACGGCGCCCGCCCTGCCAACAGCAAGGCCCGCAAGGCCAAGCGGAAGCACATCAAAACCTGACAGTTGCACAAGAACGACACGAGACCAAGTCACAAGACTTACCAGTGGCGCCACGCGACTACATCATCCAACCGAGCGCATACGATCTCTCCAAGGTCATCGCCGACATCCACGAGATTCGCCGCTGGAACATGCAGCGATTCGAGATGGAGCAGTTGACGGCGATCGTGCACGAGGACAGGGACCGGGGTCTCTGCGTCGGCTACAAGGACGTCACGCACGACGAGTTCTGGGTTCGCGGGCACTTCCCCGTGATGCCCCTGATGCCGGGCGTGCTCATGTGCGAAGCCGCGGCGCAGCTCTCGAGCTACTTCTCGCAGCGGTACAACCTGCTCGAGGCGAAAGTGGTCGGCTTCGGCGGCATGGAGGAGGTCCGCTTCCGCGAGCCCGTCGTGCCCGGCGACCGCCTTGTCATCGCCGTCGAGCGAATCCGGGTCCGGCCCAGGGCGATGATCGTCTGCCGCTTCCAGGGGATCGTTCGGGAAAACATCGTGGTGGACGGCATCATCAAGGGCGTTCCGCTGCCGGTCGACGCCCTCGTCAAGATCTCCGGTCGCCCGGTCGGCGGAAATTCGGTTGCCGGAAATCCAGTCGCCGGCAATCCAGTCACCGGCAATCCGGCGGCTGGAAAGTAGCAACTGCATGGCGAGGAGTCCGCGGAAGCATCCGGTCGCCGATGCCGAGGCGGATTCCTATCTCCGCCTGCTCGACTCGCTCCCCGACCCGCTCGACCCGCGGAGCCTGTTTGCGAACCCCGCCCCGATCGAACTCGAGGTCGGCTGCGGCAAGGGACTCTTCCTCGAGAACGCCGCCGTGTCGCGGCCGGGTTCGAACTGGCTCGGGATCGAGATCTCGACCCCCTACGCCAGGCTCTGTGCCGGCCGGCTGGCGAGGCGACACGCCACGAATGCACTCGTGATCCCGGGCGATGCCCGGCGGCTCGTCGAGGAGATGCTCGTCGACGGCTGCCTCGCCGCCGTGCATGTCTATTTCCCCGACCCGTGGTGGAAGGCGAGGCACCGCAAGCGGCGGGTGCTCGCCGCCGATTTTCTCGCCCATGTCGCAAGGGCTCTCGGCCCCGCGGGCGTGCTGCACGTCTGGACCGACGTCGAGGAGTACTTCCGCGAAACGCTCACGATCGTCGCGGCGGGGGGCTTCTTCGGCGAGCCGCAAACGGTCGTCGAGCGGCCGGCCGAACACGACCTCGACTACCGGACCCATTTCGAGCGGCGGACGAGGCTCGCCGGCGAACCGGTCTGGCGGACCTACTTCGTTCGCCGCGACGATCCCGTCACCGCACCGCCGCCTCGTAGGTCCGCCGCTGCTCTCCCCCGGGGCGGTGCTCCGTCGCGATCTGGTAGAGCCGTTCTCCGGCGGGAGTCGGATAGTCACCGGTGATGCACGCTCGGCAGAGGCTGGACGGCTCGAGCCCGATCGACCTCGCCACCGACTCGATCGGAAGATAACGGAGCGAGTCGGCCCCGAGCCTGCGGGCCATGTCCTCCTGCGACTCGTCCGTGAGCACACCATCACGAAGGAAGGGCGGGGCGAACAGCTCGTCGATGGTGGACATGTCGATGCCGTAGAAGCAGGGCGCCACGATCGGCGGGCAGGCGATCCTCACATGGATCTCCCGGGCTCCGCCGAGCGACCGCATCCTCCCGAGGAGGACCTTCATCGTCGTGCTGCGGACGATCGAGTCCTCCACGAGGATCACCCGCTTCCCTTCGAGCACCTCCCGCAGCGGCGTGTACTTCGACTCGGCCTTCTCGCGGCGGCTCGACGGGCCGTCGATGAACGTGCGGCCGGTGTAGCGGTTGCGGATCAGCCCCTCGAGGCACGGAATGGAGAGCCGGTAGGCCATGGCGTCGGCAGCCGCCTTGCTCGTGTCGGGCACCGGAACGACCACCGTGTCGGAGTCGATCGGCAGCGTCTCGAGTCGTGCGAGCTCCTCGCCGAGCTTCTTGCGGGAGAGGTAGACGCTGCGTTCGTCCATGGTGCTCGCGACGTTGGCGAAATAGATCCACTCGAAGAAGCAGTGGGCACGCCTCGGGCTCTCGGCAAACCGCTCGACACGGACGCTCGCCCCGTCGACGACCAACGCCGTCCCGGGCTCGAGCGACCGGATCGACTCGGCGGGGAACCCGAGGTTGAGCAGCGGCACGCTCTCGCTGGCCGCGGCGACGAGCCCGCCCTGCCGGGCGTACTCCATCGGCCGGATGCCGAGCGGGTCGCGGGCCACGACGAGCCGGCCACAGGCATCGAGAAGCGCGATGTTCCAGGCGCCATCGAGCCGCCGGGAGACCCTCGCCAAGAGCTCCACCGGATCGATGTCGGCGTCGCCCGATAGTTCGTTGCCGATGAGGTGCATGAGCACCTCGGTGTCGTTGTCCCGGGCGAGATGGTTGTCGTCGCGGGAAAGGATCTCGTTTCGCAGCTGTGGATAGTTGGCCAGTTGGCCGTTGAAGCCGAATGCGAACCACTTTCGCTTCTGGATGTGGGGCCGCTCGAGCGGCTGGGCGTAGCCCCTGTCTTCCGCGCCGCAGGTCGCGTACCGCACGTGGCCGATGGCCGCCCTCCCGGTGTGCTGCTCCATGAGGCTCTCGTACTTGCCCCGATGGCTCATCCGAAAGACCTCGCTGACGCTCCCCACCTCCTTGTAGGTCGCGAGCAGCTGGCTGCGACCGGGATTCCAGACCGTCATGCCGGCCGAGAGCTGGCCGCGGTTCTGGATGTCGAGGAGCATCCGAGGCACGAGTCGGGAAACCTCGTCAGGCCCCTGGGCGGGGCAAAGCGGCGAGGCCTCCTGCGAGGGCAGGTGGTAGATCGCGGCAAGCCCGCACTCGTGATGGAGATCGCTCATTGACCGATGAGTGTACGCCTCCCACCGAAATGCCTCAACCAGATCCCGCAATCGCGGGCCCGTTGTTACTCGGTGGTCGCTCGCCGAAAGGCCAGTGTAAACTGGTTCGGCTTTGACCAGCCCCCGATCACGTCGCGTAGCGACCGCTGCCGGACGGCATGCCGGAACCACCAGCCAGCTCATGACCGACACGACCCGCAAGGACGTCTCCGCAACGGCCCGGCTCGTCGTCGTGAAGGTGGGCACGAGGGTCCTGACGCGGCCAGACGGACTCCTCGACGCCGCCCGGATCGAGGCCATCGCTCGGCAGGTCGACTCCCTGATCGCGGCCGGACGGCAGGTCGTGCTCGTGAGCTCGGGCGCCGTCGGGGCCGGGATGGGTAGGCTCGGCCTCGCCCGACGGCCGGTGGAGCTCGCCCACCTGCAGGCAGTGGCGGCGGTCGGGCAGAGCTCGCTCATCGAGGCCTACGAACGGGTGTTCCGCGACCGAGGCCGCCACGCCGCGCAGGTGCTGCTCGTGGCTGGCGACCTGCGGGACCGCACCCGCTACCTCCACATCCGCCACGCCCTGCGGGCCATCCTCGAGTTCGGGGCGGTGCCAATCATCAACGAGAACGACACGGTGAGCGTCGAGGAGCTCCGCACCTCCTTCGGCGACAACGATCGGCTCGCGGCCCTCGTCGCCACGCTCATCGACGCGCAGCTCCTCGTGCTACTTTCCGACGTCGACGGACTGTTCGACCGCAGGCCCGACGAGCCGGGAGCCAGGCTCGTCGCCGACGTGCGGCGGATCGACAGCTCGATCGAGGGCCTCGCCAGCGACGTCCGGGGCGGGCTCTCGAAGGGAGGCATGGCCAGCAAGATCGCGGCGGCGAGGATCGTGACGGAGTCGGGCGCTCATTGCATCATCGCCTCCGGCCGGGACGACGCCGTGCTGGAGAGGATCTGCGCGGGCGAGCCGGTCGGCACGCTCTTCCATCCCGCGGGGTCCACCATGACGGCGAAGAAACGCTGGCTCGGCTGGAGCGCGGACGTGCAGGGGACCCTCGTCGTCGATCCCGGCGCCCGCGAGGCGGTCGTGCACCGCGGCTCGAGCCTCCTCGCCGCCGGCGTGCGTTCGCTCGACGGCGACTTCGGCTCCGGAGACGTCGTCTCCCTGGCCACCGTCGGCGACGGCGTCTTCGCCAGGGGGCTCGTCAACTACGCGGCCGACGAGCTGCGTCGGATCGTCGGGCTGAAAACCGACCGCATCGCGGAGGTGCTCGGCTGCTGCCCCTACGAGGAGGTCGTCCACCGCGACAACCTCGCGGTGATCCGGCGGGACGCCGCGGGCGATCCGGCCAGGAGCCCGGGCAACGACCCATGCTGATCGAATTCGTCATCATCCTCGCGCTCATCCTCGCCAACGGGTTCTTCTCCGGCGCCGAGATGGCGATCGTCGCGAGCCGCCGGGGAAGGCTCCAGCAGATGGCCGACAAGGGCGACCGGTCAGCGGCGACGGCGCTGGCGCTGGCCAACAACCCCGACCGCTTCCTGCCGACCGTGCAGATCGGGATCACGCTCGTCGGTACGCTCGCGGCCGCCTACGGCGGCGATCAAGTGGTGAGCGACATCGCCGCCTGGATCCGCGAGATCGCGCCGCCTTTCGTCGCGGACTGGGCCCGGTCGATTGCGCTGACGCTCTTCGTGGCGGTGCTCTCCTTCCTGACGCTCGTGCTCGGGGAGCTGGTGCCGAAGCGGCTGGCGCTTCGCACGGCCGAGCCAATCGCCAGGGGCGTGGCGCCGATCATGCAGGGGTTCTCGCGGCTCGTGACGCCGCTGGCCCGCATCATGAGCGCCGCGACCTCCGCCGTACTCTGGCTCCTCGGCGCGCAGCGGCAGGCCGGCCCTTCCGTCTCGGTCGACGACATCGAGCACCTGCTTCAGGCGGGGCGGGCCGAGGGGGTGCTCGAGCCGGTCGAGCTGGCGGTGGCGTCGGAGGCGCTGCGGCTCGGCGAGCGGACGGTCCGCGACATCATGCGCCCGCGAATCGACCTCGACGCGCTCGACATCGAGACGCCCCCCGGCGAGGTGCTCGGGGCGATCGCGATGGCGGGCTACTCGCGGCTGCCGGTCTACGAGGGCTCGCTCGACCACATCCTCGGCTACGTCTCCATCAAGGACGTCCTCCGTCAGAACTGGATGGGCTGGCCGATCGACCTGAAGAAGCTCATGCACAGGGCGCTCTTCGTGCCGGAGACGATGCCGCTCGACCGGCTGCTCGAGCTTTTCCAGAAGGAGAAAAACCAGCTGGCGATCGTGCTCGACGAGTACGGCGGCACGGAGGGCATGGTGACGCTCGAGGACGTGCTCGAGGAGCTCGTCGGGGAGATCCACGACGAACACCGTCGCGAGGAGCCCCAGTCGGTCATCGAGCGGCCAGACGGCTCGTGGCTCGTCGACGGCGCGATCCCGATCGAGGAACTCGCCGACCGGCTCGGCGTCCGGCTACCCGCCGGGCAGCGGGACTACACGACGGTCTCGGGTCTCGTGCTCGCCGAGCTCGAACGGATCCCGATCGTCGGCGACACGGCCCGCTGGAATGGCCTGGAAATCGAGGTCGTCGACATGGACGGCCGACGCATCGACCGGCTGCTCGTTCGCAAGACCTGACCGACAAGGCTCACTCGTCGCCCGGCAAGGCGCTCAGTCTTCGCCCGGCGGGGCGCTCAGTCTTCGCCCGGCAAGGCACGGTCGAGCACGTCCTGCAGGATGAACGGCTTTGGAAAAGGTTCGTCGAGCTGGTCGAGCACCTTGCGGTATTTCCTCACTGCGGTGGCGAGGTCCTCCGCGGTAAGGTCGTCGTCTCGCAGGATCGGCGAGGCGTCGAGCACCTCGCGCCAGGCCCCGAACGCCTCCTCGAACGCCTTCTTCGCCGGCTGCAGCCGTGCGTTCTCGTACTCGCGTTCCGCCCGCCAGGTCCGCTCGCGGGCCCGCAGCGCCGGCTCCGTCACCTCGGCATCACAGGTCGCCCTCCAGAAGTCGAAGTTCACGATGTCGCGGTAGCGGTCGATGATCTGGGCGGTCTCCCCAGCCTCGACGTATTCCCTCGCGAGCCGCCGTGCCTCGTCTCGAACCGCGGGCGGGGCCTCGCTTGCAACCATCGGCCAAGTGACGACCATCGCCGCCTCGGCCTCGCTTGCGAGCTTGGCCTGCGGCTCGGTGCGTTCGGCGGCGGGAATCACGATCACCTTCCGCTGGTCGTCGGAGAGCGATTCCAGCTTCCGCTTCTTCATCGCCAGCATGCCGCCGGGAAGGAGCTCTTCCAGCCGGCCCGCGACCCGCTGCGCCCTCGCCTCCTCGGCCTCCCGCATCCCGAGCCGGATCGGCACGTCCCAACTCGTCGGGATCTCCCGGACGGAAAACCTCCGCATCTCCTCCCCGGCGAGCCGCCAGGCGTCGCGGGCGGCCTCGCCGAATATTCCATCCTCCTCCAAGGCCCTTGCATGATTGATGGCCGTCATCATCGGCTCGCTGTGGAAGATGAGCGGCGTCGTCTTCAGCATCGCGCCGGAGTCGGCGAGCTGCTGGCCCGCGAGGTACTTCTCCCGGGCGACGAGCCAGTTGTCCCGCTCGGGGAGCGTGCGGCCGGGCCGGTCCCGTTCGTGGAAATCGTCGTCGGCCTTGAACAGCCGGCGAAACTGCTTCTTCTCGTCCGACTTGCCGATCTTGTTGCCGATGAACCAGCCCATGCGGCCAAGGAGCCTCGGCTCGTAGGCGTTGAGGGCGATGCCCTGGCGGAGGAACTCGATTCCCTTCATGACCCAGGCGTAGCGGTCGCGGTAGTCGTCGAATTCGACGGAGATGTTGTAGGAAAGGTTGTGGGCCTGGAAGTCCCAGATGGAGTAGAAGTTCGGCTGGAGCTTGACCATCTGCTCGTAGGTCGCGGAGAGGTTCGTCCAATCCTCCACTTTCTTGTAGTGGTTGGCCCGGTCCCACAGGAGCGTCACCGCCACGTTCTTGAGGCCGAGCGTGGCCAGCCGCATCGTCTCGCTCGCGGGGTCGATCTCGCCGAGGTTCGCCTGCGACAGCCCGAACCGCGCCCGCTCCCGGGCGAGAAATCCGCCGCCGCTCGTGGCGTCGGCCGGCTGGCTGAGCGCCGATAGGGGGATGAGCAGGGCCGCGATGCCCAGGAGTGCGACGAGCGTCTCCAGCCTCAAGCCCAGCCACGAGCCAGCCCGTCCGCCGCCGGCCGGCGGACGGTGACCGTTCCCATTTCGATCGGTCATGACGCCACCTCCCGCGCCTTCAGGAACAGCGCCCCGAGCACGATGCAGGGCAGCACGTACCCGAGCGTCTCGAGCGAATGCTCGGCAATCAGGTCGAGGGGAATGTCGAATCCGCTGGCGACGAACTCGCCCGTGCCGAGCGATCCGAGCGACGGGAAGACCGCCGCCAGCAGCCTCATCGGAGAGACCAGCAGCGTGTCGACCGCCTTCATCGCGGTCACGGCCGGCGTCTCGTCGAATTCGAGCGTGATGCTCGTCTGAGTGATGATCCGGTACAGCGACTCGATCGGACCGCCCCCGGGCACGATCTTCGCGTCACCCGTGACGAGGCTCTCGTACCAGCGGGAAACGAATTCGCGGACCTGCCCGACCAGCAGCACCGACAGCGTGGCGAGGATCGCGACCGGACCCGAAAGGAACGTGCTGAACGTCACGCCGATCGCGGCCACGAGGAGCATCGAGAACCAGATGCCGAGACAGCTCTTGAAGTAATTGAAGGCGAAGGAGCCGTTGCCGGCGAGCAGGTAGAAGTCGGCCTGGGCCACGCCGAAGTACTGGGACGGCACGAGGCACTGCAGGATCACCTCGATCCGTCCCCTGCCGTCGCCGCCCCCGGCGTCGGACGGCCCACCACTCTCGGGTTTTCCGTCGACGAGTTCGTCGAAGAGATCGACCTGCCGCGTGCCGCCGCCGGCCGTGGTCACGGCGACCTGCCGGGGAATCATGAGCGAATCGATCGTGAACTCCTTGGCGGTGAAATAGAACGGAGCGGTCTCGACCTGTGTCCTCGGGTTGCGGACGCGTACGCTTCCGCCGATCCCCTTCTCGATGTCACCCTTGTAGGTGCGGAACACGCGGACGATCATCTCGAGCGGAAGGCCATCGGGAAATTCCCGCTCGCTGATCCCCTCGAATGTCCAGATGGCGGCGGCGAGCGTGCTGCCTTCGATGTACTGGCGATAGCCCCACTCGGCGCCAACGCTGATCCCCTTCGCGCTCGGCGAGCCGAAGCGGTCGCGAAACGTGAGCCGCCCGCGGAGCGGACGCCTCGCCTCGAGCAGGCCCTCGGGCGGTCCCAGCTCGAAAACCAGCTTGCCGTCGGCCGACTCGCGGGACCGCACCGCGTGGCGATGCCCCTGCGTGACATCGGTCCGGCCGGATCCCTCGGGGCCGAGTTCGACCCAGTGTCGATGTCCGTGGCGGAAACTCGTTCGCCCCCGGTAGCCGGCGAGCGAACCATCCGCGGCGGTGACGTCGTCGAGGTCCTCCTGCGTGAGGACATGTTCGTGGGCGACGCTCCGGACAACGAATGCCCAGCCCGCGAGGCCCATGACGAGAAGGGACGCCGAGCCGATCGCCGAAAAACCGAGGAACCTGCCGAGCACGATCTCGATCGTGCGGACCGGCTTGGTCGTTACCGTCTGGATCGCCTTCGCCTTGATGTCGGCGGGGAGGCTGAAGGCCGCGAGCACGAGCACGACGAGGCATACCAGCAGGTTCGTCGCCGTGAGGATGAAGCCGAGGTAGAGGCGGCCGGGGTTGACGCTCGAGGGATCGAGGAACCAGCCGGCGAACAGGAGCACGACGGCGAACAGCCCGAGCGCCACGAGCACGTTCTTGCGGAGCGACTCCTGCACGGCCAGCCGGGTCATGGCCGTCACCCGGCGCCACGACACCCCGCGGAGGTCGCCGACGACCCCGACCGCCCCACGGTAGACCCGGTCGCCGGCGGCCATGGGCCCGTAGAGCACGGTCTGCACAAGCCAGGCGATGCCGCCCACGAATACCGAGAACACCGCGAGGCCGAGCAGGTACGAGAAAAAGGCCGGACCGACCCACTCGACGAACCGCGGAATTTCCTTTTCAAGCACCATGGCGGCGGATCGGCTCGGCGGATGCGGGGAAGACTGCGGGAATCGTGGGCACCGTCACGACCGTGGCTGGCTCGCGCGTCGGCCCGGCCTCGCTTCGGCGTCGCGGACCACCTCCAGGAAGAGATCCTCGAGCGTTATGGTCGGATTGCCGACCTCGACCTCGGTGGCACCGAGCCTGCGGCATGCCTCGCGGAGTTCCTCCAAGGCTGCCGGCGGGAGGCCGCGGGCACGGATCTGCGTGATGTCGGTCACCCGCAGGAGATCCTCGACCCGGCCGAGTTCCTTCAGTTCCCCCTGGTGCAGGACGGCGATCCGGTCGCAGACGTCCTCCACATCGGCCAGCAGGTGCGAACTCATGATCACCGTCTTGCCGCGGGACTTCAGGTCGAGGATGAGATCCTTCATCTCGCGGGTGCCGATCGGGTCGAGCCCGCTGGTCGGCTCGTCGAGCAGGATGAGCTCGGGGTCGTTGATGAGCGCCTGCGCGACGCCGATCCGGCGGGTCATCCCCTTCGAGTACTCCTTGAGCTGCCGCTTACGATCGCGGGTGAGGCCGACCATCTCGATGAGCGCCGCGGACCGACGATGGCGCTCCTCGGGGGGCATGTCGAAAAGCCTTCCGTAGAAGTCGAGCGTCTCCTCCGCGTCGAGGAACTTGTAGAGATATGACTCTTCCGGCAGGTAGCCGATCCGCTCGTTCTTCGAGACCTCGGTCGCGTCGCGGCCGAACACGACGGCCCCCCCGGTCGACGGAAAGATGAGTCCCAGCAAGAGCTTCAACGTCGTCGTCTTGCCCGAGCCGTTCGGCCCGAGAAGGCCGAAGATCTCTCCTCGACGGATCTGGAGATCAAGCGGCTTCAGGGCGACCTTTTTGCTGCGACCCCAGAAGTCGCGATAGACCTTCGAGAGGTTCCGGGTTTCGACGACGATTTCCGACGCTGCCACGAAGAGAACCTTCCCGTTCCACATCCGGCCCGCCATCCCTGGCCGAATCAGCATGTTTTCCTTGCCGACACAGGATTGTACCGATCGCGCCGGTTCCGCGAACGCAGCCCGATCGAATGCCGGGATTTGCAAGTGTTTCAACCCACACTGGGCCTCCGAGTAGCTTGACAGGTCCGAGGCACCTGCTAAACTTCCGAAATGAGATTGAGTCTCATTTTCTGGGAGGCCAGGCTTATGCGAAGTTTTTCCCATGGTTCGGGTGTGAAAAATGCGGGTTGCCGTGTCCGATCAGCCTTCACGCTGGTGGAGCTGCTGGTCGTGATCACGATCATTGGAACGCTCATCGGCCTGCTCCTTCCGGCCGTGCAGGGGGCCCGGGAGGCGGCGCGGCGGACTCAGAGCCTTTCGAACCTGCGGCAGATCGGCCTGGCGCTGCACGGCTACAACGATGCCAACCGCAAACTCCCCCCCGGATTCCGTTCGACGGCGACGGGCACCACGGGTGTGGGAACGAACGAGGTCGTCACTGAGACGGGGCCAGGATGGAGTTTCTTCGCATTCCTCCTGCCGTATGTGGAGGAGACGGCGCTCCACAGCACGATTCGCTTCAACCTCCCGATCACGGACGAACTCAACAAGGCCGCCAGAGAGACGACTGTTCCCGTTTTCATCGATCCCGGGGATACCAGCTCCCGGCTCATCGACATCACCGACTCCGGATCGCCACCAGCCGCCTCGAACACTCCGACACTGATGACTCAGGCCGCCGTGTGCAGTTACGCGGGCTCCCTGGGCACTTTGAGGTACGAAGAGCAGCCGTTCAACGGCGTCTTCCATCGGAACATCCAAGTCCGGTTTTCCGATATCACCGACGGCTTGAGCAAGACGATCGGTGTCGGCGAGCGGATGAGCCGCCACACCCGTAGCAGCTGGGTCGGCGTCGTGCCCGGGCAGGAGCTGGTCTACGCCCCGGAATCCATTCAATACAGGGCGAACGAGCCGAGTTTCAATTTTCGACCGGCCATCACCGCCGTGCTCGTCCATGTGCGATCGAGTGCACCGAGCCTGACAGGCAGCCCGGGCGGGTTTATCGGCCCGTACAAGGCCGGCACCAACTTCCTCAACATGGATGGCTCCTGCAGGCTCATCTCGGACGACACGAGTGCCGACGTCTTCAGGGCGCTCTGCACGCGTGCCGGAAACGAGGCTATTCCGTCGGGCCAGTGACGGTCGGCGACGAACTCTTTGGCCTCGCGGCCCGGTGATTTGCCACTTCGACGACCTGCCTCGCGGCGAGGATCTCCGCCGGGGTGAAGAAGGGCTCGTCCTCGTCGACGACGTGGTCGATTCGCTCGTTCGCGATCTGCTCCCACGACAGGCCGCTCGAAAGGTGCCAAGCGGCCGCCTGAGCCACCTGCGAACTTATCTCGCCGCGGCCAAGCGCCTCGAGCACACCCTGGAGCGCCGGGTCGCTCGAGAACGAATCGAACCGGTCGAGGCGGTAGGCATGCCTGGGCTGCGGCTCGGACTTCCCGTGCTCGAGGCAGACCGTGCGGACCTTGAGCACGCGACTCTTCTCGGGCGGGATCGAAAAGGCCGCGCCGCCTCCGGCTGCCCCGCCGCCTCCGAAGCCTCCGCCACCGGCACCGGCTCCGAGCGCGCCGCCACCCCCGACCGTCTGCGGCTGGGCGCCGATACCACCCGCTCCAAACCCCGCCCCGGCCTGCTGGGCGCCCATCTGGGCGAGCACGGGCACTCCGACGAACGCGGCCGGGAGCCGGAGCGTGAGCGGCTTCTTCGTTCGGTTGGTGACGATGACCTGGGCGGAGCGGGAGTCGTTGGCGATGTAACGGACGGTCACAAGCCCCGCCCGCTCGGCGTCGAGAAGGTCGCCGGCCGAGGCATGAACGGCGGTGGTTCGATTTGCCGGGTTCTCGCCAGAATCCGGTCGAATCTCATTGGCAGAAAGACGGTTGGTCGGAATCGCTGTCGAAGCGACGAGCAGGCCGACGGCCAAAAGCCCGCTCGACACGAGCGGGGATGCCATGTTCCGGGAACGAGAGCGTGTCGACCGCATGCTTCGACTCTCCTGGTGCTCCGCCGACCCGTCCAACGCGGATCTGCCGCACCTCAGTATGCCTTCGGCAGTCGGGCCGGGGAAACCGAAGCGGGATGGCGGAGAATGCGACTTGGACCGGTCGGGCAAAAACCGACGGTTTTCCCGCCTCGCCAGGCGGCCGCATCGGGAACTACCGCTGCGAGAACACTACCGCTTCGAGAACTGAGTGCCGCGGCGGGCACCGCGGAGACCGTACTTCTTCCGCTCTTTCATCCGGCCGTCGCGGGTGAGAAGCCCGCCCTGCCGCAGCGATTCGGCCAGTTCTCCGTCGAAGGCCTTGAGCGCCCGGGCGATGCCGAGCCGGCAGGCACCCGCCTGACCGGCAGGCCCGCCGCCATCGACGGTGATCTTCAGGTCGACATCGTTTCGCTTGCCAACCTGCTCGAGCGCGCCGGAAACCAGCGCGCGGTCTTTCGTCGCGGGGAAGTAGGCGGCAAGGTCACGGCCATTGATGACGATCGTGCCGGACCCCTTCCGAAGCCGAACCCGCGCCACGGCCGTCTTGCGACGACCCGTCGCGATCACGTCGAGCCCGCGACGGGCCGACTTCTTCACCGGTTCTGCTGCGATCTGCTCGTCCGACATGCCCTGGTTCCTTCGAGTATTCCGTCGTGTTTACTGGTGCGTGGGTTCGCTGGTGCGGGTTCGGCTTCCGCTTTACTTCGCGCCGACCTCGAGCGGTTCCGGTTGCTGCGCCGAATGGGGATGGTCCGGGCCGGCGTAGACCTTGAGTTTGTCGAGCATGACGCGACCGAGGCGGGTCTTGGGGAGCATCCGGCGGACGGCCTCCTCGACGATCAGCGTTGGTCGGCGGTCGCGGCGGTGCTCGGCCGTCTCCGTCTTCAGGCCCTGGTAGCCGGTGTACCAGCGGTAGAGCTTCTGCTGCCACTTCCTGCCGCCGAGTTCGACCTTTTCCGCGTTCACAACGACCACGAAGTCACCGGTGTCGACGTGGGGCGTGTAGGTGGGGCGGTGCTTGCCCATGAGAATCATCGCGATATCGGAGGCGAGCCGCCCGACCCGCTTGCCGGAGGCGTCGACGAGCCACCAACGCTGCGCCACCTCGCCCGGCTTCGCCATGAATGTCTTGGTCACTGCTGGATCCTCAAAAACCATGCACGAACCGGATTTCGGCCGGGAACGTGCCTGCATCACCCTTGAAAACAAGATTTTTTCAAGCAAAATCGTGGCTCGGAAAAATACCAGCGCGGTGTTTCATCCGCAAGCGGCGCGTAAAAACCTCCGGATTCCGAACCTGGAATCCAGGACCCGGCCCGGATCGAGTCAGCCCCCCGAAAAGAGTCGAGACCCGATGAAAGTCGCCGCCATCAAGGAAACCTGCCCGAACGAACGTCGAGTTGCCCTGGTCCCCGCGGCGGTCGCCCCCCTGAAAAAGGCCGGGCTGGAGGTGCTCGTCGAGACCGGGGCCGGCGCGGCCGCCGGTTTCGCCGACGAGGCCTACCGCGAGGCCGGCGCGACGGTCGTCTCCCGCGATGAGGCCTTCGCGGCGGACTGCCTCCTGCAGGTCCGCTCCTGTGGCGCCGCCGGCGATGCATGGCACGGCGATCGCGATCGGCTTCGGCCCGGCACGATCGTCATCGGCTGCTGCGACCCGCTCTCGCTCCACGAGCAGTGCCGCGAGGCCGCCGAGAAGGGCGCGACGCTCTTCTCGCTCGAACTCGTGCCGCGGATCACTCGTGCCCAGAGCATGGACGTGCTCTCGAGCCAGGCCAACATCGCCGGCTACCGGGCGGTGCTGCTCGCCGCGACGGCCCTGCCGAAGATCCTGCCGATGATGACGACCGCCGCCGGCACCGTCACGCCCGGAAAGGCGCTCATTCTTGGAGCGGGCGTCGCGGGCCTCCAGGCGATCGCGACGGCCAAGCGGTTGGGCGCTCAGGTGACCGCCTACGACGTTCGGCCGGCTGTGAAGGAACAGGTGCAGAGCCTCGGCGCGAAGTTCCTCGAGCTTCCCCTCGAGACCGGCTCGAGCGAAGCGGCCGGCGGCTACGCCAAGGCGATGGGGGAGGAGTTCTACGCGAAGCAGCGGGAGCTTCTCGGCAAGGCGGTGGCCGACAGCGACATCGTCGTGTCGACGGCCATGATCCCGGGCCAGCGGGCTCCGGTGCTCGTGACCCGCGAGATGGTCTCCCGGATGCGTCCCGGCAGCGTGATCGTCGATCTCGCGGCCGAAAGGGGGGGCAACTGCGAGGTGACGGTCCCCGGCGACGCGGTGACCGTCGACGGCGTCACGGTCCTCGGACCGACGAACCTGCCCGCGGAGGTGCCCTTCCACACGAGCCAGCTCTACGCCCGCAACATCACGACCTTCCTCCTGCACCTCGTGAAGCTCGGCCTCCCGCAGGTGTCGCTCGACGACGAGATCTGCCGCGACACGCTCGTTGCCCGCGGTGGCCAGCTCGTCCACCCGAAGGTCCGCGAGAAGGCGGGCCTCGCGCCGGTCGACGCGGCATCCCAGAACTGACGAACCCGACGATTCAACCATCCCCCACCCCGGGCCAACCCATGAACCTTCCCCTTTTCCTCCTCCCGCTGGCCGATGCCGCTGCGGGCGAGGATCCCTCGTCGCGGTTCATCCGACTGCTGACCGTGTTCCTGCTGGCGATGTGGGTCGGCTTCGAGGTGATCATGAAGGTGCCGCAGCGGCTGCACACGCCCCTGACGAGCGGGTCGAACGCGATCTCCGGGATCACGGCGGTGGGGGCGATCATCGTCGCCGCGTCGATCACGACGGCGGGCTTCAGGTTCGGCAACATGCTCGGGCTCGTCGCCGTGGTGCTCGCCATGATCAACGTCGCCGGCGGGTTCGTCGTGACCCACCGCATGCTCGAGATGTTCAACCCCAAGAAGAAGTAGCCCCAAGAACAAGTAGGCACACATGTCGAGCCAAGCCTGGATCAATCTCGCCTACCTCGTCGCCTCGATGCTGTTCATCGTGGCGTTCAAGCTCATGAGCGGGCCGCGAACGGCCGTGCGGGGCAACTACCTCGGCGCCGCCGGCATGGCGATCGCCCTCGTGGCAGCCTGCTTCGAGAAGCCGGTCCTCGAGACGATCGCCGCCAAGGGGGGCTGGCCTCTCGGACTGGTCGTCGTGGCCGGGCTGATCGGCGCGGCGATCGGGGCCGTCATGGCGATCAAGTATCCGATGACGGGGATGCCGCAGATGGTCGCCCTGCTCAACGGGTTCGGCGGGGCCGCCTCCGCGGTCGTGGCCGGCGCCGAACTCTGGAACAAGGTCGGCGACTCACGGCTCGCCGACGATGCGGGCATGCTCACCGCCGCCGCAACCCGGGCCGCCGTCGACCTTTCCCCCTGGACGCAGTTCGCGATCGCCACGGCCCTCACCGGCCTCATCGGCGCCGTCACGTTCTGGGGCAGCCTCGTCGCCTTCGGGAAGCTCGAGGAGCTGCCGCAGTTCAAGAAGGCCTGGACCAACCCGAACCGCCACTGGATCAACCTCGGCCTCGCGGCGGCGACGCTGCTCTTGATCTGGGGCGTCTGCGCCTACCCGTCGTGGACGATCCTCTATTGGCTGCTCGTCGTCGTAGGTAGTGCGCTCGGCATCACGCTCACGATGCCGATCGGCGGGGCCGACATGCCGGTCGTGATCTGCCTCCTGAACAGCTACTCCGGCCTCGCGGCGGCGGCGGCAGGCTTCGTGATCGATAACTCGGTGCTCGTCATCGCCGGCTCGCTCGTGGGAGCCAGCGGCCTGATCCTCACGGCCATCATGTGCCAGGCAATGAACCGCTCGCTTGCGGGCGTGCTCTTCGGCGGCCTCGGCACGACGGCGGCCGTCTCGGCCGACGACGTCTACGCCGGCAAGATCAAGAGCGCCGGCCCCGACGAATTGGCGATGGTGCTCGAGGGAGCCGACCGCGTCGTGATCGTGCCGGGCTACGGCCTCGCGGTCGCCCAGGCGCAGCACGCCGTGCGGGAGCTGGCCAACGCCCTCGAGAAGCGGGGCAAGACGGTCGAGTACGCGATCCATCCGGTGGCCGGCCGGATGCCGGGGCACATGAACGTGCTCCTGGCGGAGGCGGACGTGCCCTACGAAAAACTGCGGGAGATGGACGACATCAACCCAACGTTCCCCGAGACCGACGTGGCGATCGTGATCGGGGCCAACGACGTCGTGAACCCGGCGGCGCGGACCGATCCGAATAGCCCGATCGCCGGCATGCCGATCCTCGACGTCGACAAGGCAAGGACGGTGATCGTCGTGAAGCGTTCGCTCTCCCCGGGCTTTGCGGGGATTCCCAACCCACTCTTTGCCGCCGACAACACGCTCATGTACTTCGCCGACGGCAAGAAGGCGATCCTCGACCTCGTCGCGGCGCTCGGGAAGTAGTGCCGGGCCGTCAGGTTGCCTGACCAAGAATCCGTCAGCCTGCCTGCCCCAGAACATCGAGCGCCTTCTTCACATGCTCGTCGGAAGCGAAGAGCGCGGAGAAGACCAGCCGCACGATTCCGTCGCGGTCGATCACGAACGTCGTGCGGCCGGGCAGGAAGCCGAGCAGCGGCTTCATGCCGAACGCCCGCTGGAGGCTGCCGTCGGCGTCGGTCGCGAGCGGATAGGGGAGGCCGTGGCGGTCGGCGAACCGGCCGTGGCTCTCCGCCGAGTTGCAACTGACGCCGATCACCTCGCAGCCGGCATCGACGAACCGGGAGTAGGCGTCGCGGAAGGCGCAGGCCTCCTTCGTGCAGACCGGCGTGTTGTCCCGCGGATAGAAAAAAACGACGACCGCCCGCTTCCCGCGGTAGTCGGAGAGCCTCACCGTCCGCCCGTCGTGGAGCGAAAACGTCACGTCCGGCGCGGGATTTCCGACGGCAATGCTCATGGTTCGAAAGTATAGCGAACACGGCTTCCGGCACCGTGTTCTTTACGGCGTGGTGAACCGGAACGAGAACAGGTCGGCGTCGGCGAGGATGAACCGCAGCCGCACGGGCTTGCCCGCGAGGCTGCCCACGGACTTCCCGGACTTCCAGGCGACCGTGCGGTCGATCTCGTCGCCGATGATCTCCGGGCAGTCGGCCGCAGTGAAGCCGGAAAGCGGCGTGCCGGCGGCATCCTGGATCTCCACGCGAACGCTCCCCGCCGCACCGGTGCGGTAGTTGATCTCGAGCGAGTCGCCGGTGAACGTGAGCGGCTTCGTGAGCATCTCGCCGCCTGCCCACGGCGCCGACACCGACGCGAAGCCGTCGGTCCGCAGCAACAGTCGCTCGATGTGCCACGAGTCCTGCATGTTGTTGCGGGTCACGAACATCTGCATCCGCCCCGGTCCGGCCGGGAGGATGCCGGTGAGCGGGTAGTTTGTACGCGAGACCCAGTTGGCATCGCCGAGGCCCGGCCGCACGAACGTCTCCATGAACGAGCGGTCGTAGGCGGTCGAGCCGGCACGGCTCGTGAGCAGGACGCCGTCGGAGCAGTCCTTGTAATAGACGTGCTCGCCGATCGCCTTCACGCCGATCGATTCCGCACGCTTCGCGTCGAGCACCTGCCGCTTCTCCATGAACCGGGCCGCCGGAGCGATGTAGAGGTGCGGCGCACGGAAGTACGGCTGTGTGTTGTTGACGTAGAACTGCTCGCGGGGAGAGTCGCCGTAGGTCATTCCCACGGGCTTCGTCCAGGTCATGAGGTCCTTCGACGTCGCGCGGGCCATCGACCGCCGGCCCTTGCCCCAGTCGCCGTCGTACCAGCGGTAGTAGAGGACGTACTGTCCCTCGGCCTCGCTCCAAAACATCGCATTGCCGCCGTCGAACGAGTTTCTGAGATCGCTCACGAAGTCGGGCTGCGGGGCGAGCTTGCGGAATGCGAACCCGTCGGCCGACGCCCAGAAGACGAGCCGCTTGGGGCCTGCCGGATCCGTCATCGCCGTGTGCTTCTCGCCGCTCACTGGAACGCTCTCGACTATCTTGATCCGCTCATTCGCGGGAACGCCTGGTCGGGCATCCACCCACGGCGCGCACGGAAACGCGAACCGCGGTTCGCCCTCCACCGTGGCGATGATGTTGTTGGCCGGCCAGTCGGGCCGCTTCACGAGGTCGAGGGCTGGCTTCGTCCAGGTTTCCCCGCCGTCGCGGCTCTCGGCCACGCAGCTGACGCCGTTTTCATCGGCTTTGTCGCCGAGCGACCAGCCGCGGTAATACATGAGCAGCCGGCCGTCGAGCTCGATCACCGCCATGCCGAAGTTGGCCGGCCCCTCCCAGGGCTTGTCGATCCGGATCGCAACGCCACCGGAGACCGGCTCGTGGAGCTTCAGACTCGCGCCGTCGAGCCGTTCGATGAGCAACCGGTCGACAAACAGTTCGCGTCGCGAGCCGATGGCGACCGGCTTCACGGGATCGGCGGCCGGCAGCTTCCACTTCGACCAGAGCAGCGAGCACTTCTCGTCCTTGGCCGCCTTCTGGTAGCAGACGGTGAAGAGGCTCCCGTCGGCCATTTCCACGGTCGAGGGATAGCCGAGGTCGTGGTCGGGGCCGTCGGCCCGCAGGATCCAGTCGGCATCCCACGTGCGGCCGTCGTCGCGGCTGATCGCCACCCGCTGGCCGAAGGGCTTGTCGCGGTAGCCGTAGGTCATCACGAGGGCCCCCGAGGAGTGTCGCAGGAGGTGGGGCGGCGAGCCCTTGAAGCCGAGCCAGCGGGGCATCGACCAGGTCGCGCCGCCGTCGTCCGACTCGCTCTGCATGATCGTGAAGCTTGGAATGCCCGCGGCGGCGAGCGGCTTGCCGGAATGATCCTCGAGCCGGATCGCGGCCACGAGCCGTCCGGAGGGCAGCTCGACGACGTGCGGCTCGTGATAGTTCGCAGCGTCGGTCCGCGGGGCCACCGGCACGCGGCCCACCACCCGCCACGTCTGGCCGCCATCGCTTGAGCGGGCGGCGGCGATCTGAGCCGTATCCATGTCGGCCCATGTTCCAAAAGGCTTGCCGAGATAGAGAAGGTCGCCACCGCGGAGGAGAATCGGTCCGTGGGGCGCGGACACGGGCGCGCGGACCGGCTTGCCCCAGGTCGCGCCACCGTCGTCCGACCGCATCACCCACGAGCCGACGAGCGGCTCGACCATTTCGTCGGTCCAGTCCTTGAAGACGTCGGGCCACGTCGCCCGTTCCTTCTCGGGAATCCATGTGTTGTTCGCGTAGGGCCGCGTGTCGCTGCGAAACCACGACACGAGCAGCGATTTCCCGCCGAGGTTCACGATTCCCGCGTCGCGGTCGTCGATCGGCGAATCCTGGATCACCCGCGACTCCGACCAGGTGCGGCCGTCGTCGGCGCTCTCGTGAAGCACGGTCTTGCCGAACGGGCAGACATGCTCGCTCCGCAGGCCGGAGCTCACGACGAGGAGCCGGCCGTCATCGGTACGGGTGACGGTGGGCCAGCCGAAGTAGCCGAACCGCTCGCCCGCAAGCCGGCAGACGACGCCGTGCTCGGCCTCCAGCGTGCGGGGGGCGGCGGGGGCTGCGACAGCCGGCTGCATGTCAGCAGAACTGGCGACCGCCGAGGCCAGCGCCAAGAATCCGGCTCCCATCGCGACGAACGCGACGCGGCTGATGTCTCGTGGCACGTGCTGCTCCTGATGTCGTGTGCCGACAAGATACGCCACCGCGGACGGACGATGCTACGCCGGGGCCACGAGGACATCGCCCCACAACCCGTCGGAAACGAGCAATCCCTCGCGAGTGAGCCGAAGGCGGCGGCCGTCGTCGGCCGCGAGGCCCGAGGCGACCCAGCGGGCGATCGCGTGGCCGGCGAGCGTGTCGAGGTCGAAACCGCTCACCTCGCGGAACGTGCGCCTGTCGACCCCGTCGCGCCGGCGGAGGCCCACGACGATCCGCTCCCGCGCGGCCTCTTCGTCGGTCATCGCGTCGCGATCCCCCGTGACGTCGCGGCCGGCGAGCACGCCGTCGATCCAGGCCGTCACGCTCCGGTGGTTCGTGGTCCGCGTGCGGCCGTCGAACCGGGCGGCACCGGGACCGAAAGCCTCCCACGGCCGGCAGTCCCAGTAGGCCTCGTTGTGCCGGCAGCGGTAGCCTGGAATCGCGAAGTTCGACACCTCGTAGTGCTCGTAGCCAGAGCCCTCGAGCCGTTCGATCACCCGCTCGAACATCGCCCGCTCGACCCCCTCGTCGACCGGCTTCATGAGCCCCTTCCGCCGCTGCGATTCAAAGGCCGTGCCCTTCTCCCAGGTGAGGCAGTAGACGGAGACGTGGTCGCAGGAGAGTCGGAGTGCGGCGTCGAGATCACGATCGACGTCGGCGAGCGACTGGCCCGGGGCGGCGATCATGAGGTCGAGGTTCACCACGATCCTGCGGGCCCGCAACCGCTCCACCGCTGCGACCACGTCGCCGGGCGCATGATCGCGGTCGAGCGCGCGGAGCGTCGAGGCGTCGAGCGACTGGCCGCCGAGGCTCACCCGCGTCACGCCGCAGTCGGCCGCCGCGGCGACGAAGGCATCGGTCACGTCGAGCGGATTCGCCTCGACCGTCACCTCGCAGCCGGCCGCGGGTGCGAGCCGCGCCCGGAGGATGCCGAACAGCCGCCGCAGCCCATCAGGCCCGAGGTGCGAAGGCGTTCCCCCGCCGAGGTAGAGCGTGTCGAGCGCAAGCGGGGTCGCCACCCGCGAAAGCTCCAACTCGATCGCGGAAAAGTACCGCCCGACGAGATCCTCCCGCCCCGCAACGAGCGTGAAATCGCAGTAGCCGCAGCGATGGCGGCAGAACGGCACGTGCACGTAGGCATGGCGGACATTCATCGAGTTGGTAAACCACCCTGGCGCATTTGATGGTTGCCGCATTGCCGCCGGGGGAGCGGACGCATCGTCGCTACGGTGAGGATACACCTGATGCTCCTCAACGTTTCCCACCCCCCCGACCACGCCCCCCCTAAGGCGTTCAGCATCCAAGTACCTGTGTGCCCCAATCAGTGCCACGTTCGACCGGTTCGGGGCTGCCCGTGTGCCCGAGACGGCGTATGCAGACAAGCGCAGCAAGGATTGCGGAGCGAAGTCTGCATCCGAGCGAGCGAAGCACAGGATGTGCGTAGCGAGCGTCCGGCGAGCGGCATACGGGCAGCCCCGAGCCAGCACGTTGACGTGCATGAAAGATGAGAGAACATCGCCGGCGTCACTGCCGCCGGCGCTGCGGGCGGTGGTCCTCGTCGCCGAGGCCGTCGTAGCGGGAGACGTAGCCGGGCTGCTTCGCCCGCTCGAGTTCCGACGAATATTCGCGGACGACGCGGGTCTGGATCATCTCGCGGCAGCCGGCGTTGATCGGGTGGGCGATGTCGGCATAGAGCCTCACGCGTCCCTCGTCGTCGCGGGGCAGCGGCGCCTCGCCGATTCGGCCGCCGCACTGGCTGCAGTACGAGGACCGCAGCGGGTTCTTGAAGCCGCAGCCCTGGCAGTGTGTCGTGAGCTTGCGGCTCGGCATCGCGACGAACGGGCCATTGGGCCCGTCGATGATCTTGAGGTCGCGGACGACGAAGGCGCCGTCAAGCGTGATCGAGCAGAACGCGAGCAGCTTTTCCGCTGCGTCCTCGATGAGCTTGATGCGAACCTCTGTGATGTTCATGGAGCCCCCAACGGCTATCCCACGAGCTGCCGACCGACGGGCGAGCGGCCCCCGGAAACCGCACCCCGGCGTCCCGGCACGAGCCGCACGACGAACACCCCCGGCCACCCCTCGAGCTCGAGCCGGCTCGCGATCCGCCGCGCGAGCGTCGCCGTCTCGGTGACCGCGAAGCACGCGCTGCCGCTCCCGGTGAGCATGGGGCGTACGGCTCCGCCCCGCCGCATAGAGTCGAGCAGCCGGTCGAGATCGCCGAGCAGCCTGCGGGCCGGGGCCTCGAGGTCGTTGTGCATGAGCGTTCCGGCCGCCCGCAGCCGACCATCGGCGAGCAGCGCCGCGAGCCTCGCCGCCTCGCCGCGCCGCGACGGGTCGGGGGTGCAGTGGCGGTAGACGAGCGGTGTCGAGAGCCCGGCTGCCGGGCAGGCGATCACCGCCGCCAGCGCGGGGATGCCGTCGACGGGGTCGATCCGCTCACCGCGGCCGCCAGCCACGGCTGGGCCGCCGGCGAAGAACCATGGCACGTCGCTGCCGAGGGCCTCGCCGATCGCCGCGAGCCGCTCGTCGGGCCAGTCGATTCCCCATGCGTTTGCGGCCGCCCGGATCGCCGTCGCCGCGTCGCTCGAGCCGCCACCAAGACCGGCCCCCGAGGGAATCCGTTTTTCGAGTTCGATCTCGAGGCCTCGCGATTCACCCGCCGCCATCGCGAGCGCCCGCACGGCACGCACGACGAGGTTCGATCCGTCGGTGGGCACATCGCGGCGGAGGGCCGCGCCCGCCTCGGTCGCGAGCCTGCCCGCAAACCTCACGCGGAGCGAGACCGGCAGTTCGTCGCCGTCGCTATCGCCGACCGTGGCCGCGAGGCCGACCGCGATCGTGTCGTGCAGCGTCGTGCCGACCATGAGCGATTCGATCTCGTGGTAGCCGTCGGCACGCTTGCCGAGCACGGCGAGCGAAAGGTTCAGCTTTGCCGGAGCCGGCATCCCCGAAAGCGGTCGATGGAACTGCATGAAAGCTCCCGCCTCCTCGATCCACACGAAAGGCTAATGGAGCCGCATGCGAGGGTCAAGGAGAGCCCATGCCCGGGCGAGCCGATGAGCCGCGGAATCCGGCCGGAAGCCCGCTACCGCCAGTTCAACAAGAAGGCGACCGTGCTGACGGCGAGCACGAGGCCGATCGCCACGAGGGTGGCCAGGAGGATCGCGATGCTGCGGCCGGCCCAGAGGTCGTCCCGAATCATCTCGGTTCGCTCGGGCTTGGCAAAAGAGCCGTTCCAGACGGGAAAGGCCTGCTCGTCGTAGACCCAGCGGGTCCGTTCCTCGAATCGTTGCTCGCTCATGGGTCGCTCGCGGGTCGCTCGTCGGTGGCCTTCGGACAGCGTAGGATGGTGAATTCCAGCTCCAAAGTACCGTCCCCGCTTTGTCGGTTCCAGAGGGACCGGAATCCCCTGCCCATGCTCCCAGTCGCTCCCCCGCCCCCAGTCGCTCCCCCGCCCCCAGTCGCTCCCCCGCCCCCAGTGGCCCCGCTGCCGCATATCCTAGAGCCGAACGACGAACTCGACCGGTGGCTGTCGGCCGAAGGGCAGCCGGCGTGGCGGGCGAAGGGGATTCGGCAGTGGCTTTTTCACCGACGGGCGGCGTCGTTCGAGGGGATGACCGATCTGCCGAAGGCTGTCCGGGAGCGGCTGGAGAAGGCCTTCACGCTCTGGACCACCTCGGTCGTGCGCCACCAGCGGGCGGAGGACGGCACGGAGAAACTGCTCCTGCAGCTCACCGACGGCGAACGGATCGAGTGCGTGCTGCTGCGAGACCATGCCGAAGGGGGTCCGCGGCGGACCGTCTGCATCAGCTCGCAGGTGGGCTGCGCGATGGGATGCGTGTTCTGCGCCAGTGGCCTCGACGGCGTCGTGCGAAACCTCACCACCGGGGAGATCCTCGAGCAGATCCTCCGGCTCGCGCACCTATTGCCTGAGGAGGAGCGGGTAAGCCACATCGTTGTGATGGGGATGGGAGAGCCGCTGGCGAACCTCGACCGTCTGCTGCCGGCGCTCCGCGTGGCGCAGGATCCAGACGGCTTCGGCATTTCCCAGCGGCGGATCACGATCTCGACGGTTGGCCTGCCGAAGGCCATCGACCGCCTCACCGCGGAGAACCCGGGCTACCACCTCGCGGTCTCACTCCACGCGGCCGATGACCCGCTTCGCACTCGGATCGTGCCTGTCAACAAGTCGATCGGGCTGGCCGACGTGATGGCGGCGGCCGACCGCTACTGGGAGGCCTCGGGACGTCGGCTCACCTTCGAGTACGTGCTCCTGGGCGGCCTCAACGATTCCCCCGTCCACGCCCGGGCGCTCGTGAGGCTGCTCGGCGACCGCGCGGCGCTCGTGAACGTCATTCCCTACAACACGGTCGCCGGGCTGCCCTACCGGGAGCCCTCGTCGGCCGCCCAGGCGACCTTTCTGGAGCTGTTGCGGAAGGCGGGCGTGAACGTGCAGGTCCGGCGACGGAAGGGCTCGCGGATCGACGCGGCCTGCGGCCAACTCCGCCGCCTCTCGCTCGGCGACCGCCCGTCCGATCAGACCAGCCAGCCAAGCGCGGCCACGATCGCCAGCACGATCCCGAGGATGCCCACGAGCCAGACGACCCAGTGAATCGTGGCGTCCCGGATCCTCTCCGGGCTTTCGTGGTGGGTCGCGGCGAACACGAAGCTCGCCAGCAGAATGAGGGGCAGCCCGAAGACGAGCCCGGGAATCGCGATCGCAAGGGGTGTCATGTGCTCTCTGACTCCTTCCTGCGGTCCTGGTCCGTCGGCGTGCCGAGCGGTCCGGAAAGCGCGTCGTACACGACGAGGATGTTGAGCATGCCGGCGAGCATCGTGTAGAGCGTGCCGATCTCGAACCAGCGGCCGAGCCGGCGGTGCCAGAGAGACACCTCGTCCCCCTTGAACTGCCTCAGCGGCGGCTTGTCGAAGAAGTCGTCGGGGGCGATGTCGGGGTCGGTCGCCGCGAGCCGATCGGCGTAGCCGATGGAGACGAACTGCCCCGGCGCCAACGGCGGCGCCATGAACGTGCCGAGCGGGGGTTCGCGGGACGAGCCCTGCATGCCCATCGACTGGATCACCGCCGGCATCGCCACGAGGCCGGCGGCGGCCTGGCAGACGTAGGGCCAGCGAACCTCACCCGGCCGCCACGACGCGTAGACGATCTTCCCGCCTCCCATGAAGAGACCGGCGAGGAACGTTCCGAGGATCGTTCCCATGAAAAGCCCCCCCTTGAACGACCGGCCCTGGTAGATCTGACCGAGGCCCGGCACGAGCCAGGAGAGCAGCGCCGCGAGCCACGGGTTCTTCAGGTCGATCGGCGGTCCGCCATCGGGAGAAATCGCGACGACCCGGCAACCGGCGACGGCTGGGTCGGTTTTCGCCCGCGAATCTTTCAAAGCGATTTCTCCGTGCGGATTCACGCCGCCATCGACCGATGCTACCCTGACGCGTCCGGTCCGGAACATCTCCCAGGATTCTACCGCATGATCCGTCGCCCCACCGTCCGCCGCAGCGTACTTCGCGCCGGGGCGGCCCTCCTCGTGGCCCCGTGGCTGGCCCTCCCCTTGGCCGGCTGTTCGTCGGGTTCGAAGAAGAAGAGCGTGAAGTCCCGTTCGGGACGGAAGGACACACGCGACCCGACCCGGTTCGGATCCATGCTCATGGACAGCTATATCTCCGACCTCAAGACGGGGCCCGCGTCAAAGCAGGTCACGGCCGCCCGGCAACTTGCGAACATGGGAGCCAAGGCGAAACCGGCCTTGCCACTGCTCGAAAAACTCGCGAAAAGCTCCGACAGCAACGTCAGCGGCGCCGCGAAGACCGCGGCCGCCGCGATCAAGCAGGCGAAGTAGCCGGCCAACTCGCCGTAGCGAGCCAACGGACCACACGATGTACCCTGCGTCCTTCGGTACGACGCACCCCGCGACCTTCGGCGCCATGTCATCTGCGACCTTCGGTACGACGCTCGAGCCGGCCACGTTTTACATGGGTGCGGCCCAGGAGGAGGCGCTCGCCCGCTTGGAATGGCTTCTCGAGCAGCGGCAGCGACTGGGGCTGGTCGTCGCTGCCGGCGGCCTCGGCAAGAGTCATCTCGCGGCAATGGCTGTCCGCAGGCTCGGCGGCCTCGGGGCGGAGGCGGTGCTCGTGCCGCTTCGCGGCATCGGGGACGGGAACTGGCTGGAGATGCTGCTCGACCGCATGCCCCTCGATCCGGCGAGCCGGGCCGAACCGAGGCATGCCTGGCAGAAGCTCGATGATCGCCTTCGCGAAAACACGCTCATGGAGCGGACGACGGCACTCGTCTGTGATGATATCGACCATGCCCCGGCCGACGCCGTCGAGGGAATCCTTCGCCTCATCGCCTCGCCGGAGCCGCGGCACTCACGGGTGCTCGTGGTTGCGACGGTGCGGCCCGAAGGGCTCGCCCGCCTCCCCGACGATCTCGTCCGTCGATCCGTGGTGCGGATCGAACTCGAGCCCTGGAGTTCGGAGGCGGTTGCCAACTTCCTCGACCTGTCGGTCCGGCGGGACGGCATCGCCGCCGTGTTTTCGCCCGACGCTGCGGAGACGATCGCGAGGCTCTCCGGCGGCGTGCCGCGGGTCGTCTGCCAACTCGCAGGACTCGCGGTCGCGGCGGCCGCCGGCGACGGAAGCCGCCGGATCGATGCCGCCACGGTCGAGCGTTCGTGGCGGGAACTCTCCTCGGCCGGAGGGGCGTGTCCACCGGTGGACTCCCATCCCGCAGAACCGAAACGGACGGCGACCGAACGCTCGCCGCAGGTCAAGTTGCCGCATGTCAAGGCCGTGCGGCGACTGTGGGGCTGACGGCAGGCTCCGATGAGCGAACGCTTCTTTCTCGCGGTGGCTCCTCGCGGACCGACGGCATCGCTCGTGGGCGATGAGGCCCGTCATCTCGCCCGCGTGCTCCGCGCGAAGGTGGGTGAAACGGTTCGCGTCTTCGACGGATCCGGGACGGAGTGGCCTGCCCGCATCGACTCGATCGAAAGGGATCGGGTCGATCTCGCGCTCGGCGCGCCGATCGCGCCGGCCGAGACCAGCGGCCGGTCTCTCACCCTCGCCGTCGCCCTGCCGAAGGGCGACCGCCAGAAGTGGATGGTGGAGAAACTCACCGAACTCGGTGTGTCCCGGCTCGTCCCCCTGGTGACGAGCCGGGGGGTCGCAGAGGCGACGCCGGCCGCCGTCGAACGGCTGAAGCGTTCAGTCATCGAGGCCTGCAAGCAGTGCGGCCGCTCGACCCTCCTCGAGATCGCCGAGCCGAGGCCACTTGCGGCCTGCGTGGCGGAAAAGCCCCCCGGTTCACTCGGGCTCGTCGCGGACCCACGTGGCAAGCCGATCGGCAACGGGATCTTGCCGGAGTCCGAGCACGGCGCCGACGTGATCGCCCTCGTCGGCCCCGAGGGTGGCTTTACGGACGAGGAGTTCGCCGCGGCCGTGGAGGCCGGTTTCACGGCG
>JBIIOJ010000102.1:0-10037 GCA_044337015.1 Pirellulales bacterium
CTCTATGCTGCGCAATTCCATGGCGGGGTGAATCCGCTCAGGGAAGGGATCGTATTGAGGGGTTAGGTGCCTCGCAAGGGGGTTGCTTGCGGCAGGGAGGATATCACCACCGCAGCGACTCGGCGACCGCGGCATGGTCGTCGGTCCAAGGTCGGCCGGCGGGACTCTCGGCGCAGGGCTCCCACCGCCAGCGGTCGCTCGTCGGTGCGGCGTAGATCGCCTTGATTGTCTCGATCGAACGTGAGACCGTCATCCATTTCGACGCGGAGCGGGCAAATTCCGTCGGCACGTCCGAGTCGCGGGCCCGCAGAGCCGGCCAGCCCCCGTCCGCCGCGAGCCGTTCGACGATCGGCATCAGGTCGAGGTACTTGTTCGACACGTGCAACGCCACGACGCCGTCGGGCTTCAGCTTGCTCGCGTAGAGTGCGAACGCCTCGCGGGTCAGCAGATGCGTGGGCACCGAGTCACCCGTGAAGGCATCGACGACGAGCAGGTCGAGCGAGCCGTCGGGCTCCCGGCCGAGGGCGAGCCGGGCATCGTCGACCACGATCCGCACCGTGCCGCGACAGTCGGAGAGAAACGTAAACCAAGCCGGATTCCTCGCGATTCGCATCACCTCGGGATCGATCTCGAAGAACACGAACTCCTCGTGCGGCTCCGCGTAGGCCGCGACGGTGCCGATGCCGAGGCCGGCCACTCCGACCCGGTGGATTGGTCTTGCCGACCGGAGCCCTCGGAAGATGCTGCCGAGCGGACCGGCCTTGGCGTAGTAGGAGAGCGGAATCCGTCGCCGCTCTGGATCATCCGAGACGAGCTGGACGCCATGCGTGATCCCGCCGTGCACGAGCTTCCGCGATGGCCCGTTCTCGTCGTCGCACACCCGCAGCACGCCGAAGAACGTCCGGCTGCGGTGGACGACGTGGTCGAGGCTCTCTCCTGCGAGGAACGTCACGATGAAAATTACCGCCAGAACGGCCAGCCTCTCGGTGGGGCGCAGCATCCCGAGTGCCGCCGCGAGGACAACGGCGACCGCGGCGAGCCAGTCCCACCTCGAAATCCCCAGCCAAGGCCCGACGGTCACGGCGGCCGAGGCGGCGGCGACGATCGGCCAGCGGAACTTGTGCCAGCGGCTCTCGGGGGCGTTGGGAAGGATGGCCGCGGCCAGAAGAATCGCGAGCGGAAACTCGTGGTGCGCGTCGAAGATCGCCGGGGCGACAAGGGCGTTGAAGAGCCCGCCCAGGCAGCCGCCCGCGGCGATCGCGACATAGAACGTCGAGAGCTGGTCCGCCGGCGGCCGCTCGTCGACCAGCATCCCGTGGAGGCCGATGCAGACCGTGAGGAACGCGAGTACGTGCGCGGCGAGCACGGGCCACGTGGGCTCTTCGACGTTGCCGGCGAGGAGCCAGGCCGCCACCCCTGCGGCGGCCATCGCGGCCGGCAGTTCGAACCGTCGGAGCCTCCTGCCCCCCGGTGCGAATACGATCACGAAGCTCGCGAGGTACACCGCCAGCGGCACGACCCAGATGAGCGGAATCGGCGCCACCTCGACGGTCGCGTGGGTCGTCACTCCGGAGAGCCAGGCCGCGGGCACCGCGGCGATCACCGCCCACCGCAGCCATGCCGTCCAGCCAACAGACCGGGGGACTGTCCCTGCCGCGGTCGCCGTTCCCGGCATGGCACGGGTGGCCACGAAGCAGCCGCAGGCGATCGCCAGAATCGCCACGACGGCGTAGAGCCGGGCCGCCAGTTCGGCCTGTCCGGCGAGGCCCGTGGCCGGCTCGATCAGCAACGGATAGGCGATGAGCGCGGCGAAACTGCCGGCGTTGCCCGCCGCGTAGAGCCCGTAGGCGGGTTCGTGGCCGTCCGCATCGGCCGTGACGTTCCCGCCCCAACGGCTGCGCCAGTGGCCGAAGAGCGGCGCGAGCGTGGCCACCGCGAAGAAGGCCGGGCCGATGCTCGCGGCCAGGACGAGGAGCACCGTGAGCGGCAAGGGGAGCCGGCCCTGGGCGAACCCGGCGACCGCGGCCCCGAGCCCGAGCGCGGACACGACCGCGGCGGCGGCGAACAGGGCGGCCTGGAGGCCCGTCTGGCCGACGACCGAACAGCGGCGAACGAGACGGTCGGCATGGCAGTAGGCCGCGACGAGGGCGAGTTGAAAGAAGGCCAGGCAGCTGATCCACACGCCCGGCGCCCCTCCAAACTGCGGCAGCAGTTGCTTGCCCGCGAAGAGTTCGAGGAAGAAGAGGCAGGCCGATGCCGAGAACGCCGCGATCAGAGAAAGCAGTGCAAACGCGGTCTCGGATGGCGATCGCCCCGTAATCCCGTCGGCGGTTGGGGAGGGTTCGGCGGGTCGGGCATCTCGGGCGGTCACTTGTTCGGCGTCCGTGCTTCGGGGGCGGGAGTGGGCTCGGGCGGGGGGAATGCCCGATCAGGATCGAGACCCGCGGTAGTCGCGGCCTCCTTCAGGGTTTCCGAGAGGCCGGCGTGCGTCGTCTCGCGAAGCGTCTGGGGCGCCCAGGCCCAGACGCGGGCCCGCACGAGCGCCGGCAGGCTCGCCTGCCGCATGACGGAGGCGAACGAGTTTTCCACGAGCTTCGGGAAGGGGAGCAGTTGCGATTCCTCGAGCACGAACTTCTTTTCCGGGTTCGACGCGGCGAAGCGGCGGTCGTAGACGCCGTGGGCGACCCGAACATAGCGGTTGAAGACCTCGAGGTTGCCCTTGGCGAGCCCTTCGAAGATCGCCCTGCGGATCATGGCGTCGATGAACTGCCGCAGGTTCGAGACGTCGATGGCCATCACCTCGGCGATGCGGATCGCGACGAACGACTCGAGCGTGTCGACGTAGAGCGGATCGTCGGCCCGCCCCGCCTTTTCCGCCAGCGACCGCAGTTCGAGAAAGTGCCGCTCGGCGTCGGCGCGGTCGCCGTAGAGGTATTCGAGGATCACGGCGAGATTGAGGAACGTCTCGTAGCCGTCGGCGAGATCGTCCTCCTCCGCCAGTCCGAAGCCGCCCGCCGACACGCCCTCCGCCGAAGAGATGAGGGCAATGGCCTCCGCCATCGACCGCTCGTAGGCGGCGACGAACCGCGGATCGGGCAGCAGGTCGACGCGGTCGGTGACCGGGTCGTAGTCCACGCGGCCGGTCTTCATGAGTTCCGCGAGCATGTGGAGTCGGCTGCGGATGATGAGCAGTTCGTTCGTGTCCTCCCTGCGGCCGATCTCGCGGCCGATCTCGATTCCCCGCTCCGTCCAGTAGATGCCGTGCGATTCGGCGTGCCGCCAGTCGAGCGGGCCATACCGCTCCATGAGGGCGAGCATCCTTGCCGGCTCCATCCGGTAGCGATCCTCGAGGATCCGTCGCTGCAGGTGGGGGACGAGGCTCTCGAAGAGCACAGCCGCGGCCTCGGGGTCAGCCTTGATTGCCGCCAGCAGCTTCCCGCTGCCGTCGGCGGGGAGCACGGCCTTGCCCAGCAGCTTCGCGTCGAGCGAGCTTGCGAGCATGAGCCCGCGGCCGAGCACCCGCATGAAGTCCTCGTCGGGCTTTGCACCGTGGGCCTCGAGCAGTTCGACGACCTTCCGGACGTCCGGCACGCGACGCTCGACCTCCTCGAGCGTCGCCGGCGCCTCGGCGATCCGGCGGACGAGCGCGAACGACTGTTCGGTTGTCAGGCCGGTCGTCATGTTGCCGAGGAATTCCTGCATCTCCCGCGCGATCCTGGCCTTGAAGTACCAGTGCTCCTTGTCGCTCTTGCCGGCGATCTTGTTGTGGTAGATCCAGCCGAGCTCCATGTAGAGGTTGGGGGCTCGCGGGTTGAGCGGAATCCCACGGTCGCGCAGCAGGCCGATCCCGCGGCGGACCCATGACCATCTTTCCGGCGGCTGCTGGCTGGCGGCGGCGATGTTGTAGGCGAGGTTCCAGGCCTGGAATGCCCAGACCTTCTGGAACCTGGGCTGGAGCGACGTGATCCACTGGCTCAGGGTCTGCGCTTCGAAGAACTCCCCCTCCGACTGCAGGTGGTCGGCCCGAGCCCAGAGAAAGTCGACGGCCAGGCCCCGGAAGCTCCCGAGCGCGGCGGTCGTGAGGGCCACTTGCGGCGGCAGCGCCGCCGACTCCTCGGGGGCGACGACGAGACCGAGCTCCCGCCGCTGCCGCTGGATGCCATCCGCCAGGAACGCGGCCGCCCCGACGGCTACGGCGATGACCGTCGCTGCCACGGTGGTGACGAGGGTTTCGGGCTTCACGGCATCAGAGTGGAAGGCAGGAAATTCACGACGAACCGATCAGGTCGCGCCGCTGGAGCAGCGCCCAGCCGAGGGCGATGAGCACGATCGGGTAGGCGACGGCCAACAGCCCGCACGACCCGGCCATCGAGCCGGCGTTCAGGAGCCGGCCGGTGGCGATCTCCGTGACGCCGTCATGGGCCCCGAACGAGGGAACGAAGGCGAGGAATGCGTCGGCTGCGAGCGACAGGATCGACTTCGCGGCCGACCACCAGTCGAACGTGTTGATCGCTTCGAGGAGAATCCGGCCGCGGAGCCGGATCATCGCCACGAGCGTCGCGTCGGGAGCGTCGCGGCCGGTATAGATGTCGACCGCATCGGCGAGAAAGGCACGGCCCACGGCCGAAACGTAGACCATCAGGCTCGCGAGCACGGCCGTCGGGAAGGCGAGCCACGACGCCGCGGCGAGCGCCGCCGCGGCGAGCATCGCGAGCTTTGCCCAGCCGACGACGAGCCCGCGGACGAAGTTCCAGCCGAACGAGCCGCTCCGGTAGAGGATCTCGAGCCCCTTGTCGGGCGAGAAGGCAATGCTCGTCGGCACGCTCTCACCCGGGGGCACGAGATTGCGGTTGGCGATCGTGAGCTTCAGTTCGCCCGAGGGGCCGATCGCCGACACCGGAATGTCGATCGTGTGGAACATCAGGCTCGGCAGCGTGTATGCCTCGTGGCGGCCGTTGCGGATCGGGTACGGCCGGTCGTTGAGCCACATCGCGAAGCGGACCTCGGCCCGGTCTACGCCGACGTTGTCGGCGAACGGCTTGAGCCGCAGCTGGATCACGTCCGCCCCGATCCGCTTCGCCTCGAGTCCCTTGAAGAGGTAGCTCGCCACGACGTCGGACGTGACGGTATGCCAATCGAGCACGCGTTCTGAGAGAATCCGCCTTCTGATGCCGGCCGCGTTTCGGGCGAAGGCCTCGGGATTTTCCTGCCGAACGCGGTCCACCTCGGCCGCGACCGCCGAATCGAACGCCGGACCATCCGGGTGAACGGGTCGCACGGCGGCCCGGGCCGTGAAGACCTGCTCGTCCACGGCGAGCCGGTCGGCGGCGTCGATGGCGGCTCCCCGGCGGAGGGCGATCGCGCCCGCGAAGATTCCGGCGCCGATGACGGCGAGCAGCATGCCATCGAGCAGGACGATCCCCAGCCACTTCCCGAGGAGGTACTGCCACCGGGCGAGCGGCTTCGAGAGCGTCATGTGGATCCGCTGGCTGTCGATGTCGCCGCAGACGCTGCCGCAGGTGAGCGCGATCGTCACCATCGCCAGCAGGAAGCAGGCACCGGAGAGCGACCAGGAGAGGAAGAACTGCAGCCGGTAGGCGAGCCGCTCGTCCGGGTCGAGCAGCAGGGGGAGCGTCGGGATGAGCACCGCGATCAGGAGCATCATCACGGCGGGCGCCCGCGTGCCGATCGCCTCCTCGACGACGGCCCTCGCGACTCCCACGATGCCGTGGCTTGCAAAGAGCAGGCGACGCAGCAGGGCGACGCCGCCGGCGACACCAGCTCCGAGCAGCAGGATCGAACCGATCGTGGCCGCCGACGTCTCGCGGCCGACGAGCCAGAGCACGGGCGCGACCGCGGCGGCCGCCGCGATCGCCAGCGGAAAGCCGCGGCGTCGCCATGCGGATGCGGTTGAGCGTTCTTCGTCTCCCGTGGATCTCTGCATCGGCCACCCGGGCCGGAGTGGGTCGTGGCTCATCGCTGCGTCGTGAGGCTGTCGAGGAGATCGGCATCGACCTGCTTCGACCCGCCCGCCGGGAGCTTCGTCGTCGCCGCAGCCGGCCGATCGGTCCGCTCTTCCGGCCCGCCGGCCGCGAGGAAGTCCGCCACCGGCCCGCCCGAAGCGGCGCCGGAGGTCTTGGCGCCTGAGGCCCGGGCCTGCTCGACGATCTCGAGGAACAGGCTCTCGAGCGACCGCCTCGGTCGTTCGACCCGGGTGAGCGGAAGGTGATGGCGGGCGAGCACGCCGCGGAGCTCATCGACCACGCCGTCGGGCAGGGCGGGGGTTTCGAGGACGGTGGAGTCCTGCCGGGAGAGCAGGTCGTCGCAGGTGCCCTCCGCCCGGATCCTACCGCCGTACATGATGGCGACACGGTCGCAGAGGTCCTCCACGTCGGCCAGCAGGTGCGAGCAGAGCAGCACGGTCTTGCCACGGCGGGCGAGCGTCGAGATGAGGTCCTTGATCTGACGCGCGCCGACGGGATCGAGGCCGCTCGTCGGCTCGTCGAGGATCAAGAGCTGCGGGTCGTTGATGAGGCTCTGAGCGAGGCCGATCCGCCGCTGCATGCCCTTGGAGTATTCCCCGACCGGCCGGTGCTGCACCGCCTCCAGGCCGACCATGTCGAGGAGCATGTCGATCCGCTCCCGCCGGGCACGGGCGTCGAGCCGGAAAAGCCGGCCGTAGTAGTCGAGGGTCTCGCGGCCGCTCAGGAAGCGGTAGAGATACGACTCCTCCGGCAGGTAGCCGATGAGCCGCTTCGTCGCCACGTCGTCGGGCCGCTTCCCGAGGATCGCGATCCGGCCAGACGTTGGCCGTATGAGGCCGAGCAGCATCTTGATCGTGGTGCTCTTGCCGGAGCCGTTCGGGCCGAGCAGGCCGTAGACCTGCCCGCGGCGCACCTCCAGGTCGACCGCTTCGACGGCACGAACCCGCGGCCGCATCCAGAAGTCCTTGAAGGTCTTCGTGACGCCGATGCACGCGACGTCGATCTCGGGCCGGGATTCCGTTGCTGACACCATCATGCCTCCTTGACGGCTGGAGCGATCGGGTGGATCACCGCGCGTCCCTGGCCCGCCGTTCCTCGTCACGCTTGGACCGCAGTTGCTCCTTCTGCCGCTCTTTTTGGAGCGCCGGGTCGCGGTTGAGCTGCAGTTCGAGCTGCCCGGGAACGGTGTAGAACGTCTCCACGTCCTTTCCCGTCAGGATCCCTTCCCGGGCGTCCTCCCAGAGCTTGGAGAGCACAAGCGCGGGGTTCCTCTCGAACTGCGGCAGGAGCTGCTCGAAGGTCTGGGCCTCGGAGGCGATCTTCTCGACGATCTGGGTCCGGTAGGCTCTCGCGGCATTGATCAGGCGTGCCACCTCGCCTCCCACCGCCTTGCCGTCGACCGAGAGCGAATCGATCGCCGTCGCGATCCGAGAGTCGAGTTCCTCGATCGCCCGCGGGTCGCCATGCTCGACGGCGGCCTCGTACTCCGAGATGAGGGCGAGCAGTGCGGCGCTCGCCTCGCCCGCCGTCTCGCCGAGAATGCGGGCGTTGTCCTGCTGGGCGCCGACGACGCGGGCGGCCCGCTCGCTCTCGGCGGTCGTGACCGCGTCGAAGCTCCCCGCGACACGCATCGGCGCCGAGACCTTCTCGAGCGTGAGCTGGTCCACCGTGAGGCCGCTCCGTACGTCGTCGAGCCTCCGCTGCATGCCGCCGATCATGAGATCCCGATCGACGACGCCCCGCAGGAAGTCGTCGGCCGACATCCTGGCGGCCGCGTGAACGATCCCCTGCTGGGCCACGAGCCGGACGAGCTCCGCGGCGGCCGCGCGGTTGCCAAGATTCGTGAGGAAGGCCTCGGGGTCGGTGATCCGCCAGGTGAGCGTCCACTTGGCATGGACGATGTTGGAGTCGCCCGTGATGAGCGAGCCGTCGCGGAGCGGGTTGAGCGGCATCGCCTTCATGGCCTGGAGACGGCTGCGGGAGAGACCGGCCTCGGCGTCGGCCGTCTCGAACCAGAATTCCTTCTCGATCGGCAGACGCGCCGGCCGTGTGTCCACTTTCACGACCTCCTCGATCGGAAACGGCGCGGCGAGGTAGGTGCCGCGCTCGAGCACGCGGCTGCCGGGGTCCCCGACGTAGTCGCCGAACCGCAGCCGTAGCGCCACCTCGTTGGAGCCGACGCTGAAGGTCCCGCTGAAGGCGTAGCCCACGAGCAGGGCCAGCATCGCCACCTTGAGGATGGCGAAGCTCACCCGCAGCGCCTCGGCGAGCGATTGCTGGGCGGGATCGACCGTCGAACGGTCGATCGCCTGTCGCGGGGATGTCTGTGCCGTCGCCATGTCGTTACAGGGAACCGTGTTTTCAGGGAGACTGCGTTTTCTGGGGAACGGACTTCGTCGGATCCTTCGAGGGATCCTTGTTGAACCAGTCGAGGATCCCGAGGCTCTCCGCCGAGAGCACGAAGGTGGTGTTGTGGTCGAGCATCTTCCGCAGGGCCTCGACCTTGCGGAGGAAGATCGCGAACTGCTCGTTCTTCGCGAAGGTCTGGTACTGGGTCGAGGCCTCGCGGTCCCCCTGGGCCCGGATCGCCTGTGCCCTCCGTTCGGCGAAGGCGAGGATGCGGTCACGCGCGCTCGCCGCCTCGCTGCGGATCGCCGAGGCCTGCGCCTGCCCCTCCTGGAGGGCATTTTCGGCGAGCCTTTCCCGCGAGGCGATCATCGTCTCGAACACCTTCTCGGTGGTCGGCTCCGGCAGGATGACGCGGTGGATGCCGACGCTCTCGACCCGGATGCCGTAGTCGGCCTGTTCGAGCGCCTTGGCGAGCATGCCGGCGGCCTGCTCCTCGATCTCCGCCAGCCTGAGCTTGGCGGGATCGCGGTTGACCAGTTCGTCGAAGCGGTGGTTGCTGATGATCCCGCGGACCTCACGCAGCCGTGACGACAGCTGCCGCCCGGCCTCGGCGGGATCCTTGAGCGTCACGTAGAACTTCAGCGGATCGACGATCCTCCATGTCAGGTAGGTCCGCACGATCACGCTCTTGCCGTCGGCCGTCTGGAGCTCCTCGATCTTGTCCTCGAGCAATTGGAGTCGGCGCGGGTAGAGCGTCACCTTGTTGATCGGCCACGGCCACCGCCACTTGAGGCCCGGTGCATCCTGGATGCTCGACGAGTCGGCCTTGTCGAAGGTCGTCCGGACGGCGACCTGGTCGTACCGCACCTGGTAGAGAAACATGTTCGACAGCAGGATGCCGACGAGCACGGTGCCGACGAGCAGGAGAAACGAGTTCTTCATGAGAGTGCTCCCGGTTCGTGACCGGGATGGGTTCATTCCGTGAGGAGGGTGTCGATGGCCGAGGCGGGATCGCTGAAATCCATCCGGAGGACGGGCGTGTCGCCGGTGTCGCCGGCGATCACGAACTTCCGTCGATCGGAAAGCCCTTCGGCGAGCACTTCGAGAAAACGTCGGGTCCGGTAGTAGGCGGGCGACGCCTCGAAGGCCAGGATCTCGCCGGCGAACCGCTCCCCCTCGGCCTTCTCACCGACGGCGCGGCTCCAGCGGTAGGCCTTGGCGGCCAGCAGCGTTTCCGCCGCCTGCCCGCGGGCCTCCGCGAGGAGGGCGTCGATCCGCTGTTCGGAATCCCCGATCGCCGCGGCCTTGATCGCCGCGTCGTCGCGGCCGGCCCGCAGGTCGTCGAGCCGCCGAATTTCCGCGTCGATCTTCTGGGCGAGTTCGACCGAGCCGGCCACACGGGCGAGCTGCTCGACGGCGTCCTTGCGGGCCCGCTGGATTCTCGTCTCCCGTTCCTGCACCGCGCCGATCTGCGCATGGAACGCACGGGAGACCGCGCCGATCGGGGGATGGAGCGACGTGACGGCGACCCCCACGACGTTCACGCCGAGGCCCACCTGATCGGCCTCGGCTTGGATCCGCTCACGGAGCGGGCCTCCGCCGTCGGTTCGGCCGCGGCCGAGCAGCGTGTCGATGCCGTGGGTGGCGAAGTAGCGGAAGGCCTCCCGCTCGGCGATGAGCGCGAGCGTACGCCGCGGGTCGGCC
>JBIIOJ010000382.1:0-2892 GCA_044337015.1 Pirellulales bacterium
AAGCCAGGCACCTTCCACACCGAGTGGCTGGAACAGCGTCGGCCGGTCGGCAGGGCCTGAGGAGCACGACGAGCGTGAGCGACTTCCTGACGGACCTCTACAGCCTCTCGGGGAAGACGGCCGTCGTTGTCGGCGGCACGGGCGTGCTCGGTGGAGCGCTCGCAGAGGGGCTCGCGCGGGCAGGCGCGTTCATCGTCGTCGCGGGCCGCGGGGCCGACCGGGGCGAGGCGAGGCTCGATGCGATCCGCTCGTTCGGCGGCGACGGCGCGTTCGTGTCGGTCGACGCCACCGACCGTGCGAGCGTGAAGTCGCTGCTCGCGGCCACGATCCACGCCCGAGGGCGGGCCGACATCCTGGTCAACTGCGCGGGCGTGAACTCGGCGATTCCCTACTTCGAGATCCCCGACGACGACTACGATCGCGTGCTCGATACGAACCTCAAGAGCACCCACCTCGGCTGCCAGGTCTTCGGCGAGCACATGGCCGACAACTTCGCAGCCGGCACGGGGGGCGGAGCGATCCTCAACATCGGCAGCGTGTCGGCCGACAAGCCGCTCTCGAAGGTCTTCATGTATTCTGCGTCGAAGGCGGCCGTCGTGAACTACACGCAGAACGTCGCCCGTGAGCTCGCGACGAAGGGTGTCCGCGTGAACGTGCTCTGCCCGGGCTTCTTCCCGGCCGAGCAGAACCGCAAGATCCTCTCCGCCGAGCGGACCGCCTCCATCATGAGCCAGACCCCGATGAACCGCTTCGGCGAGCCGCACGAGCTCGTCGGGGCCGCGATCCTGCTGTGCGCCCCCGTCGCCGGCAGCTTCATCACCGGCACGAGCCTCTACGTCGACGGCGGATTCACCGGCATGCGGTTTTGAAGTCCATGTCACACACGTTCGTCATCTTCGGCGCCTCGGGCGACCTCACGAGCCGCAAGCTCGTGCCCGCCCTCTACAATCTCGCCTGCGGCGGACTCCTGCCCGCCGACACGCGGATCGTCGGCTTCTCCCGCACGCCGATGAGCGACGAGGCGTGGCGGGACAGCCTCCGGGAAACCACCCGCAAGCACGCGGGCGAGGGCCTTTTTCGCGGCGACGCCTGGGACGCCTTCGCGGGCTCGATCCACTACCAGCCGGGCGACATCGGCGTCGCCGACGACATCGCCAGGCTCCAGGGGCGGCTCGAGTCGCTCGAGGGAGATGTGGAGTCGACCCGAATCTATTACCTCGCCACCGCGCCGCAGTTCTACGGGCCGGTCGTCGCGGCGCTCGGCTCGCTCGGGATGGCCTCGCAGGACCACGGTCCCCGCCGAATCGTCGTCGAGAAGCCCTTCGGCACGGACCTCGCCACGGCGCACGAACTCAACGCGCAGCTCCACGCCGTCTTCCGGGAAAGCCAGGTCTACCGCATCGACCACTACCTCGGGAAGGAGTCGGTGCAGAACATCCTGGCGCTACGGTTCGCCAACACGATCTTCGAGCCGATCTGGAACCGCCGCTACATCGACCACGTGCAGATCACGGTCGCCGAGGAGGTGAAGGTCGGCCGTCGGGCCGGCTACTACGACACGGCCGGCGTGCTGCGGGACATGTTCCAGAACCATCTGCTGCAGCTGCTGATGGTGACGGCGATGGAGGCGCCCGTCCGGTTCAACGCCAGCGCCGTGCGGAACGAAAAAGTGAAGGTGCTCGACGCGATCCGATCGCTCGATCTCGCCGAGGTGGCCCTCGCGGGCGTCCGCGGACAGTACCGCGGCTACCGCGAAGAGCCGGGCGTGGCGTCCGGCAGCCAGACGGCGACCTTCGGCGCGATTCGGCTCGAGATAGACAACTGGCGGTGGCAGGGGGTTCCGTTCTACCTGCGGAGCGGCAAGGCGATGAGCTGCCGCACGACGCAGATCGTGATCGGATTCCGGCAGCCGCCGATGGAACTCTTCGCGGAGGGCCGCCAGCCGGTCGCCCGCGATCCCAACCAACTCGTCATCCAGATCCAGCCCGCCGAGGGGATCCAGCTCCACTTCCACACGAAGGTTCCGGGGGATGGGATGAAGCTGCGGCTGACCGACCTCGATTTCAGCTACTCGCGGGAGTTCCGCGGGCGGCTGCCGGAGGCCTACGAGCCGCTCCTGCTCGACGTTATGACGGGCGACGCGAGCCTCTTTGCGCGGGCCGACGAGGTGGAGAAGTCGTGGGAGATCATCGACCCGTTCGTCCGCGGATGGGGCTCGGCCGGGATGCCACTGATCGACTCCTACGAGCCGGGCGACTGGGGCCCACGGGAAAGCGTTGCATGGATGGAACGACAGGGACGCCGATGGTTCGATCTCTGCCCGGTTCTGTAGCGCCGACGCTCTCCATCGGGCCGCTTCGGCTCGACTCGCCCGTCGTGCAGGCGGCGCTCTCCGGCTATAGCGACCGGGCGATGCGGGTGATCGCGAGACGGCACGGCGCGTCGTACGCCCTCTGCGAAGTGCTGCTCGACCAGTTCATCGCGCAGCTCGGCACGAACCGCCGCAACCTCGCAAGGATCGCGGTCGCCGACGAGGAGCATCCCGTGGGTGGCCAGCTCATGGGAGCGAACCCCGATGACTTCGCCCCTGCGGCCCGGCGGCTCGTCGAGGAGGGCTACGACTGCATCGACATCAACTTCGGCTGCCCCGTGAAGAAGGTGCTCGGCCGCTGCCGCGGAGGCTACCTGCTCGGCGTGCCCGAGACCGCGCTCGAGATCGTCGAGCGGGTCCGCGAAGCGGTGCCGGCGAGGCTGCCCGTGACGCTGAAGATGCGCCGCGGGATCGACGACTCGCAGCGGAGCCTCGACAACTTCTGGACGATCTTCGAGGGGGCCTTCGAACGCGGCGTCGCGGCGATCACCGTCCACGGCCGGTCCGTCGAGCAGAAGTAT
>JBIIOJ010000103.1:0-9988 GCA_044337015.1 Pirellulales bacterium
AGAGCCTGCTCGGCCAGATGCTCAACAACATGCTCTCCGACGGCAAGCCGGGCTCGGTCCGCACGCAGCGGATCGACGGCTCGACGCTGCCCGAATTCGACGTCGTGCGGAAATACTTCGGCACGAGCGGCCTCTCGGTCGAGTCGACCGAGGACGGCTGGTTCGTCGGCGGCACCACCTTCGCCCGCAGCGGCAACGCCGAGCCCGAGGTCGCACGCCGCGCGGCCGCCGCGAGCCGGTAGCGCCGCTGGCCTGATGCCGTTTGTGCTGAACGCCGATGTGCTGGGTTCGGGACTGCCCGTGCCCATCGCCGGACGCTCGCTACGCACATCCTGTGCTTCGCTCGCTCGGATGCAGACTTCGCTGCGCAATCCTTGCTTCGATTGTCTGCATACGCCGGCTCTTGGGCACGGGCAGCCCCTCACGGTCAAGCGTAGCGCCAGATGAGTTGCACAGGCACATTGATGCTGAACGCTCCGGGGGGGCCTGGTCGGTGGGTCGGGGAACGTTGAGGAGCATCAGGCGTATCCTCGCCGTAGCGACGATGCGTCCGCTCCCCCGGCGGCAATGCGGCCTCCTACAAGAAACCTCGACGCGGAACCCCGATGCAGACCGCGTTTTCGCAGCCACGCTCGCGGGGTGAAGCTCACCGGGCGGAGTCGATCACGGCCCAGAAGGGGTGTTGGCGGTCGCCGCGGGTGCGGAGGTCCTCGAGCATCGTCCGCGGGTCAGGGGTGAGCTGTCCCTTGTGGAGACGGCGGCCGTCGACGCTCACCGTGGCCGGCACCTTGAAATCGACGAGTTCGGGCGAGAGCCAGACGAGCACCCGCTCGGCGCCGCACTTGACCGTCACCGTGTTGCCCGGCGTGGTCTTGGCCTCGATCGAAAGCGGCCGCACGTTGGCCGCCGGCGGCCACTGCGACGGCAGCACGACCGTCCGCGTCGGTGCCGCCTCGAATTCGACCCACCAGAAGAAGCGGTCCCACGGTCGCATCGAGACCGTCTCGAACGACGACGGGAAGAACGTCCGTCGCTTCCGTTTCATCCAGTCGAAGATCCGCAGGATCTCGTCTGAGAAGTGCTCGTGTCCACGGCCCTGGTACTCGACGTAGGTGAGATCGAATCCCCTCTGGAGGCAGCGGTCGAGATCCATCGCGTTCTTCGCGAGACGACCGCCGTCGAGTTCGCCGCCGACGACGAACATCGGCAGGTCGCGGGCGTTCGGCCAGTAGTGGTTCACGTAGCGGCCGGCGGTCGGCACGATGGCGACGACACCAGCCCAGAGATCCGGATGCGCGACCGCCACGTCCCATGCCGCGTCGCCGCCCGCCGAATGGCCGGAGATGAAGATCCGGTCGGAGTCGATCGAGAACCGTCGCATCGACTCCCTGACCGCGCCGAGAACCGACGCGTGCTCCCTCGCGGAATACTCGTATGAGGCCTGGTGCTGGCGGGTCCAGGCGGGAGCGATGACGATGTAGCCGTGGCGGGATGCCTGGCCGCGGCGGCCGCCGTCATCGGCGCGGCCGCCCGCCCACCAGTCGAGTTGCATCGCGGGCGTCGTGAAGGTGGCGTGGAGCGTGACGATCGCGGGGTAGCGTCGCAGCGGGTCGTATTCCGGCGGGAGTTGCACGAGGCACGTCGTGTCGCCGAGTCCTTCGAGCCCGGGCACGGAGATTTCGAACTGGCCCGGCGCGGTCGGCTCCGGGGGTTCGACCGGGGGCCGCATCGCGGCCGCGAGCCGGGAGATCGTGGGAGGGTCGAAGGACTCCTCTTCGGCGAGTTTCCGCAGTATCCCGTCGCGTTTCGGGGCTTCGGAGGTGACGAGATACTCCCGCAGGAGTTTCCTCACTCTGGCGGCCGAGAGGACGACCTTGAGGTTGTCGCGGGCGGCCCCGGCCCCCTCGAGCCAGCCGCTCACGGCGATCGCCACCGCCGATTCGACGGGGAGCGAGCCGTCTCCGGTGAGCCTCGCGAACGGGGCGAGGCGGCCAAGCGAGGCGAACGACATTTCCCGACGCATCTCGGCGACGATCTCCACCGCGGCGACGCGGTCGGGCCCCTCGCCGAGCCTGGCCACGCTGGCGTCGATTTCGTCGAGGAGTTCGCGAGCGCGGTCGATCCGCGATCGAACGTCGTCCCGCCGCTCGCGGGCGATCTCGAGCAGTTCGCCGTCGACGCCCTCGGTCGGGAACGCCTCGAGAGTTTCCAGAACCATCCGCTCCTGCCCCGCTTCCTGGCGGAGCGACAGCTCGTCGAGCATTCGCTGCGCCGACTTCGTGGCCAGCAGCCGCCGCTGCTTCGCGAGGCTCTCCAGCTGTGGGAAATCCGCGATGATCGCGGAGAGTTCCTTCGACGCCTCCTCGAACCGCTCGGCCTGGACGAGGAACCGGACGATCCGCAGCCTCTGGTCGGGATCGGTGCGGTCGATCTGCCTGCCGAGGATCGGCACGAGTTGGTCGAAAGGAATCGACGACGTCGCCGTCCGCGTGTCGAGCAGCACCGGCTTCTCGGTGACGACTCCCTGGATCCGGGTCCAGCGCGGCGTGACGCTCGTGATCCCCTGGACGATGTCGAGCCGCCCGGAATCGGTCGACACAGCGAGGATCCGCCGGCCGAACTCGTCGAAGGGTCCCGTCTCGAGCACGCCCCCGAGCGAGGTCACCCGGCGGCCGTTCTCCGGAATCCGCTGGTCGATCGTGAACACCTCCTGGCCGAGGTCGAACGCCGCCGGTTCGGCGGACCGCACGAGCCTGCGCGGAACGAACACCCGCGTGAGCCCGTCGTCGCACATGAGCACCGATGTACCTCCGGCATCCGACCGGGCGCTCGCCCCCTCGGGCGGCGGCGTCACGCCGGAGAGCATCACAAATCGGCCCTCGAGCACCCGTCCGTCGGTCATTTCAACGCGGTCGGCGGCCGCGATCCCGGGCACCGTCGCCCAGATTGCCGCGGCCGCGAGCCGATTTCGCCAGCCGCGAGGTCGCGTACCGCCCCTTCCGCCGGTTGACGCCATCCTTGGTTGCACCAGCCGTGCCTCCTTGCCGCCATGTCGGCGGGCCTGTCGGGAGCGTATTCTATCCCAAAACCGAGTTCGGAGTTCGAAGCCGATGCGCGACATTCGCGGTGTTCTCTGGGCTGCCCTCGTGGCGACGGTCAGCCTGCCGATCGTGATCGGTGTCGTACTCGGACTGGGGCTCCTGCTCGAATCGCTGGGCGACACCGTGGGCTGGCATTGGTGTCGAAGGCTCGCCCTCGTTGCAGGGGCGGGCTGGACGGTCGCCATCATCGGCACGACCGTCTGCTCGGCCGTCATGGCGCTCATGGCGGCGAACCGCGGCATCGGCGATCGCCAGTCGGGCGACGACGGCCGGCCGCCGGGGTGAAGCGATGCCGATGAAGTTCCGCTGCACGGCCTGCACGGCCCGCCTGCACGTGCCAAGGCGGTGGGCCGGCACGACCATCGAATGCCCGAAGTGCATGACGCGGGTCGTCGTGCCGCGCGAGCCTGCTGCCTCGGAGACGGTGCGGTTTGAGGACCGAAGTATCGAAAAACGGATCGAGGCTTTCGAGGCGGCTACGCTCGCCGCGGTGACTGCGGCGGCCTCCGCCATCCCGCCGTCTCCTGGTGACGGGCTGCCGACCTCTACGGGTTCGGACGGCCGAGAGCGGCTCGGCCGGTCCATGATCGCCGTGCCGAGCGGGTGGATCCCCCTGTTCGCGGCCGCGGCGGTGCTCGCGATCGCGGCCGCTGCCGCCGCGGGGTTTTGGGCGGGATGGCTCGCATCGCAGGCTTCCGCGAAATAAGTCATACTCGGTATTCCGAACTCATGGCGGCGGACCTGCCGGCAAGCGGCGTCCCCGTTGTCTCAGGAGTCCAATCCATGCCCTCGATTGTGCCCGCAAGCCGGGTTTGCCGCGCATGCCGGGCGATGTTCCTCGCGGTGACCTGCACCGCCGGTCTGGTCGCTGCCGAGGGCCGCGGCGACGACGGCCCCAATCCGGCCGCGGCGATCCTCGAGGCCAAGGGGCTGATCGAGGGGGTCGAGGCGTCGCTGGCGGCCGACAAGCCGAAGCGGGCGGCGGCGGATTTCAAGGCGGCAGCCAATGCCGTCGAGGTCCTCCTCGCCCTTCCGCGGCCACCCGCCGGCGTCAGGCCGCTCCAGGATCGACTGCGAAAGATCAGGGAAAGTCTCGAGCTCGAGGGGGTCGACGTCTCGGAGGTCGTCGTTCCCGTCGCCAAGTCCGCCCCCAAGCCTAAGGCGGCCGCGGCGCCGAAGCCGGCCGGCCCGTCGATGGATGCCAAGCCCGGCTTCACGCGGCCGACGGTCGCCGCGGCTGGAGTGAGCTTCTCGAGGGACGTCGCACCGATGCTCGTGAAGTCCTGCGGAGGCTGCCACGTCAGCGGTCGCAAGGGTGGCTTCCAGATGGCGAGTTTCGACGCGCTCGCGAAGTCGGGCATGGTGCAGGTGGGCAACGCGCAGGCGAGCCGGCTCGTGGAGGTGATCCAGTCGGGCGACATGCCGCGGGGTGGCGGCAGGGTGCCGCCGAACGAGATGGCGATGCTCATGAAGTGGATCGATTCCGGCGCGGCCTTCGATGGCAAGGATCAATCGGCTCCGCTCGAGTCGCTCGCAGCAGCAACGCCGGGCGACCCGCAGAAGCCGAACGCCCTGCCCGTGAAGCCGGCTGCGCAGGCCGTGGCGGCGCGGCCCCCGGCCAATGGTGTCTCCTTCGCCTTCGAGGTCGTGCCGGTCCTGCTCGAGCAGTGCAGCGGCTGCCACGGGGGACGCCGGCCGAGGGGTGAACTCGGCATGGGCAGCTACGCGGCGCTGCTCCGCGGAGGCGAGAGTGGTTCGCCGATCGTCCCTGGCAAGGGAGGCGACAGCCTGCTCGTGCGGAAGCTCGTCGGAATGCGGATCGAAGGGCAGCGCATGCCGCTCGGCAGGCCTCCGCTCTCTGAAAATGTCATCGCGACGATCCGGCGTTGGATCGACGAAGGGGCCGCGCTCGACCTGCTCTCGCCGGATGCTTCGCTCGAGAACCTTGCGGCGGCCGGCCGGGCCGCGAAGCTTTCGCACGAAGACCTCCGCGAGGTTCGATACGCGGCGGGCGGAAAGTTCTGGAGCCGCGTGATTCCCGACGAACAGGGGATCTCGGCCCGCCGCGACGACGTGCTCGTGGTCGGCAATCTGACGCAGGCCGAGATCGACGAGCTGGCCGAGCGGTCCGAGAAGCTGGTCCGAAAACTCCACGACGAGTACGGCCTCGGCGAGGACGAGCCCCTTTCGAAGGGAGGCTGTGTGGTCTGTGTCTGCCGGAAGAGCTACGACTACTCGAGTTTCTGGCAGACGATCCTCGGCAAGGAGAAACCTGACGGATTCTTCTGCCACGCGGGGCTCGCCGGAGACGTTCTCTACGGAGCCTGCGTCGTGCCGAAGGACGGGCTCGACGCCGAGGACGAGATCGCCGCAGAGCTTGCCGAGCAGCTCGCCACTGCGGCATGGTTGTCGCGTGGAGCCCCCGAGTGGTTCGCGATCGGAGCCGGGAAGCTGGCTGCCGCGAAGCTCGCCGCGAAGGCTACGTCGGTGGTCGCCGCGGGCAACCCCAGGGCGGCCACTCCCACGCCGCCACCGGCCGAAGTATTCCTCGGCCGCGACATCGACCCCGAGGAACGTGCCGCAGTGAGCCGGCGATTCGTCGGCTACCTGGCCGGCCGCGGAAAGCTCACCTCGCTCGTCGCCGCGATGAAGAAGATCGGTGCCGGGCCCGATGGATTCTCCAAGGCCTTTGCCGGCGTCTTCGAAGGCCCTCCAGAGGCGGTCTATGCGGCATGGGTCGGCGGAAGCGGTCGGCGATAAGTTTTCCACCGCAATGCCGTGGCGTCCGGGATGCGGAGAGCTCGTCGAAATAAGACGGGGGTGCCTGGATCCCGGGGCATGTGATCCGAAAGTCACCTTTCGGCTGTACACGCTGCCAGAATCGTCACACGGCCCCCAACGAGCCTCGTTAAGAGCTCACCGGCATGGTTGGACGGCAGCACGAACATGGCAGAAAACTTATCGCCGACACCTCCCGTCAGACTGTATCGCAGGAAGACTGTATCGCAGGACCGCCCGTGATTCACTCCTCCATGTCGGAGGCGTGTGGCTCCATGATCTTCGTATTTCGCTCGACCGCAAGCACCACCGTCTGGCGGGCCGCGCCGTCGGGGGCATTCGCCACGATCGGGATCACCTGGCGCTTGTTGGGCATTTCGACCCTCACGCGGAAGGTGCCGTCCGCCCCGAGCTTCACGGGCTCCCCCTGGAGCGTGACGTACGAGCCCGGCTTCGTGGCACCGTAGACGATCATTTCGGCATCGACGTCGAGTTCGAGTTCCGGCTTCGGCGTGCCATCGGGATGCCCGTCGCCGGCGTCGCACGTCTTCCGCGATGCGGGCGGACCCATCGGCCGGTTCAGACGCTCCTCGAACAGTTCCTGGAGTTCCGTGCTGTTGTTTTCCGGGGAAAATCCGCCGCTCATCGCATAAATCCGATCGCAATCACCCGCGATGTCTCCCCAGTGGGTGTCGAGCGTATCCCCCTGGGTGCCGCCAGGCAATGAGACGGCGTTGCTCCGCGCGAGCGAGTGGAATCTGCCCGAAAACGCCCGGTAGCCGATGTCCACTCGGCATGACATCGGTGGATTGCGGACGTCGATGAACCAGTTCTTGACGCCACCGTGAATCTCGATCTCCCGCACGACCCGCTCGGACGGCGAGCCCTGGGCTCCACTCTCGATCTGGAGCAACCGGAGGACCGGCTTTGCCCCGTGCCATTCCTGGCCGAGCGCGGCTTCGGCACGGCCGATGCTGCGGGGCGTGACCTCCCAGAAGGCGTGAAGCCAATGAGGGCCACGGACCATGACGACCAGACGGTCGCGGAGAGCCTTCGGAGACTTGCCTCGTTCGGGCGGAGTGGCCAGGCTCTTGATCCGGGCCAGCCGGCTGCGAGCCTCCTCGAGCCGTCGCATGACCTCCGGATCACGGGGCTGGACAACGGGCGTTGCCGCCGCCACCGTTGGGCTCGCCGCGGCCTTCACGGGAGCGTTCCTCGGGGACGCCCCGGGTCGCTGCGGCGCTGCACGCTGCTGAGAGACCGTGGACCTCTGCTCCACCAGAGCCCGTTGCTGCGGAACGGTCGTACCGGCCTTGGTGGCGGTGGGCCTCGCGGGCCGCAGGGTTGCCGCAGGGGCGCTTCGTCGAGCCTTTGCTTTCCGCACGAGCGCCCGGATCAACTGGTCCTTGCGCATCGCATGCCACCCCGCGACGCCATACTGGCGGGCCATCCTGGCCAGATCTCGGACTGGTTTTTCCTTCAGGCTCGCGCTCGTCATGGCGGTCCAATCCTCCTCGGCGACGTCGTTCCGGGCGGGCAGGAAACTGCCCTCCACCTAAACAAGCGTACCGAAGGCCGCCCAGAACGCAACGAATGCCCCCCCCACAAGAGGTGTTTTCGGGAGGTGTTTCTAGTGGCCCGCCATGCTACTCACCGCGGAGTTTCAGCCCCCGCTCCGTGAGTTTCTCCCGGACCTCGTTGAGGCTTGTAACCCCGAAATTCTTGCATTCCATGAGGTCTTCCGCCGTCCGGCGGACCAGTTCCCCGATCGTCGTGATTCCCAGCTTGGTCGTGCACTTCCGGGCCCGGACGGACAGGTTGAGTTCCTCGAGCGGCAGGGCGTAGATCTCCTGTTCGTCCGCCGTCGGTTCGTGCTCCTCGGCGACCGGCGCCGCTTCCTCCTCGGTGGGGGTCGGGGCGAACTGTCCGAGCGAGAGGCCCTTCGATGCCAGCATCTCCTTGATCTCGACGAGGCTCGTCTCGCCGAAGTTCTTGCTCTCCAGGATGTCTCGCTCGCTCGTGCGGGTCAGGTCGCCAAGGGTGTGAATGCCCATCTTCTGCAGGCAGTTGCGGCTGCGGACGGACAGTTCGAAGTCGCTCACCGGCAAGCTCAAGATCTGTTCCAGCCGGTCGCGCTGCCTCTGCTGCTGCTCGCTCACCTGCAGGTCGCCCGACGCCGAGGAATCCTTCAGGAAGAGCCTCGCGCGGGGATGGTCGGGGAACGCCTCGAGCACCCGCTCGTAGCACTTCTGGGCCTTGTCGAACTGGTCGCGATCCTCGTAGAGGAGCCCGAGGTTCACGAGCGCCCCGACCCGCGGCGGATACCGCTCGAGCGACTTCTCGTAGCATTTCACCGCCTCGTCGTCGTTGCCGTTTCGGTCGTTCGCGACCCCGAGCGCAAAGAGCGCCCCGGGATGTCCCGGATCGATCGCGACGGCCTTTTCGAAGGCCGCGAAGTCGCCATCAAGTTCACCCTTGAGGTACCAGTACTCACCGCTGGATGCGGCGTCGGACGCCGAGATCGCCTTGATCGCAGTTTCCGCGTCGGCGGTCTGACCGGCCAAACGCTGGCAGTCGATGGCCGCCAGCTGACAGTCGAGTTTGGTGTAGCCAGCCTTCTCGGCCGCGCGGAAGGCATCGCGAGCCTGGTCGTGGTTGCCGAGCGACTTGAGAGCCAGCCCCGAGTAGTACAACGCCATCGCGCCGCCGTCGGCCGACTTGAGCGTCTCGGCTGCCTGCTTGTGGCGGCCGAGCAGATACTGGCAGACGCCCAGCCGGGCCGAAGACGCAGGGCTCCGCTCGCCCCCCTCCTCACACTCCCGAACGGCCAGCCTCAAATCGCGGAACGCCCCCGCCTCGGAACCGAGCGCCTCGATGAGTGCACGGGCTTCTCCGGGACCGAACGGGCCGGTGCCGAGAACGAGATCGCGAATGTCGAGGCTGGTGGCGGGCATCGAAAGGTTCCTTTTGGGTTTCAGTACGGAAGCCAGCGGCGGGAGTCGAACCCGCAACCCCCGCATTACGAATGCGGTGCTCTGCCAATTGAAGCTACGCTGGCGCGTCGGGCCATGACGGCGCCGCCGGAAACCCTGAAAAATAGGCTCGAAAAGCCCGGTTCGTCAAGGGACGGCATTCCGTCGGTCAAAACCCGTGAACCCCCGGGCAAACGCATGGCCTGTGGGCCCCGCGCGGGGAGGTCGCTGGGTCGCGCGTGGGTCGGGGGTGCCCCTGCCACGTCTCCGGACGTTCCCTACGGCCCTCCAGGCCTCCGGTCACTGCATGTCCGCTTCGCTCCGCCATCCATGGCTGCGCTCGCTTCCATAGCCCGGCGACATGGCAGGGGCACCCCCTCCCGAATCCAAGCGATTTCCATGGATTGCAATGCATGAACACAACTTGCCGTCAGATAAGAGGGAGGGAGGGGCTGCCCGTGTCCCCGAGACGGCGTAGCTGACCATCGCAGCCACGGGCACCGATCCGCCGCAGGCGGATTGGTCGGCGGAGCGCCAGTCAGCTCCGAGTGAGTGAAGGCCCGGAGGGCCGAAGCGAACGTCCGGCGAGGGGATACGGGCAGCCTCTCCCGGGATCTTCAGAGGGGCGTGCACTAGAAAAACAAACAGTGGGGCCTCAGACCCGGCAGGAGCATCCTGCCTTGAGACTGCAGGTCAGGGGCAAGGCGACTGCAGTCTCGGAAAGAAGTCGAAGGCCCCACCTTGAATTTGGGGATGTTTCCAGGGAACTGCATCTGGCGTGCCAATTGCGACAAGCCTGCTTCCTTCGGAAAAAAAGGCCTGCGTTCCCCCGATATGTCCCGCGGGCTGTACGATTCTGCGTCGGGACGTGAAGCAAAATGCCGCGCGCGTCCGGACGACCATCGCCCCCGACGACCGTTCCCCGTTTTCCCTCCTGGAGATATGCCGTGACCCCGAGGCTGCCGGCGACGATCGGTTCGATTCAGTGCGGGCCCGGCTGCCCGCTCGTCGTAATCGCCGGGCCGTGCGTGATCGAGACAGAAGAGCTCACGATGCGGATCGCCGAGCAGCTCGTGCTCGTCGCGGCAGTGCTGCCGATCAAGGTCATCTTCAAGGCGTCGTTCGACAAGGCCAACC
>JBIIOJ010000383.1:0-2879 GCA_044337015.1 Pirellulales bacterium
GAGCAGGCCCTCGCCCACCTCGAGGAGCTCCTGCACAGGACCGTGCCGACGCTCGAGGCGACCGACACTGTGCTCGCCCTCGAGCCGCTCTCGACGGCGGAGACCGACGTCCTCAACACCGCCGAGGAGACCTGCCGTCTCATCGATGCAGTCGGTTCGCCTCACGTCCGCCTCCACCTCGACGTGAAGGCGATGAGCAGCGAGGAGAAGCCGATCCCGCAGATCATCCGGGAGTCGCGGGCCCACCTCGAGCATTTCCACGCCAACGACGCCAACCTCCAGGGGCCGGGCTTCGGTGCCGTCGATTTCGTCCCGATCTTCGACGCGCTCGAGGAGGTGGGCTACGGCGGGTGGGTGAGCGTGGAGGTGTTCGACTACAGCCCCGGCATCGAACGGCTCGCCCGCGAAAGCATCGCCAACATGCGACGTGCCTGCGGCTGATCAGCCGCGGGGGGAGAGCGTCTTGGTGCCGACCCATGCGACGAGCGGCTGGGGGAGCACGACGGAGCCGTCGGCCTGCTGGCCGTTCTCGAGCAGGGCGACGAGCGCCCGGCTCACGGCGATGGCCGTGCCGTTGAGCGTGTGGACGAAATGCGTGCCCTTGCCGCCGGGGGACTTGCAGCGGATGGCGAGCCTGCGGGCCTGGTAGTCGGTACAGTTGGACGTGCTCGTGACCTCGCCCCACTCGCCCGCCTCGCCGCGGCCCGGCATCCAGGCCTCGAGGTCGAACTTCCGGTAGGCCGGCCCGCCGAGATCGCCGCTGGGAGTGTCGATCACGCGGTAGGGAATCTCGAGGCCGTCGAAGAGATCACACTCGATCTCGAGCAGTTCCTGGTGCACGGCCTCGCTCGCCTCCGGCGCCGTGAAGGCGAACATCTCCACCTTCGTGAACTGGTGCACTCGGTAGAGGCCGCGGGTGGCCCGGCCGTGGGCGCCGGCCTCCGTTCGGAAGCAGTGGCTGATGCCCGCGAGCTTCAGCGGCAGTTCCGACGGGTCGAAGATCCGCTCGTGCATCGCCCCGCCGAGCGTGATCTCCGCCGTGGCCACGAGCGAGAGGTCGCTGCCCGCGATCGAGTAGATCTGCGCCTCGGGGCCGCGGGGCATGAAGCCAGTCCCCTCCAGGATCGTGTCGCGGGCGAGGTCGGGCGTGGTCATGAGCGTGAAGCCTCGGCGTGAGAGCACCTCGACGGCGTATCGCTGGAGGGCGAGTTCCAGGAGAACCCCCTCGTTCTTGAGGAAGTAGAAGCCGTGGCCAGCCACCTTCGCCCCGGCGTCGAAGTCGAAGAGGCCCAACCGATCGCCGATGTCGACGTGGTCGAGCGGCTTGAAGTCGAACGAGCGGATCGGCGTCTTGCCGCGGCGGAACTCGACGGCGGCGTCTTCACCGCCGACAGGTGCCGCCGGATGCGTCAGGTTCGGGATGCAGCGAAGGATCTCGTCGGACTCCGCGAGGATCTTCTCGAGCCGGACCTCGAGGGCCCCGATCTCCTCGCGGAGCCTGCGGCCCTCGGCCTTCTTCGCCTCGCGTTCGGCGGCATTGGCGGCCTTGCCGATCGACTTGCTTACGATCCCCGCCTGTTGGTTGAGCCGGTCGATGTCGGCCTGCAACTCCCGTCGGAGCCGGTCGATGTCGACGAAGCGTCTCACGTCGGCCGTCACGCCGCGGCGGCGGCAGTTCTCCAAGACGGCCTCGACGTTGTCGCTCACGTAACGGCGATCGAGCACGGGTTTTCTCCACAGGTTCCGACGGTTTCTGGACGGGCCACTATACTAAAGGGCGAACCGGAGGCGACGATGGAAGCTGTCGAGCAGGCATCCACCGCGGTGGTCGAACCGCCCGTCGTACCCGTCGCGGCCGAGCCCGCGGCAGACACCCGGGAAAAGCGGAAACGGCAGCCCCGCCACCACGTGGTTCTCTGGAACGACGAGGACCACACCTACGAATACGTGATCGAGATGCTGCAGAAACTCTTCGGCCATCCGGCCGAGAAGGGTTTCCAACTGGCGAAAGAGGTCGATCTCAAGGGGAAGGCGATCGTGCTCACGACGACCAAGGAGCACGCGGAACTCAAGCGGGACCAGGTCCACGCCTACGGCCGCGACCGGCTCATCGCGAAGTCGAAGGGCTCCATGACGGCGACGATCGAGCCCGAGATGTAGCGGGGCGCCTCGCCGGCGTGACAGCGGCTCCCCGCCATTCCCACCCGCGAGACACTCGTCAACCCGCGGAATGCTGAAAACCGTGCGAAAACATGATCGGGGCATTTGGCACGGCACGTGCACTATCAATGATTTCGTTGCAGCCGTGCGTTCGGTTGTGGAGTCGCGAAACCAGAGACACGTTCGAGGAGAACAGCCATGAAGAAGATCGAAGCAATCATCCGCCACTTCAAGCTCGAGGAGGTGAAGGACGCCCTCAACGCCGCCGGCATCAAGGGCATGACCGTCACCGAGGTCCGCGGCTTCGGCCGCCAGAAGGGGCACACCGAGACCTATCGCGGAGCCGAGTACTCCGTCGACTTCCTGCCGAAGGTGAAGATCGAGGTCGTCGTGAGCGACGAGGAGGCCCAGACCGTCATCGGGAAGATCATGAACACTGCCCGGACCGGCCAGGTGGGCGACGGCAAGATCTTCGTGACGAACCTCGCCGAGGTCGTCCGCATCCGCACCGGCGAGACCGCGTCGGCCGCGATCTGATTTCGAGACGGCCTCCGGTTTACCAGGCTTCCGGAGTCGGCCGCCCGCGACGGTGATCGCGGGCGGCCGAGGGGGCTTGGGGCGACACAGTTCGTCGATGGCGGGAGCCGCCATTGCGTGGCTCGATCCACCCGGTTAAGGTTCTCGCCCCACCCGCGAGACGGAGGCGAAGCCCATGCCCC
>JBIIOJ010000104.1:0-9934 GCA_044337015.1 Pirellulales bacterium
TGCCACGTTTGACCGGTTCGGGGCTGCCCGTGTGCCCGAGACGGCGTATGCAGACAAGCGAAGCAAGGATTGCGGAGCGAAGTCTGCATCCGAGCGAGCGGAGCACAGGATGTGCGCAGCGAGCGTCCGGCGAGGGCATACGGGCAGCCCCGAACCCCAGCAGAGTTGACCGTCACAAGCAGGCCCCGAACGAGCTTCAGCCGATCTGGGCCATCGCCTCGTCGGGGATGTTGAAGTTGGCGGCGACGCTCTGGACGTCGTCGTGGTCGTCGAGCCGCTCCATGAGGTCGAGCACCTTGCGGGCCGTCTCGGCTTCGGCGACGTCCACGGAGTTGGTCGGAATCCGCACGATCTCGTTCGACTCGACCGGAATGCCGGCTTTGCCGAGCGACTCGATCACCGCCGCCATCGCCGCGGGCTCGCTCGTGAGTTCCCAGCGGTCGCCCACGAGCTTCACGTCGTCGACGCCCGCCTCGAGGCCGATCTCCATGAGCCTGTCCTCCGCGGCCGCCGCCTGCGGGACGCGAACGACACCCTTGCGCTCGAAGAGGTAGGCCACGCAGCCGGTCCCGCCGAGCTTGCCGCCGCACATCTCGAAGATCTTGCGGATCTCGGGCGCGGTGCGATTCTTGTTGTCGGTGAGAATCTCGCACAGGACGGCCACGCCGCCGGCGCCATAGCCCTCGTAGAGCGACTCCTCGAGGTCACCCCCCTTGAGCTCGCCGGTGCCGGTGCGAATCGCCCGCTGGATGTTGTCCTTCGGCATGCTCACCGCCTTGGCGGCGTCGATCGCGTATCGCAGGCGGAGGTTCGCGTCGGGATCGGCCCCGCCGTGCTTGGCTGCGACGATGATCGCCTTGGCGAGCTTGCTCCAGAGCTTGCCTCGCTTGGCGTCGATGAGCGACTTCTTGCGGGCGATGTTCGCCCAATGGGAATGACCTGCCATGGCTCACCGCGGCTTCTTCTTCGCGAGTTCCAGCGAGTGTCCCTTGCCGCCGGATTTTCCGCCGGTCGCCTTGCCCGAGCCGGACTTTCCCGACGGCTTCGCCGCGCCCTTCGAGGCATGCCGCTTCGACGACCCGCCCGCGCTGCCGTCGGCAGGCTTCAACTTGGCGTCGGAAGGGCGGGATTTCCCGGGCCGGGGCTTCGACTTCGCCGCCGGCTTGGCCGGCTCCGGCTTCGCCGCCGGGCGGGCGAGTTCGGGCTTGATGGTGATCGGTTTGCCGACGTTCGGCTTGACGACGAACGGCTTCGGCCCGGGCTTGCCAGACTTGCCGGCGGCCCGCGAGCTGGGGCCGGTCGGAGGAACCGGAGTCTTGCCAGCGGGCCGGGCGGCGGCCTGCGGCCCCGCCGGCCGATGCTCCTCCGCCGCCTCGGCCGCCCGCTTTCCCTCGCGACCGGCCGGTGGAGGCGGCGGGTTCCGCGGGGGCAGCGGCTCGCCTCGCTTGGGCAGCCGATCCTTCGCCGAGGCGTCGATCGCGAGCAGGATCTTCCGCACGTTCGTCCCGTGCAGGTTGGCGACGATGTCGGCGCCGAACTGGTGGAGCAGGGAGGAGAACTCGAGGCCCGCCTTCTTCGCGACGGCCCGTTCGAGCCACGGCACCTTTCCGGAGTCGTATTCCTCCTTCGAGATCGCCCCCACCAGCAACAGCACCGACAGCGCCCCGCGGTCGAGCGGAACGACATGACCGCCGAGGGCCGTCGAGGCGACGAACGCCACCACGAACGGCGGAACGCCATGCAGTTGGTCGAGCGTCTTCAGCCCGTGGGCGAGCGAGTGCTTCTTCGCGTGCTCGAGTGAAAAGCTGTACGACGACTCGAAGACGCTCTGCAGAACCCTCCGCAGAGCCAAGCCGGCCCCGGCCGGATTAGGCAGATCGGCGAGTGTTTCCGCGAGTTCAGCGACGGTCGTCACTCGGATCTCGTTGAGGTCGAAGAAACCCTCGCCGAGCTTCGCGAAGACCCTCTCGGCGGTGGCGTAGTGGGCATCCTCGAGGCAGCACGCAAAGAGCACCTGCTCGAGGATCGGGCGGCCAACGTTGGGGACGATCGGCTTGTAGTGCTGCTTGAGCACCTTGTGCATCTTGGCGATCAACTGTTGGCGTTGAGTGTTTGTCATACGACGTCCTGCGGGGTGTTAGTTCTTCTGATCGGTCTCTTCGCCGTCATCCGCGGCATGGTCATCCGCGGCATGGTCACCCGCCTCGCCGGGGAGCAGCTCCGCGAGCATGCGGGCCATCTCGATCGAGTGATGAACGCCTTCGTCGAGCTTGAACTGCAGCCGAGGCGTGTATCGCGTCTCGATGCGGTCGGCGATCCTCGACTGCAGGAAGCCGGCGGAACTGGCGAGACCGCGGAGAGCAAGCTGCTGCTTCGCCGAACCGCCCATCACGGAGACGTGCACGGTCGCCGACTTCATGTCGGGCGCCATCTCGACGCGGGTGACGGTCACGTCCTTCACGCGGGGGTCGCGGACGCTCGTCAGGATCGCCATGCTCACCACCTCCCGGACCGCCTCGGCGGCTTTCAGCAGCCGACGCGAACTCACGAGAGCGTCCTCGCGACCTCCTCGATGCGGTAGCACTCGAGGATGTCACCCTCCTTGATGTCGTTGAAACCCGCGAGCTTGATGCCGCACTCGAGCCCGTCCCGCACCTCGCGGGCGTCGTCCTTCTCCCGCTTGAGGGATTCGATGGCGTAGTCGCCGAGGATTCTGTTGTCGCGGATTATCCGCAGGCGGCCATTCCTCGCGATGATGCCGGCGATCACGCGGCACCCTGCGATGACGCCGATGCGGCTGATCGAGAACGTCCGTTGCACAACGGCCCTGCCCAGCTCCGCCTCCCGCCGCTCGGGAGCGAGCATGCCCTCGAGGGCGTTCTTCAGATCGTCGGTCACCTGGTAGATGATCTCGTAGCGGCGGACCTGAACGCCCTGCGCGTCGGCCAGCGCCCTGGCCCGCTCGTCGGGCACCACGTTGAACCCGATGATCACGGCATCCGAGGCGTCGGCGAGCGCCACGTCGGCCTCGGTGATGCCTCCGACCGTCGCCTGCAGCACGCGAATCTTCACCTCGGGATGCTCGAGCTTGCCGAGCTCCTTGAGGATCGCCTCGATCGAACCGCGGACATCGGCCCGCAGGATGAGGTTGAGCGTGGGCGCCTTATCGCTGCCGAGCCTGTCGAAGAGGTTCTCGAGCGTCACGTGCACCGGCTGGCTCGAGAGATTGCTCTGGCGGCGGATGCCGCTCCGCTGCACGGCGACCTCGCGGGCCCTCGCGATCGACTCCACGACGTGGAAGCGTTCGCCAGGCACCGGCGGCACATCGAAGCCGCTCACGAACACCGGCTGCGACGGACCAGCCTCCTTCACGGCCTTCTTCTTGAGCGTGTCGGTCATCGACTTGACGTGGCCGCTACCCTCGCCGCAGACGACCGCGTCGCCGACGCGGAGCATCCCCTTCTGGACGAGAAGGCAGGCCACCACACCGCGGCCCTCGTGGATCGAGGCATCGAGGCAGACTCCGGCCGCGGCCCGCTCGGGGTTCGCCCGCAGGTCGTGCAGTTCCGCGATCGTGAGGAGCGTGTCGAGCAGGTGGTCGATGCCCTCGCCGGTCACGGCGCTCGTCTTCACCACCTCGATCTCGCCGCCCCACTCGGTTGGCAACAGTTCGTTCGCGGCGAGCTGCTGGTAGATCCGCTGCACGTCCACGCCGGGCAGGTCGATCTTGTTGATGCAGACCACAATCGGCACGCCCGCCGCCTTCGCGTGGCTGATCGCCTCCTCCGTCTGCGGCATGATGCCATCGTCCGCCGCGATCACGATCACGGCGCAGTCGGTCACGTTGGCGCCGCGGGCACGCATCTGCGTAAAGGCCTCGTGGCCCGGCGTGTCGACGAAGGTGATCGTTCGGTCGTTGCGGCGGATGCCGTACGCCCGCATGTGCTGCGTGATGCCACCCGACTCGCGGGCGGCGACGTCGATGCCGAGGATCCTGTCGAGAAGCGACGTCTTGCCGTGATCGACGTGTCCCAGGAACGTCACGACCGGGGCCCGGGGAACCCGCAGGGCCGGGTCCTCGTCGATGGCATCGAAGCCGGTGAGCAGCTCCTTTTCGAGGTCCTCAACCGTCTTGACGTTGAGCTCGACGCCCAACTCCGCGGCGAGCAGTTCGACCGTGTCCCGGTCGAGCATGGTCGACATGCTCGGCATCTGCTCCAGCCCGAAGCCCAGGAGCTTCTTGAGCACCTCGCCGGCGGCGAGACCGATCGCCTCGGAGAACGCCCGGACGGTGCAGGGTACCTGGATGGCGGCGGACGACTTTCTCGGGGCGGCCGTCGAGACGCTCGAGCCCCTGCGCTGCCGAGGACGTCGACGCCGGGAACCGTACTCGTCGTCGCCCGGAATGCCCCTCGACTCACCGGAACGTTTCCGTGCCAATTGCCGGCTGTCACGTCCCCCGAGCAGGTCGTCCGACTGCGGGCCGCCACCACCTTTGGATGGCACCCGACGGATCCTGCCACCGAGCTCCAGCGGCGGAGGAATCGGCCCCGGCTCGAGGCCCCGCGGGCCGCCGGAGCCCGTCCGGGCGCGAGCCTCCGTCTGCCGCTGCTCGTGCTTCCGCATGTGCTCCGCGAGCGGCTTTGCGCCGCCGGCCTTCGCGCTGCGGATCGCCTCGATCGGCAGCTTCACGTCGGGCTTCTGCGGGGCGGGCTCGTCGCTGCGGCGGTCCACGGTGGGACGCGTCACTGGCATCGGGGCGAACTTGAACGCGGGCCTCGGCGCAGGCTTGGCGACCTGCGGCCTTGGCCGCGGCGGCTCAGCGGAACCGCCCGAACCGGGCTTCCCGGCGGCGGGAGCCGGTGCGGGCCTCTGCGGTATTCCGGCGGCGGCTCCCGAAGGCGGCTGCTGCAGGACCGGCTGCTCAGCCTGGCCACCACGCTGCGACATCTTGGCCTGCAGCGGCGAGACCTGGGGCTTCGGCTCGGATGGCTTCGGACGGCTGGCGACACCGGCCGGGGCGATGTAGTCCTCGCGGCGGAGAGCCTGCGAAGCCCCTTCGGCCGGCTTCACCGTCGCGGAGGGAGCGGTCGCAGCCGCGGGCCGCACCGGCGGCTTTCCGGCGGCAGCAGGCCGCGACTTGCCGGCGATGAACTCCCGCAGCTTCACGACCTCCTCGTCCGTGAGGCTCGCGAGCGCGGAACCCTTGTCGAGGATACCGGCGCGCGTGCAGAGATCGACCAGCTCCTTGCTGTCGATCTTCATTTCCTTCGCGAGGCTGTAAATCCTGATCGCCACTGGTTCTCTCGGCTCTCGTTCTTTCGGCGGACCTTGGTCGTTCTTCTGTGGATTAAATCATTGGCTGGCGGCAGGCGAATCCTGGGGAGAGGCCGGCGAGTCCGCTGAAACCGCGGCGGATCCCCCCTGGGCCGCGACGGCAGCGTCCTCCGCGTCGGCGGCGGCCGTCGCCGCCTCGATCCGCTCCTGCTCCCGCTGTCGACGCCTCTGGTCGGCGGCGGCCGCCTCCGCGAGCGTCGCGCGACGCTCCGCCTCGGCCACGATCTGGTCAACCACCTCCCGTGAGATGCCGCCCATCTCCATGAGATCTTCCGGCTCGATGACCGAGAGGTCGTCGTAGGAGAGGAAGCCCTCGCCGACGAGACGCTCCGCGACCGAGGACTCGAGACCTTCAATCGACGAGAAGCCCTCGACGGCGCGGTCGATCTGCTGATCGAGCTCCTCGCGGGTCATGATCTCGATGTCCCACCCGCACAGCTTGCTGGCAAGCCGAACATTCTGGCCACGTCGTCCGATCGCGAGCGAGAGCTGGTCCTCGCGGACGAGCACGATCCCGCGGCCGAGCATCTGGCAGAGGATCACCTCGTCGACCTCCGCCGGCTGGAGACAATTTGGGACGAGCACCTGGAGGTCTTCGCTCCACCGCACGATGTCGATCCGCTCGCCGCCAAGCTCCTCGACGATGTTTTTGATCCGATTGCCTCGGACACCGACGCACGCGCCGACGCAGTCGACCCGCGAGTCGGAGCTGATCACCGCGACCTTGCTGCGGTAGCCGGGCTCGCGGGCGATCGCGCGAATCTCGATGACGCCGTCGGCGATCTCCGGGATCTCCTGCTCGAAGAGTCGCTGCACGAGCTGCGGGCGGATCCGCGAGAGGATGATCTTGACGCGGCTGCCGACCTTGCGGACCTCGAAGATGGTCGCCCTGATCCGCTCGTTGGGATGGTACACCTCGCCGGGGATCTGCTCGCTGCGTGGCAGGATCGCCTCGGTGGCGCCAAGCGCCACGGTCGCCGCCGCACCCTCGAACCGCGTGACGACGCCGGAGAGCATTTGCCCGATCTGGTCCTCGAACTCGTCGTGGATCGCATCCCGCTCCGCCTCGCGGATCTTCTGGATGATGACCTGCTTCGCGGTCTGTGCGCCGATGCGTCCGGAGAGCTCTTGCGGGTCGATCGCCACGCCGTCGTGCTCTCCGCTGAGCGTGCCGTCCGCACGGTCGATCGTGATCGTGACGCTCGCATCCTCCCCGTACTGGCGGGAGAGCGCGGTGACGAGCGCCGCTTCGATCGCCTGGAACACCAACTCCTTGTCGATGTTCTTGTCGCGATGGATGGCGTCGACGATCCTCAGAATTTCTTCAGGCTTCATGTCAGGCTCGCTCGCTCTCTCTCAATGACGCTCTCTATGACCCCGTCCAACCAGCCATCACCCATCGGCAGTGCCTCGCGGCACGGCCAACCTCCACCTGGCAACCAGCCTCCACCTGGCAACGCCGGGCGTTGCGGCCGCCTCCACCTGCAACGCCGGGCGTTGCGGATAATGGGCGGCCGCGAAGGCCACTCACGCCATGGGCGCCCGGCGTCCCGGAACCGGGGACGCATGAACTGAGACGCCTGAAATCTTTCCGCAGCCCGCCGCCAACAGCCAAGCGACCGACCGGCACGAGCAGACAAGCAGTCTCCCGGGGGAGGCCACCAGCAGACGACCACCAGCAGAATCACCGATCCAGTGAACAGGCCAAAAGGTACGCCTGCGCCACGAAACTGTCAACCGGCGGGGGGTTGTCGACGGCGGCGGAAGGCCCCCGAATCCCCGGAAAAACTAGCCCGAATAGGCCCGGATCAGAACCGCCCCCGCCTGCCCCTGCGGCGTCACGGAGGAGGAGAGGAAGCTCGAGCCGGCGGCCTCTCCGCCGCGTGCGGCAAGGATGGGGCATTCGGGATCGGCGTGCTCGTAATTTCGCAGCGGGAAGAGTTGCCCTCGGGCCATGGCGAGCATGCTCGCGATGCACTCCACCACGCCACCAGCCGCGCCGAGGTTGCCGAAACTCGACTTCGCGGCGACCGTGGGCACCCGCCCAAGGCTCTCGCCGAACACCGCAGCGAGCGCCGATGCCTCCTCGCGATCCCCGCAGACCGTGCCGAGGCCGTGGGCGTGCACGTGGCCGACCTGATCGAAACGGATTCCGGAACCGGCAAACGCACCGCGGACGACGTTGCCGATCGCCTTCGCCGTGTCGCCGATGCCGCGTGCGGCAGTCTGCCGGCGGCTGGATGCCTGGCTGGCCGCATGGCCGACGATCTCCCCGTGAATCTTCGCACCGCGTTTCACAGCGCGGCTGAGTTCCTCGAGCACGAGCACCCCGGCCCCCTCGCCGAGCACCATGCCACGGCGATCGCGGTCGAAGGGGCGGCTCCAGCGGGCCGGGTCGTCGTCGCCGACGGCCACCTGCTCGTTCATGAGCGCGTGCACGGTCTTCATCGGATGAACCCGCGTGCCGGTCGAGCCGGCGAGCATGACGTCGGCGGCTCCCCGCTGGATCGTCATCACCGCCTCGCTGATCGCAAGGTGACCGCTCGCCTCCCGCATCGTGATGGAGTTGCTCGGGCCGCGGAGGTCGTTGTAGATGGCGATGTGGCTCGCCGGCATGTTCGGGAGGTACTTGAGCAGCCAGAGCGGATTGAGCAGCGGCATGCCCTTCTGGGCCCAGGCATCGAACTCGAAATCACCACCAGGGCCCCGACAGGCCGCGACGCTCGCGATGAAGTCCTCGGGCAGCGTCATCATGTAGTCGGAGCCGAAGACGCAGCCGAACCGCTCCGGCTCGACCGACGACGCCTCGCCGCCCGCGATGCCGCTTTCGTCGATCGCCCGCTGGGCGGCGGCGACGGCCATCTGGCTCTCGCGGCACATCACCTTCAGCCCCTTGCGGATCGCCTTTTTCTGGTCCGGCTGGAGCCGGCCGAAGTCGGCGATGTCGCCGGTGAAGGCCCGAGCCTCGGCGGCGTGCTTCACGGGAATTCCTCCCGCGTCGAAGAGCGAGATCGGGCCGACACAGGAGTCGCCGCCCGACAGCTTCGCCCACAGGTCGTCGAGCGTGAGCCCCGCGGGGCTCACGATTCCCATCCCCGTGACGACGACGCGGCGGAGCCCTGCAGCCATGAATCCCTTTCCTGTGTGCTCGTGGGAGGTCCGTTTGACCGGCGGAGTATAGCGAACCATCGCCTTACCGGCGGGCCGCCAGCCGCGGCTCCACGATGACGACGACGTCCCGGCGGGCCGCGTCGCCGGCGAAGAGCGTAGGCCCTTGGCCGGCCCCGGGCTCCGGCACGGGCCAGGGAACGAGCCCGAGCCCCACGACGAGGGCGTGCGTGCTCGGCCAGCGGAACCGCTCGCCAACGCGGATGCTCGAGAGCTGCGGAACCTCGATCTGCACCCGCGAGCGATCCGGCGTCGGGGAGCCGATCACGACCGGCGCCATGCGCTCGATCTGGTCGATCCGGCAGCGAACGACCGCCTCGACCGAATCACCATCCTTCGAGAGGAGGGGATGGACGTCGAGCGAGAGCCCCTCGTCGGCCTCGGCCTGGAGCGTCTGCCACCCCGGCCAGACTTCCGGCCGGATCGACACGTCCTGGATGTAGGGCCGCTTGCGGCCGCCGCTGATCGCCGCGGGCTGGCCGTTGGCCGCGAGCACGGCGCCGGTCGGAAGCTCCCGGTAGTCGGACCGCCCGCCGACCCGGGCCAGAAACATCGCGAGCTCCTCCCGCGAGAGCATCCACGCCTGCACGCCCGGCGTGGCGGTGGGAATCGGCTTGAGCATCGAAACCGCCGTTCCCCGCCAGGCGGGCCCGCCCATGCCGATCACGCGAACGCTGAAGCGGTGCGGCGAGGCCGCGTCGGTCGTGAACCGGGTGACCACATCCGCCACCCGCTCCTGCATCGCAGGCACATGGAAGCACCGCAGCGCCTTCTCGTCGGCCGCGATCGCGGCGAGCTGCGTGCCGTGCCAGGCGGGGTAGCCGGTGTCCTGGAGGACCCAGTCGACGACCAGCTTCTGGCTGCCCGGCCCGGCCTGCTCCACGAATGGCGAGATGTCGTAGGTCTGCATCACCTGCCCGCCGTCGGCCTGGAGATCGGGGGCCGTCCAAGAGGTCGGCTTCACGGCCGCAACGACGAGCGGCTCCTCGGCGCGCGCCGCCGCCCCGAAGAACGCGATCACGAAGACGGCCACAAACAGGCCCATGAACGGAGCCCTGCACAGGCCTTTCTGCAACGCCACCATGCCATCACCTCGACGGCGGGACTTTAGGAGGTCTGCCGGCAAAGCCGCAAGGCGAAATCAGGGCCGACCGAGAGGCAGGTTTCTTGAAGGAGGCCGCATTGCCGCCGGGGCAGCGGACGCATCGTCGCTACGGCGAGGATACGCCTGATGCTCCTCAATTTTCCCCACCCGCTCGACCACGCTCCCCCGAAGGCGTTCAGCATCAGAGTGGCTCTCTGACCCATTGAGCACCACGTTTGACCGGTTCGGGGCTGCCCGTGTGCCCGAGACGGCGTAGCTGACCAGCGCAGGCCGGAGGCCGAAGCGCCAGTCAGGTCCGAGTGAGCGGAGGGCATGGATGCCCGA
>JBIIOJ010000384.1:0-2846 GCA_044337015.1 Pirellulales bacterium
TCAACTCCCGCTACGTCGTCGATTACGAAGCGGCCACCTGGCGGCCCGACGGCAGGATCCTGTCGACCCGCAAGGAGGAGGGCGTCGAACTGCAGGAATCCGGATACCACTCCGGCGGCACGGTCGTGGCCCGCGACGGCCGCAAGTTCATGCTCGTCAACGGCGACATGGCGTTCGGCGGGATCACGCTCTACGAGGAGGTCGGCGGAACCTGGGTGCCGCGGATGGCGGCCGACTGGCTCGACGCCAACAACGACGGTAAGGTGCAGGCCGAGGAGAAGGGACCGGCGATCGGTCGCATCTCGACCGGCCGCCAGACAGGCATCGACCGGCACCTGAACTTCTGGTCGTACGTCGGCGACACTTGGCTCGAGCCCACCGCCCCCGGCAAGCGAAACCAGCCATTCGACATCATCCGGCTCGACTTCGTCGGCTTCGGCCCCAAAGGCGAGCTTCGCTACGCCGACAAGCCAAAGGTCGTGGTGCACGAGGACGATGGGGGCGCGTTCAACGGCAACTGCGCCGACGACGACGGCTCGTGCTATGCGATGCTCTCCGGCGGCCTGCTCGGCCGCGGCGAGCGGGCCCAGGGCTCCGGCGCAAGGATCGTGAAGTACGGCCCCGACGGCAAGGAGCGGTGGCGGTATGCGAACGTCCATCCGGGCTTCGCCTGGACGAGTTCTTCCTACACGCCGGGCTTCGTCGCGGCGGCCTTCCGGATGTCGTCCACCCAGCACCCTGACCTTCTGCCGGTAACGAGCTACTACGGCCAGTACTACCTGCTCGACAAGCAGGACGGCCTGTTCGTGGACGCCCTCGGCCAGGACCAGCGGTCGGCCTACACGATGGACCACACAATGGTGCTGACCGAGAACTTCAACGGTAACATCTTCAAGCACCCGAAGAACGGGAAGACCTACTTCACCGGCGGCGACGCCGACTGCCGGATCTGGGAGCTGACCGGCCTCGACTCGATCGGCCGCGCGACCGTGAAGATCACGGTCGATGCCGCGCTGCTCGCCCAGGCCGAGAAGAACGCCGAGCAGAACCGGATGGCCGGGCTCGCGCTCCAGGCGAAGTATGCCGGCGGCCGGAAGACGGCGCTCCTGCCGCGGCTCACGAAGGCCGCCGCCGACTCCAGCGACGCGGAGTGGCAGGGCGTGGCCGCGATGCCGATCGGCGACGACGCCTCGCAGGGCTCGCGCGTGCAGTTCGGCTATGACGACAAGAACCTCTATGTCCGGTTCGAAGTGAAGTCGGCGGTGCCGTTCTTGAACACGCCGACCGACTTCCGCCAGCTCTTCAAGAGCGGCAGCGGCCTCGAGATCTGCCTCACACCCAAGCTCGACGAGCGGAAGGTGGGGGCGAACAACCGCCATCCGATGGAGCCGGGCGACCTGCGGGTGGTGATTGCCCGCACGAAGGACGGCAAGGTCGTGGCGACCAGGTATCGCCCGAAGATCGAGGCCAAGGAGAAGCCGCTCGCCGCCTTCTTTGAGACCCCCTCGGCGGGCCGCGAGGACTTCGACGAGATCGCGGAGTGGAACGACCTGCCGATGCACTACCGGGCCGTCCCCGGCGGCTACGTCGTGGAAGTGGCGATCCCCTGGGCGGCGACGGCCGTGAAGCCGGGGCAGGGGGGCAAGTTCCTCCTCGACGCCGGCACGATCGGCGGCAACGAGGGGGGCACGCGGAACGCCACCCGCGCCATGTGGAGCGACCGCACGCCCGAGGTGAACGTCAACAACGACATCCCGACCGAGAGCCGCATGCACCCCAACGGCTGGGGCCTCGTGGAACTGGAATGATCGACGTGACCACGCTCCCTGTAGGTGCAGACTGGCAGTCTGCAAACCGTCGCGGCACGGAAACCGCATTCCGCAGAGTACCACTCTGCGGCTCCATGCTCGTGCTTCCTTTCCTCTGGTGCGCCGCCGCCCCGGCCGCCGACCCGGCTCTCCCGCTCCGCGACGTGGATCTCGACGCCGTCACGTTCGTCAACGCGGCCGACCTCGAGAAAACGCCCGAGGGCGTGATCCCGCTAAGGTTCACGCGGCAATCGCTCGATGCGCTCGGCAACCAGATGCGGCCGATCGCCCGGCTCGCGACGGGTATCGAACTGCAGCTCAAGGGCACGATCCGCGTGATCGAGGTCACGGCCCGCTGCCGGTTCGACGACGGCTTCGGCATCACGGCCGAGTGGTTCCGCGGGCCGCACAAGCAGTTGCCCATAGTGGCTTTCGTGCCCGGCAACCGCGAGCCGCAGACGTTCACCTGCACGTTCTGGGGCCCGCTGCCGGAGACCGACGTCGTGCGACTCGTGTTCCCCACCCACTGCGAACTGGAGATTCTCCGAGTGCGGGTGAACGCCGACGCGAAGCTCGAAGAGCGGTTCGCCCCCTACGACTACCGCCAGCTGCCGAATGCCCTCGGCAAGCGGTGGCTCGTCCACGGCGACTCGATCACGCAGGGGGCCAACGTCTCGGTGCCGACGATGACCTGGGTCGATCTCGTGGCCCGGAAGCTCGGCCTCGCGGCTGTGAACCTCGGCATCGGCGGCCATGGCAAGGCCGAGCCCGCGATGGCGGCCGACATCGCCGCCCGCGACGACTTCGACGTCCTCTCGCTCCACATCGGCACCAACGCGATCTGGGACAAGGGCTACCCCGAGCGGCTGGAGGCTTTCATGAAGACGATCCTCGCCGCCCACCCGACGAAGCCCGTGATCCTCGCCTCTCCGATCCTGCGGTTCGAGAAGCCGGGCATGCCGCCGCCGGCGCTTGCCGTCTGTCGGCAGGCGATGGCGGAGGTGGCCGCGCGGCTGGCGAAGGACCATCCCAACCTCG
>JBIIOJ010000385.1:0-2839 GCA_044337015.1 Pirellulales bacterium
TCGGCCAGGTGCCGTCGACGGTGGCGGTGATCCGGGCGTTGACCGCGGCAGACGAGAGCGGCGGCACGGTCAGCACCGGCTTGCCCGTCGTGCCGCGGGCGATGGTCGAGAGCGCGAGGCCGCCGTCGGTGGGCCCGAGCGCGGCCGACGCAGTCTTCGCGTCGTGCAACTGCGGCACCTCCCCCTCGAAGAGCAGCACGAGCGGGTCGGGTGTGGCCACGACGAGCGAGCTTCCTGCGGGCGCGACCCGGTCGCTGCGGCCGAAAAAATCCTGCATCGTGTAGGGCACGGCCGTCTTCAGAAGGAGCGTCGCAGGCGGGCCCGCCTCCTTCTGATAGAGGCAGCAGATCGTCTTCCCGTCGCGGGCGTAGACGTAGCAGATCGTCCGCGGGTCGGGATGAAAGACGGCCTTGAAGTCGGCGCACTCCACGGCCTGCACGAAGTTGTAGTAGGCAAGTGTCTTGAGCATTGGCATGAGCGACGCGCCCCGCACGTCGGAGCCATACGCGCCGCGGCCCCAGTTGTTGTCGTGGATCGCGTCCGACACCCGCGGGCGATCGACATACTGCATCCACTGAAAGCCGTCGCCGGGAAACTCGCCGCGGAGCACGGCCTCCCGCCGCGCTGCCTCGGGCATTTCGTTGACATACATGAGGAAGTAGGTGACGCGATCCATGCCGTGGGCATGGGCGTCGAGCATCGAGCAGATCATGTCGCGGCTGCTCTGCAGCTGGTCGGTGCCGCCGACGCGGGCAAATTCCGTCGAGATCAGCCGCCGGTCGATGCCGCGCTTCTTGAGTTCGGCCCGCAGCCGGTCGGAGGCCGTCCAGTCGACGGAGGGCAGGTAGACGTGGGTGTCGAAGAAGTCGGCGATATCGTAGAACTTCTCAGCGAGGATCTGGTTCACCGCCTCCTCGCTCGCGTTCACGCCCCAGGTCATCATGCCCACCGGCAGATCGGGAAACTCCTTCTTGATCGCCGCATATGCCTTGCGATGCAGTTCGATCGTGCGGGCGTCGATGAAGCGTTCGAGCCCCGACGGCACCACCTGCACGATCCGGTTTCGGTTGGCCCGCACGTAGGCGACGATGTATTCGACGTAGCCGTCGATGTCGAAGCCCTTGCAGCCCTTGTGGAAAGGATCGTCGATCACGGCCCAGTCGGGGGCGTTCTTCGTGACGTCGCCCCAGGGGTGGCCTGGCGTGCGGCCGCGGACCTGCTCGAGGTTCGGGCAATAGACCATCTTCGGAAAGTCGGGCCCGGGCGGAATCGTGATCGGCCCGCCCTTCGTCGGCTGCGCCTTTCGCCAGCCGTTGTAATCCCAGTTGTGCACGAGCGACGTGCCCATCTTGTGGATCAGCCCCTGCTCCTCGTGCTTTGATTCGGAGTCGCGGAAGCCGCCCCCTTCCGCAAACTGGATGAATCGGCACTTCGCGTAGTCGCCCGCCGCGATCGGCCGTGGCTTCACGACGCCATACGTGACCGTGTCGGTCGCCACGAGCTTGCCGCCATCGACGAGCCGCGCCTCCAGGAAAAACTCGCGGCCCACCTCCTTCGCCGCGGCATCCGGAATGACGCCTGAGAGCCGGAGGTTTTGCCCGCGCTTGGCGGCGATCTGCTTCGCTGTCACGGGGGCGGCGCCGGAGAACGGCAGCGTGCCCGACGCCACGCGGAAGTGCTCGTAGTCGGTGATCTCGTATTCGACGACGGGGTTTGCGAGCGGGCCCACCGGCTGGCCGTCGGTGGCATAGAGGAGAAACTCGAACCGCAGCGGATCGTCGGCAAAAAAGAGATTGCCGTTGGCGGCCGTGCTGATTTCGAATGCGTGCCGGCCGCCGGGGCCGGCCTGTTTGGCGGCCTTCGCGTCGGCCGCCGCCGGTGCCGCAGCCGCGGTGGTTTCAGCCGCGCCATCGCCGGCGAGGGCGACGCTCACGTCGGTGAAATAGCATTCGCCGCGGCTGAGCGCCTTCGGCCAGCAGAGCCTCACGCGGAAAAACTCGGCGCCGGGCCGCTTCACCGCCTCGTAATACTGCCACTGCAGTCCCTCGCGGGTCATCGTGTGGCGAAACTGCGGGATCTGTCGCTTGTCTTCCCACGGCACCCAGGTCCAGTCGCCGCCGCTGGTCGTCAGCTTGCCGGACTCATCGCAGGGCACGATCTCGAACGCGGCCGCATAGGAAAAGTCTTTCTGCGTGTCGTAGTTGTCGGCGGCCCAGAGCCCGATGCGCACGGCCGCGCTGGGATTCTTCATGACCGGGCTCAGCCAGGCGCTATCGGCCTCGGCGTCGCTCGTCTGCCGGACGACGAGGCTCTTGCCGCCGGGTCGGCGGGCGACATCGGAGACGGTGGCGTTGTTGACCGGCGTCCAGCCGGCCGCACCTTCGGTGAACGACCATTGGCCGAGGACGCCATCCGGCCGCGCGGCGTCGGCGGCACAGAGGCAGGCGGCCGCGGCCAGCAGGCAGGCGGCCAAAAAAACAGTTCGGATCATAGGTGAAGCCTCCGTTGAATCCATGAGCCTAAGCCCCCCGGTATCGTCGCGGCCATCCTGCGAAAGCAGGATATGGGCGAGGCGGTGAGCGAGGGGCGGCCATATAGCGGCCATCTAGTGGAGTGGGGCGCGGAGTCCCACCGGCTTCCGCCGGGGGCTTCTAGCCGCTGAACGAGAAGCCCTGGGCGGAAGCCCGGGGACGTGCATTACACTGCAATTCATGGACGCAGCATGCAGAGGTCGCGCGTTGGGTGTGGCGCTCGTGGCGCTCGCAGCGTTGCTTGCGGCAACGCCGGCGCATGCCGAGTCGCTCCGTTCGATCGCCGAGATTCGTGCGGTACCGATCCT
>JBIIOJ010000386.1:0-2828 GCA_044337015.1 Pirellulales bacterium
CGGCAATGCGGCGTCGTTCAAGAGCGTTTCATGACCGGGCATCCACTCGAAGGGCTGACTCAACTCCCCTTTCGGCTCGCGCCTCGGGCTTCCAGGGTGGGGATGGGGCTCTCGGGCGGGGTGGCTTGCGTTGGCAGTGCGGTACACTTTCGGCATGCTCTGGATCGCCTGGAAGATGCTCGTCGGGAATCGCGTGAAGTACCTCGGCATCGTGTTCGGGGTGGTGTTCGCGGCGCTGTTGATCGCGCAGCAGTCGTCGATCTTCTGCGGCCTCATGTCGCTGACGATCAGCCAGATTCGCGACGTCGAGGGGCCCGAGATCTGGGTCATGGACGGCAACGTCCAGTTCGTCGACGACATCAAGCCGCTGGCCGACACGGAGCTCTTCCGGGTCAAGGGAGTCCCGGGCGTCGATTGGGCCGTCCGGTTCTACAAGGGGATCGTCCGGGCGAGGCTCGAGGAGGGGACCTACGAGCAGATGATCCTCATCGGCATCGACGACGCGACGCTCGTCGGGGCGCCGGCGCAGGTCTTCATGGGCTCGATCGCGGCGCTGCGGACGCCCGACGCGGTGATCATCGACGACGCCGGCTACAAGCGGATCTGGCCCGGCGAGCCATTCCGGCTCGGACGGGTGTTCGAGATGAACGACCACCGGGCCGTGGTCGTCGGCATCACGAAGGCGAGCCGGACGTTTCAGAGCTTCCCGATCGTCTACACTCGCTACAGTCAGGCGGTCCGGTTCGCGCCGCCCGAGCGGAAAGTGCTCTCGTTCATCCTCGCGCAGCCGAAGCCCGACGTGCCGCCTGAGGAGGTTTGCGGGCGGATCCGGTCGCAGACGGGACTTTTGGCGCTCACGAAGAGCCAGTTCACCTGGAAGACGATCCTCTACTACCTGCGGAAGACGGGCATCCCGGTCAACTTCGGGATCACCGTACTGCTCGGCTTCCTCGTCGGCACGGCCATCGCCGGCCAGACATTCTACCTCTTCACCGTCGAGAACATCCGGCAGTTCGGGGCGCTCAAGGCGATGGGCACGAGCAACTCGACGATCCTCCTCATGGTCCTCTTCCAGGGGCTGCAGGTGGGAGTCGTGGGCTACGGCGTCGGCGTCGGCCTCGCGGCCCTGTTCGGGTATGCTTCCCGGAACCTGTCGCGGCTGTCGTTCTTCATGCCGTGGCAGGTGCTCGTGATCACCGCGGTCGCAGTGTTCGTGATCGTGCTGCTCGCGAGCCTCTTGTCGGTGAGAAAGGCGCTCGTCGTCGATCCGGCGATCGTGTTCCGAGGATGAACCGGTGACTGGCATCGATCCGAGTTTCGACAGCGGGAAGGAAATCGCCGTTCGCGTGCGCGGCGTCACGAAGCGGTTCGGCACGGGCGAATCGGCCACGTTCGCGCTGCGGGGCGTGGATCTCGAGGTGCCTTACGGGGAGCTGCTCATGCTCGTGGGACCGAGCGGCTGCGGGAAGACGACGCTCGTGTCGATCGTGGCAGGCACGCTCGAACCCTCCGACGGCGAGGTGGTCGTCCTCGGGCAGGATCTCGTGGCCATGGGCAACGGCCGGAAGGTCCGTTTCCGTCGCGACAACGTCGGGTTCGTGTTCCAAGCCTACAACCTCCTGCCGGCGCTCACGGTCGCCGAGAACGCGGCCGTACCGCTGCTCATCGCGGGGTGGAGGCGGTCACGGGCGGTCGAACGGGCGGCCGGGGTGCTCGACGAACTCGGCCTGGGCGACAAGCTCACGAGCCTCCCGAGCGAGCTTTCGGGTGGGCAGCAGCAGCGGGTCGCTATTGCGCGGGCGCTCGTGCACGAGCCACGGCTGTTGGTCTGTGACGAGCCGACGAGCGCCCTCGACGCCGAGAACGGAAGGATCACGATGGAATTGATCGAGCGGATCGCCGTGCAGCCCGATCGGGCCGTGATCGTGGTGACGCACGATTCCCGCGTCTACGCGTTCGCCGACCGGATCGCGTCGATGGAGGACGGACGGATCGAGTCGGTCTCCGCAGGGCCGCATGCCGCGGAGGTTGCATGAAGGCCGACGCGCGGATCATCGAGCGGCGACGGAGTTGGGGGGATTTTTTCACGCAGGTGGTCCTCCCGATCGCGGGCCTCGCTTTCCTCGGCTTTGCCGGCTGGTTCGTATGGAGCACGCAGATCATCTCGCGAAATCCGCCGCCGCCGATCGAGCCGGCGAGGAGCCCGTTCAGCGACACGCTCGCGGCCTCTGGAGTGGTCGAGGCACAGACGGAAAACATCGCGGCCGGTTCGGCGCTGGCGGGCGTCGTCGTGGAGGTGCTCGTGAAGGTGGGAGACGCCGTCGAGCCGGGCACGCCGCTGTTTCGGCTCGACGATCGCGAGCTGCGCGGGCAGCTCGCCGTGAAACGGGCGGCCGTGTCGATGTCGCGCAACGAGCTGCTGCGTCTGGAGGCCGAGCCGAGAAAGGAAAAAATCCCCGTCCTGGTGGCACAGGTGAACGAGGCGAAGGCGAAGCTGGCCGCCACCGCCGACGCGCTCAAGCGGTCGGAGGACACGTTCACGAAAAAGGTCACCACCGAGCAGGAATTGATCGAGAAGCGGGAGGCGGTCGTCGCGGCGCAGGCGGCCCTCGAAAAGACGCAGGCCGACTTGAAGCTGCTCGAGGCGGGCTCTTGGGAGTACGACCGCGACGTGACCCGCGCCCAGATTTTGCAGGCGGAGGCGGAGGTGGCGAAGACCGAGATCGACATCGACCGGCTGACCGTGCGTTCGCTCGTGAGCGGCAGGGTGCTCCAGGTGAACGTCAGGCCGGGCGAGTTCGTGGGGGCGCCGCCCGGGCAGCCGCTCG
>JBIIOJ010000105.1:0-9743 GCA_044337015.1 Pirellulales bacterium
CCTCCCGCTCGATCGCCTCGATGTCGCGTTCGGAGGCGAGCGCCGTCTGCCCGAGCGAAGTCACCTCCGCGGCCAGCGCGGCGGTGGCCGGCGTTCCCTCCGGCTTCGACGACAACACGACGTGGCGGACCCTCGCTCCGACCACCATCACGAGGATGATGAGGATGCCGACGATGTTCGTGACGACGTCCAGGAACGAGTCCTGCCCCTCGGTCGCGATCTCGGTATGGATGGGCCGCTTCATGGTGTGTTTCCCGCAGCGCGTGTCGCCGGGGAGTCGGCGACGGCCGGCAGGGGCGCGACCGTCGATCCGCGGTGGAACGTGTCGATGCCGCTGTCGGCCATGAGCCGCTCCAAATCTCCGCGGCGGAAGCCGCCGTCGGGCGTTTCGGAGAGAAACAGCTGCGGCTTCCAGAACATCCGGTCACCGGCGATGCCCCAGGTGGCTACCCGGTCGTGGATCGCCTTCACGAGCGGGTCGATGGCCGTCGCCGTCGCGCCGTCGATCGGGATCCGCTTCACGACCCGGCGGTTGGCGTCGTCGTAGATCCGGAACTCGTCGGCGGCGCATTCGATCTGTATCGGCCGGCTGAGGGGGATCGGCCTGTCGCGGGAGGCGAGGCTTGCCCAATTGCTGCCGCGGGTGTTCGCAAGCGAGACCGACGCCGCGGCCCCCGACGCGCCGCCCTGCTGCCCGCCCTGCGGCTGGAGCATTCCCGGCATCGACACTCCCGCGGACGTGCCCCCGGCCTGACCGGCGGAGCCAGCGGCCGACGAACTGCCACCGGTGTCGCCGCCGGCCGACTGGCTTGCAGTGCCGTTCGACGATCCGGAGTCGCGGCCCGCCACCGATCCCGCTGCAGCGAGTCCGCCCGCTCCGCCGGTCGTCCCGCCGCCGCCAGTGGACATGGACTCGCCGCCATCTCCTCCAGCACCGCCCTGCAAGCCGGTGCCCTTCGGCGACCCTCCCGGACCAACCTGACCGTTCGACGACCCAAGTGCTCCCGTGCTTCGGCCGAGCCGTCCCTCCGCACCACCGAGCGGGTCGCTCCCCGAGCCCGAGCCGAAACCTCCGGAACCGCCGCCGACAACGAGCGACTCCGACTGCGACCGATCCATGGGGGCCGTGCCGGTCGCGAATCCACTCCCACCGGAACCGCCGCTTCCGCCGGCGACGCCGCGGCCTCCCGTGCCGCCGATGAGGCCGGAAGAACCGCCCCCTGGGCGTCCGATCGGGTCTCCCCGGCCCGCCCGGTCGGCGTCCGCGTCATTCCAGTCGAACCGCGACTGGTCGCCGAGCACGCTCGGCCCCTCGGTCGACACGACGCCGCCGCGGGTCGTTGACGCGCGGTATTTCGTCGCCGGCTTGGCCGGCCGCTTGGGCCGAACCTCCGCGAGCCACTGCAGACGGGCACGGGCTTCGTCGATCGCCCTCGTCTGCACGTCTGCGAGCGTCGGGTCGGCGGGAGGGAAGGCCAGTTGCCAATCCTCATCGACGAGCTGGTAGCCGAAGTCACTTCCCCAGGAGCCGATCGACTCGCGGGCTGCATAGTAGGCCATGACGCCGGAGGGACGGACCAAGAGCAGCGGGTAGGGCTGGGCCTCGGTCGTGCCGGAGGCATCGGGACGCGATGCGAGGTGCTCGCGGGCGGCGCGGAGAGCGCTGGCGAGCGGGTTGCCGGGGCCCGGCGGGCCCTCGAAATCGGACGGCTTCAGGCGGATGCCCTCCGGCTGCAGGAACACGCCGTCGCCGCAGCACTCGATGTAGAGAGGCCGCCGTCGCGTGCCGCTGGCCCCCTCGTAGGGCACGACGGCGTACGCGGGCGGCTTCGTGCCAGCCTCCGCCTTCGCCAGTTCGAGCGACTCCCTCGCCTTCGCGAGCCGTGTGGCGAGTTCCGCGTCGTATGCCGCATCGACCGGTTCTCCTTTTTTCCCGACGAGCGAGGCGAGCGACGCCTGAATAGACTTCATCTCGTCCTGCAGTCCGCGGGCATGCTCCTCGATGCCGGCCAGGCGTAGCCTCGCCTGCGAGAGCTGCTCGGAGACGTGCCGCTTCTTCCGCTCGAGTTCCTCGAGCCTCGCCAGGAGCGCCGCGCGGGCCGCCTCGAGCTCGGCCGTGGCGGCCTCACCGGCCTGCGACGCGACTTCCGCCGACGACCGGCTGAAGATCACGAGCACGACGAGCAGCGCCCCCATGGTGCACAGGAGCACCGCGAGGAACGGAAACAACGAGATGCCCGGTCCGCTCGGACCGCGTGGTCGGCTCATGCGGCCTTTCCGGAGCTACGGCCGGAGAGAGTCACCCGGCCGCTCTCGGCGGTGACGTGGCCGGCACGGGCGGCAAGAAGATGCACGGCGGCGGTGAGCGTGGCGAGCGTCTCCTCGAACCTGCCGCTGGCCGTCACGGTCTCGAGGTTGGCCTGGAGCACCCGCTCGAGCCCGGCGAGGTCGCGGGTCGCGTCTACGACCTGGGAAAGCAGTTCACCCTGCGTGGCAAGCGCCGTCTGCTGCCGGCCGAAGACCTCGACCGCTTTCGCGAGCGAGTCTCCAACTGCGGCGAGGCGGTCCTCCCGCGTCGCGACGAGACGGTCGTGGGCCTCCACGAGCCGGTCGGTCCAGCCACTCACAGCGGCCTCGATCGCTCCCTTCATCGAGCTCGCGAGGCGGTTTTCAGCGTCGACGAGCATCGCCTCGAGCCTGGCCTTCGCCTCCGCCTCGAGGGCCTGCCATGCCTGCGACTGCGACTCGACAAGCTTGGCCGTGCCCCGGACGAGCGTCTCACCGAGGCGTGCCACGGCCGTGGCCGCGGCATCGCCGCCCGCGGTCGACTGGAACCGCCCCGCGAGCGCCCGCCAGGCGGCAGAGTCGACGGCCGAGAGCAGGCCCTGCTCAAAACGATCGATCATGAACTGGAGGAACATGAGCACCATCGACAGCGCTAGCGCCGTGGCGGTCGTGTCGAACGCCGTACCAAGGCCGGCCACGACCCCCGAGATATTCTCCATCTGGGTCGGCGAGAGGCTCGCAATCGCGACGGTGATGCCGATGACCGTGCCGAGAAAGCCCATGATCGGGATCGCCCAGATGACGAACCGCACGAGCCCGTAGCTCTGAGCGGCTTTCGCCGCGTCGAGATCGGAGAGGTACTTGAGGTGATCCTCGAGGTCGTCGGCCGACCCGGTCCGCAGCACGAGGTCGAGGGCCCCCCGCAGCCGCGAGGAGAAATACGACCCGGTGTCGCGGACCTCCTCGATGAGCCCCTCCGCCTCGGCCGGCAGCTGCCCTCCGGTCGGGATGTCGCCGAGCGGATCGCCGCCGAGCCCGGCCCGCTGCGCGGCCAGATCGATCGCCTTGATGCCGAGCGCCGCCATCCCCACGCAGAACATCGCCACCTCGACGTACTCGACCCAGTGGCCGGCGAGGTAGCGAACCACGAGCGGATCAGAGATCGCGCCCGACTGCACGAGGGCGAAGAAGCAGGCGAACAGGGCGCCACCCCACAGCAGCGGCGAGCGGATGATGAAGGCGGCCAGGGCGTTGACGCGTGACACGCGTAGATCCTCCAGCGGTTTGTCGGGCAGGGCGGCATGCTCGCAGTACAAGCACTACCGTCATCACGATCGGCAGACCTTGCCCAGGCGATTGAATCGAAAGCCCAACGACGGCGAAATGCCGATCTGGGAATGAGGCAAGGCAAAGCGGGCAGGATAGGCAGCCTGCTATCGCTGACCAACGGGCTTGTCCCGGCGGCCGGACGTTTCTACCGTCCACGCATGCGTCGACGCATTGCCTTGCCCGTTCTCATGCTCGCCTTTGCGATGCTGGCTGTCTTCGGCCGGTCCGCTGGTCCGGTCGCTTCCGCTGCCCCGCCGTCGATCGGGCAGGCCGGTGGCGGCCCGGGGGCGGCCTTGTGGGTCACGATGACCCCCATCGCTGACGATCGCCAGATGCTCGTCGTGGTCGACCCGAACGAGCGGACCGCCGCGGTCTACCACGTCGATTCCGCGACCGGGACGATGACCCTCAAAAGCGCCCGTTCGATTCGCTGGGACCTGCTCGTGGGCGAGTTCAATGCCCAGGAACCGACCCCCTCCGCCCTGCGGAAGTTGATCGAATCCTCGCCGCCGCCCCGGCCATGACGGCAGCCCTGCCGGTATAATCGACAAAACCGCGATCTGGGCGGTCGACGTCGGGCCTGCCGGCCGATCGTTTCACAGGGCGGGATCATTTTTGGCCAGGCTGAAAAGCTGAAAACTAGCGGAGAGATCTCGTGGCCGGACGATTTCTGACCGTCGAGGAGACGGCGATGCAACTCGGTGTCGAGCCGGATGAGATCAACCGTCTCGTCGATCGGAAGAAGCTCTTCCCCATGCGGGATGGCGGGACGATGAAGTTCCGCTACGACGACGTCGTCCGGTATGCGCAGAGCAGCGGCGAGTCGAGCGATGCTTCGAGCGGCCTCTCGCTCGACTTCGACATGAAGAGTTCGGTCTCCAAGCCCGCATCCGGGCTCGAACTCGACGGGCTCGATCTGGGCGACACCGGCATCGGCGACAACTCAATAGGCGACGGTTCAATAGGCGACGGTGCCTCGATCTTCGACGACCCAGGTCCGGCGGTGTCGAAGATCGTGTCCGAGACGGTGCTCCGAGGCGGCGAGATCGACGCGAGCAACATTTCGGTCGCCGCGGCATCACTGCCGGGCATCTCGAACGTATCCGGTATCGCCATCAGCGAAGACATTCTCGGAGACTCCCTCGCGCTCGGCTCGGCGGCCGCGACGGGGAGCGGTTCGAAGACCGGGAGCGGCGCGACGGGTGGGGGATCGGCACCCCTGTCCGGCCTTGGCTCGGGCGTCATCGGATCTGGTCTCGGAGTCTCCGGCATCGCGGGCGTGACGGGAGTCGCCGATGGCACGGGGCTCTCAGTCGCCGGCGAGAGCGGACTGTCGCTCGAAGACGACGACGTGCAACTCTCCGGCATCCAGCTTTCGGGGATCGACCTGTCGAGCGCCGGCTCCGTCGTCGCAGGGGGCTCGGGAATCGACCTGGGCGCCGTCGGCGATGACGGCGGCGACGTCGAGGGGGGCACGATGCTCGCCGGCGATGCCTTCGAACTCGGCGCGGTCGGCGGCGACGACGAAAGCGCCTCGGTCGTCATCGCCACCGATTCCGAGTCGGGCGACTCGAGCTTCTTCGGCGCGGCGATGGGTGGAGGTGACTCGAGTTCCTCCGACGATTCCTCGATGCAGGTCGCCACCTCTGGCATGCAGTTTCCGGCCGAGACGTTCGCGGGCACGAGCTTCAGCGCACTGCAGATCTGCGGGCTCGTGTCGTGCTCCCTCCTCTTGCTCGCGGGGGGGTTCATCTGCTTCGACCTCGTGCGGTCCATCGGCAGCGTCCGCGGTGCGGCGTTTTCGACGCCGATCCTCGATTCCCTGACGACGAGCTTCGGATTGAAGTGATCTTCGGCGGGGCGTGAAGCGGCGGTCGGCGACCCGGGGCTTCGGCCTATACTGGAAGGGAAGCCCGCGAACGGCAGCCCCGCCAGAGTCCCATCCCGACCGAATGGCCCGACCCCGTCTCTCCACCCCAGATCAGCCCGTCTGGATCCGGCTCACGCTCCGGCTCTACGAGTTCTTCGCGTCGCTGCGGTTCGCGGTGGTGCTCATCTCGCTCCTGGCGATCGTGCTCGGACTCGGCACGTTCGTCGAGAGCGCTTACGGGACGGAGGCGGTGAAGTTCGGTGTCTGGAACACCTGGTGGTTCACGCTCTTGAACGCCCTGCTCGCCGTGAGCGTCTTCTGTGCAGCGGCGATCCGCTACCCGTGGAAGCGGCACCAGACCGGCTTCGTCATCACGCATATCGGGCTGCTCGTTTTGCTCGCCGGATGCCTCCTGTCGCAGCGTGGGGGCATCGACGCGCAGATTCCGCTTTTGGAAGGGGATTCCGGCCGGCGAGCCTACGAGGATTCCCACTCTTTCCATCTGGAGGTCCGTCGCCGAGGGGCCGACGGCGAGGCGACCGGCGGGGCGGAAATGATCGGCCCGATTGAATTCCGTTCGGGACCGTTCAACTGGGACGATTACGGTTCGAAGCGGTCGTTCATCCCCTGGGGCTTGGCCCCGAGAGACCGCGGGGTGATTCACGACGCCGACGGCGTCCGGCTGGAGGTGCTCGACTTCTACGCCGACTCCACGGCGGCGCTTGCGCCGAGCGTGAAGCTCAGGATCGGCAGCGACAGCTTCGGCCCGGGCGGCGGGCGGGGCGTGTGGATGCCCGTGGACCTTTCCTGGCAGCCGAATCCGCTCGGCGGCGGCGACGTGCGTCACCGGCAGCGGGTCGGCGGGGGCACGGTCGTGTTCTGGAAGTCGGGGTCGAAGGCCGAGACGGAGGCGTTCCTCGCCGCAGTGCCGGATGACACTGTCGGATTCGGTGGCAAGGGGCAGATCGTGCTCGTGCACGATGGCCTGACGAAGACAGACGGACCGACGAAGAAAACCGTGCACCGCTTCACGGTCGACGAGCTCGAGACGAAAAAGACGGTCGAGCTGCCGGGCACGGGGCTCTCGGTCGATTTCCGCGACCACGAGCCGAAGCTGGCGGTCGTGCGGCTCGCGATCCGCCCCACCGCCGACAGCAACGGCTCCAAGCCCGAGGAGATGGTGCTCGCGGCCGACCTTCCGGAGGTGAACATGCCCGCGCGGCGTGCGGGTGTTCACGGAAGCCTTTGGGTGGACCCCGGGCCGGCTGATGCCTCCGAGCGAATGCAGGGGAAGGCCCGGAGCCGGATCGACGTCATCCAGGCCCACGACCGGACGCTCGCCTACCGCAAGTGGCAGTTCCCGACCGTGACAGCAGGCCCGCTGCCGTCCGACGGCAGCCCGGTGCCCGCCTTCGAGATGCCGATGGGGAAGCTCGAGCTTCGGGTCGATCGATTCCTACCCGCCGACACGATGGAGGTGGTTACGCTGCCCGTGCCCTTCGACAAGGCGAAGCCCCCGTCGGCGAAGCGACGCGCGGCGAAACTGCGGCTTTCGGTGGACGGCACGACCGAGGAATTCTGGCTGGCCGGCCTGCCGATCCAGCCGATTCAAGAGACGCCCGGGCCCACGGAGCGACGCGAGGTCGCCGGTACGCGACGGATCGCCGCCATCACGATGGAGCCCGATTCGATCGACATCGGCTTCGACGTCCGGCTCGACAACTTCGAGCGGAGGCTCGACCCCGGCACGAGCCAGGCGTCACACTTCTCGAGCGTGGTCGACTTTCTGGGCGACTCGCGGAAGCCTCTCACCGCGAGGCCGGTGACGATCACGATGAACGCGCCTGTGGACTTCAGCGACCCGTCGACCGGCCGCTCCTACCGGCTCTTCCAGGAGAGCTTCATGGGGCCCTGGCTGCCGGGCGATCCGCTCTACGAACGGTTCGTCAAGGACCTCGGGACCAGACGACCTGGGACCGAACGATCGGACGATCCGCCCGACGCGATCGAGGCCTCGGTCCTCACCGTGAACTACGACCCAGGCCGCGGGGTCAAGTACGCCGGCAGCGCGCTCATCGTCGCCGGCATCTTTACGATGTTCTACATGAAGGCTTACTTCTTCGCGCCGAAGAAGCGGGCCGTGCAGGGAGCCGCATGATGACCAACCGCAAAGCACGTTTTCACGCCGCAAGGCTATTGCTGGTGTGCCTCGCGTTCGCGGGCCTCGCCTGCGGCGGCGTCCGGGCCGACGACCTCGCCTCCTGGCGGCGGCTTCCTGTGCTCGACGACGGCCGCGTGATGCCGCTCGACACCTTCGCCCGGCGGAAGGTGGAGACGATCACGAACTCCCAGTCGCCGAAGCTACCGATGGCAGGAAAGGCCGACGGTCCCGCCCGCAAGTGGGATGCCGCGGCCCTGCTGCTCGACTGGCTCTGCCGCTCCGACGCCTGGGAGGACGTGCCATTTCTTATCGCGGAGCACGAGGAGGTTCGCCGGCTCCTGGACCTACCGGTTTTCGAGGATGGACCGGAAGGGCGGAAGCGGCTGAAGCATGCTTCCCCTTCCGACGTTGCGGATTCGAAGGCGTTTCGCGAGCGGCTCGTCGATATCGACGACCGTCGCCGGGAGGCGCGAGCCAAGGGAGAGGCGTTTCGACTCGAGGGAGCCGACGCGAAGGTGGACCAACTCTGGCAGGCGTTCGTCACGTTCCGCCAGCTCTCCTTCCGGGCCGAAGACCCGGAGATGGGCCGCTCGCGTTTCACGCGGCTGCTCGAGTCGGCCATCGCGTCGTGGCAGTCGACCGAGCGGCGGATCGCCGGTGCGGTGGGGAGTGGGGAAGCCGACGCGATCCGCGCGGGCTTCACCGACATCCTCGCCGCCGTCGGCGAGTCGACCCGTTTTCCAACGGCCGAGGCGTCCGCCGCGGTCGTGAAGACGCGTTCCGCGGTCGCGGCCGCGCGGGAGTCGGCCGGGGCGGCCACTGCGGGGCGGATGCTGGCTCGGCTCGAGGAACGGCTGCTCGTTCTTGCCGAGTCGCTCTACGACAACGGCGATGCGCTGCTCGTCGTGCCGGCCCTCCACGCCGAGGCGCTCGAGACGGAGCGAAATGCCGACGAGGACATGCCCGCCTGGCTCGCGCTTGCAACGCTCCTTGACGCTCCGCCGGAACTACTCGGCGGATATCCTGCCACTCTCGTCGCGGATGTCCGCGAGGCGTTCGCCTCATTGAAGGAGGCCGTCACGGCGGTTCCGCCGGGCGACGTCGCCTCGGCCTCGTCGCGTCTGGCCGAGAAACTTCGGGCGGTGGGCGAGGCTGTTGAGCCCGAGCGGCGGCGTCTCCCGGTCGATCGGCTCGATGCAGACCTGATTCGTTGGACGGCCTATCCGCGAGCCGGCAGCACCGACCGCGAGGTGGCCTACAACAGCGGCGATCCCTTCCGCATGTCATGGGTGCTCGCACTCGCAGGTCTCGCGTCGTTCGCCCTCGCCTTCGGTCGGGCGACGAAGCCGATGTTCTGGCTCGGCACGGCGTTCCTGCTCGCGGAGATCCTCTGGACGGCGAAGGCCTTCGCCGCCCGGATCGCGATCACGGGCTGGGCGCCGGTGACGAACATGTACGAGACCGTGATTTACGTTCCGTTTTTTCTCTCGCTGCTCGGCCTTTGGTTCCTGCTTTCACCGATCGTGTCGAAGGGGGTCGGCGAGGCATGGAGGCTCACGACCCACTGGTCGATGATCCTGCCAAGGCTCGCGATCGGTGCGGGCGTGGTCTGGGTGCTCGCGATGGCCCCCTACGCGGCCGGCGGGCGGACGATCCTGCGGCTGACGCCGCAAACCGACGTCGATTCCTGGATGCCCAATGCCAATAACCTCGTCGTCTGGCTCGTCGGGCTGTGCGTGCTTGTGCCGTCGGTCTGGTACCTACCGCGGGTGGCACTCGCCGCCGTCGGGTCGCTTGCGACCGTTCCGCGCAGCCTGCGGTCTACTGATGTCAGCGAGTGGATCTCGCAGGCCTATGCGAGGCGTTCGTTCGGCCTCGTCGTCACGGCCGTCGCCTTCGCCGGCACCTTCATCGCATGGTTCTTCCCGATTCCAGGCAAGCAGTTCAGCCCGCTTCAGCCGGTGCTCCGTGACAACTTCTGGCTCACGATTCACGTGCTCACGATCGTGTCGAGCTACGCGGCAGGTGCGCTTGCCTGGGGGCTCGGCTGCCTGTCGCTTGGCCACTATCTTTTCGGCAGCTACCGGCCGGCGACGG
>JBIIOJ010000387.1:0-2802 GCA_044337015.1 Pirellulales bacterium
GAGCTGACTGGCGCTCCGCCATCCTGGCTGCGCTGGTCAGCTACGCCGTCTCGGGGACACGGACAACCCCTCCCTCGCTTTCACTTGCCGCAAGATAGGGCGAGGCGGAGGGATCGGTGTGAGGATCGCGAGCGTGTCAGCGGGCGAACTCATACTGACCCCTCGCCGGACCACACGAGCGTCCGGCGAGCGGCATGCGGGCAGCCCCGAACCCAGCACGTTGGACTTCACGCTTTCGTTGAGGACTTTCGCTTCGGGGCCGCGGCGAGGAGCTTGCGGAGGCCGGCGAGGGTCCGCGTGTTGGCGACGTCGTCGGCCGTGAGGCCCGCGCGGCGGGCCTGCAAGACGCCGTAGCGGAGCACGTCGAAGCCGCGGGTGGAGTGAGCGTCGGTGGAGATCACGATCTTCACGCCCGCGAGCCGCGCGGCGGCCGCGTGGACGTCGTCAAGGTCGAGCCTGATCGGGTTGGCGTTGATCTCGAGGAACGTGCCGGTGCGGGCCGCTGCGTCGATCACCCGTTCGATGTCGACGTCGTAGGCAGGCCTGCGGTTGATGAGCCGGCCCGTCGGATGACCGATGACGCTCACGTGCGGATTCTCGATCGCCTCGAGGATCCTCGCCGTGATCTGGTCACGGGGCTGGTTCTGCCCGTAGTGTAGGCTCGCCACGACCCAGTCGGCCCGCGCGAGCACCTCGTCGGGAAGATCGAGGCCGCCCTTCTCGAGCATGTCGACCTCGATCCCCTTGAGCACGACGAGCTTCGGGTGCTTGCAGCCGTCGGCGCACGCGGCGGTCTGCAGCGACTCGTTGAAACGGTCGATCTGGTCCCATTGGGCCAGGAGCCGCTTGCGGTCGAGCCCGCCGGCCATCGTCACCCGCTTGCCGTGATCCGTGATCGCGATGTAGGAGAGCCCGCGTTCGATCGCCGCGCGGGCCATCTCCGCGAGCGTGTTCTCGCCGTCCGTCGCCGTCGTGTGCATGTGGAGGTCGCCGCGGATGTCGCGGGCGGAGACGAGATCCGGAAGCTCGCCCCGCTCAGCGATCGCGATCTCGCCGCGGCCTTCACGGAGTTCCGGCGGGATCCAGGGAAGCCCCACCGCCTCGTAGACGCCTTCCTCGGTGTCGCCAGCCACGGGCGAGCGGCGGGGCTCCCCGTTCTTGTCGAGCTCGAACACGCCGTACTCGTTCATCGTGAGCCCGCGGTCACGTGCCCGCGAACGCAGCTGGACGTTGTGCTCCTTCGACCCGGTGAAGTACTGGAGGGCAGCCCCGAAAGAGCCCGGGGGCACGACACGCAGATCGATCTGGACGCCCTGCGGCCCGCGAACGCTCATCTTCGTCTCCCCGCGGAGGAGAACCGCAGTCGTCCCCTCCCAGGCGGCGAGTCGGTCCATGATCGCCAAGGCTTCGTCGGCCACCACGACGATGTCGAGATCGCCGACCGTCTGTCGGCCCCGACGCAGGCTCCCCGCCGGCTCGATCTTCCGGCAGCCCGGGTCGGCCTTCAGGTGGGCGATCGCGGCGTCGGCGATCGTCTCCGCGTCGCACCAGAGCAGCCGCTCGTGCTCGGGGCTCTTCGCGAACGCGATGTTCTCGAGGATCGCTGCCTCGGTCTTCTCGCCGAACCCCTTGATGTCCCGAACCCGCCCCTCGCGGCAGGCCGCCTCGAGCGCGTCGAGTGAATCGATCCCCAGGCCTTCCACGAGCAGCTTCGCCTTCTTGGGGCCGAGCCCCGGCACCCGCATGATCGCGAAGGCGGCCGCAGGTACCGCCGAGGCGAGCTCGTCGAGCAGCGGCAGGCCGCCGGTGTCCAGAAGCGTCACGATCTTCGACGCGAGGTCGGCACCGATTCCCTCGAGGTCGGTCAGCTTCTGCTTCGGATCCTGTCGGATCGACGCGAGCGATTCCACCATCCCGTCGATCCGCCTCGCCGCCTGGCGATAGGCCCGCACCCGAAAGGGATTCTCACCCTGAAACTCAAGCAGGTCGGCGACCCGTTCGAAGACGGCGGCGATCTCGGGATTCGTCACGGTCGGGCATTCTATCCCGATCGCGCGGCCTGCGTGCGGGTTCGGTCCTGCGGTTACTGGAGCCGGCTGGGGAGCGCGGCGGTCGGGTAGCTAGCCGCGGCCGGGCTGCGAGTGGTGTGGCCCGTCGGCTCGAGGAGGCGGGGGAAGGCGCCAGTGGCAGTGTTCGGACCGTTGCCGGGGACGACGGGCATGAGGCCCTGCGTGTTGGAGGGCGCGGGCGACGGCTGGAGCGTCGTCGGACGCTGGCTGGGCGCGGGCTGCAGGCCCTGCGTCGGCTGCTGTGTCGTGGAACCTCCCTGGGACGGTGCGGACGCCGAACTTGGCGCGGGCTCGGGAATCGGCCGCAGCGACTGGCTGGGACTGGTCGAGGTCTGCGGTCCCGGCGCCGGGGAGAGTTGCGGCGGCGCGGTCGGCGACAGCATCGGCTGCTGCAGCGTCGCTCCGGACTGGCTCGGGATCGGCTGGGCGTAGGTCTGGCCCGGCGTCAGCGTACCGCTCTGCGGGATGATCTGCTGCTGGAACGACTGCTGCGGGGCGATCGGCTGGGTCACCGTTCCCTGCTGGGGCACGAGCGTCGGCGGCACGTCGGAGCCTGCGGCTGCCCAGCCGGCCGGTTGCTGCACCGGCGCCGCGAACGGGCTTACGGCTGCGGCGGCCGGGGGGGTGGTCACGGCTGGCGCATAGGTCGCGGACGGTGCGATGGCGGTTCCGGCAGCACCCGGCTGCACCGCGACCATCTTCGTCGAATAGACCGCGCGGTACTGCGTATAGG
>JBIIOJ010000106.1:0-9721 GCA_044337015.1 Pirellulales bacterium
ATGCACGTTCCTCACCCCCATCTCGCGGCCCGCCTCGAGCCCGAGATCGTAGGCGGCGAGGATCTTCTGCGGCATCCGGTAGGGCTCGGGGTAGAGGTGCGAGGCGGCGAACTTGAACCACCGCTCCTCCGGCCAGGAGACGGCCTTCGTGCTCCCCATCGTGAAGCCGATCACGAACGCTTCGTCCTGGCCGAGCAGGCCGCGGCCGAGGAGCACGTGGATCATGTCGTGGTGTGCGAGATCGACGGCGCCGTGGAGCCGTAGCCAGCCCGTCGGGTTCTCGAAGAGCCGCACGATCCAGGGGATCGCCCCGGGCGGCGCCGCCGGCAGCGTGGCAAGCACCTCCCGCATGGTCATGTCGTCGTTGTCGAGCCCCGGGAACCACTCATGCCAGCGGACCTTTCCGGGGGACGCGGAGGAACCGACGGACGAGACTGAAGACAGACCGCGGACCGCAGCCGTCGCCGAGGCGATGCGGTTCACCGGCGTTGTCCCCCCCGAATCCTTTGCGAGTTTTTCTGGTGCCATGGCAATCCATCCACGCGGAAGCCTTCCTCACTCCCATTCTTCGCGGCCGGTCAAATACCCCGCTTTCCCCGGGGCTTTCGGCCATGGGGGCTCACGCGATCCAGACGAGCCTCGCGGCCCTGCCTCGCGACCCTGCCACGATCGCGTTCTGCTCGAAGAGGCGGCCGATGGCGATCGCGTCGGCTTCCTCGATGCCGAGCACGAGCCGGCTCGGCTCCGGCGGCCAGTCTCCTGCATCCCCCTGCCCTTCGCCCGCGAGCCACTCACGTCCGCGGTCGCGGAGAGCCGCGTCGAGCCGCGTCATGCGGAGGGCGTTCTCCGCGTCGCCAAGCCGCGTCGATCGGGGATTACAGGCGGTGAGAAAGGCCCAGTGGTCCACGCCGGCCTCGGCGAGGAACCGCTCGAGCGGTTCGGACCGCTCGCCGCACCGGACCACCACGCGACCTCCGTCGGGCATCGCGACCAGGTAGGACGTGGCACGATACGCGGCGTCGAGATCGGGTGAATCCATGACGGCACCTGACTGGAAGCGATCCAGTGTGGCATGGTGGCGGATTGTGTCATAGTGAGGTCGACGTTCCCGATCGATTCCGCACCCCGGAGGCGTTTCACCCATGCGATTCCTGCCGCTTCTTCTCGTTGGCGTCGCCGCCATGACGACCTATTCATTCACGTTCGCCGCCGATACCACCGCCACGCCCGCGATGCAGAAGGTGCTGCGCCACGTCGTCCTCTTCAAATTCAAGGAGACCTCGACGCCCGCCGACGTCGAGCGGATCGTCGCCGGGTTTCGCGGTCTGCCGGCGAAGATTCCCGCGATCAAGGAGTTCGAGTGGGGCACGGATGTCTCGCCCGAGGGGAAGGCCCAGGGGTTCACGCACTGCTTCCTCGTGTCGTTCGCCAGCGAGGCCGATCGCGACGCCTATCTCCCGCACCCGGCCCACAAGGAGTTCGTGTCGATCGTCGGGCCGCATCTCGAGAAGGTCTGCGTCGTCGACTACTGGTCCAAGCCGTAGCACGGCCGTGGCCGGCGGCCGGAAGACCGTGGCCGTCGCCTCGCGGCCGGCGGGCCGCGATGTACGGCACGAACTGGAATGCAGCCCTCCCTGCGGCTTCTTCCGGGCAGCGGCCGCCCCGGCGAACTGGCCTAGGGGCGGCGTAAAAACCGAATTAGAATCGGGCGGTTCGCACCCCAGGTTGCTGCCGCACGATGCTTCGATACTGGACCGCCGGCGAGTCACACGGCCCCGCGCTCGTTGCCTTGGTGGACGGATTCCCCGCCGGCCTCGCTGTCGACGCTTCGGCGATCGACCTGGAACTCGTGCGCCGCCAGGGGGGATACGGCCGCGGAGGCCGCCAGCGGATCGAGACCGACGCCGTGACGTTTCTCTCCGGGCTCTGGAAGGGCGTCACGCTTGGAAGCCCGCTTGCCCTGCAGGTGGTGAATCGGGATGCCAAGCTCGAGCGGCTCGACGACGTCGACCGCCCGCGTCCCGGCCACGCCGACCTACCCGGGTCGATCAAGCATCTCGGAGGCATCCGCGCGGTGCTCGAGCGGGCGAGCGCCCGCGAGACGGCCGCACGGGTCGCCGCGGGGGCTCTTGCGAAACAGCTCCTCTCGCTCTTCGGCATCGAGGTGGCCGGATGGGTGCGTGAGCTCGGCGACATGGTGCTCGGCGACCGCGATGGTGCGATCGGTGAACTTCGCACGATCCGCGACTCGAGCTCCGTTTACTCGCTCCATCCCGATCGCGACAAGGAGGTCGAGGCCCTCATCGACAGGGTCGGCAAGGAGGGTGACACGCTCGGCGGCATCGTCGAAACACGAGTGGACGGGCTTCCGATCGGTCTCGGCACCCACGCCCAGTGGGACCGCAAGCTCGATGGCCGGATCGCGCAGGCCGTCATGGCCGTGCAGGCGATCAAGGGGGTCGAGATCGGCCTCGGCTTCGAGGCGGCCAGGCGGCGCGGCTCGCAGGTGCACGACCCGATCCAGTTCGACGCCTCGAAGCGGGCCGGCCCCGCCCTCGGCTTCACGCGGCCGACCAACAACGCCGGCGGCCTCGAGGCGGGCATGACCAATGGCCAGCCGCTCGTCGTCCGCGCCGCGATGAAGCCGATCAGCACGCTCCGTAAGCCGCTGGACTCGGTGAACCTCCGGACGAAGCAGCCGGAAGAGGCCGCCTACGAGCGGAGCGACGTCTGTGCGGTGAGCGCTGCGAGCGTGATCGTCGAGAACGTCGTCGCGTTCGAGGTGGCCGCGGCGCTCGTCGACAAGTTCGGCGGCGACAGCGTCGAGGAGATGCGGGCCCGCTACGCCCTCTATCATTCCCTCGCGGAGGCGAGATAACGGGGCACTCCCTCGCGGAGGCGAGATAGGAGGCGGCGGGAACCATCATATCGGGAGGCCGAACAGGGATGTTCGTCGAACGGTCGGAGTCGCGGGTGAGGTCGGCAAGGACGGCGTTCGTGCTCGTCTGCCTCGTGCCATGCGCTGTGCTCGCGGCCTGGGCCGCCTACTGGAAAAGCGGTGTTCACCACGACGCCGCGGCCGCAGCGTGGGGGAGGGAGATCGGTCTTGCGGTCCGCTGCGAAAGGGTCGACCACGTGCGGCCCGGATGTGTGAGGCTCTCGAACTGCAAGATCGGGGCCGACGACGGGTCGGCCGCGGCAAGCTTCGACGTCGTCGAAGTCGAGACGACCCCAGGCGAGGTTCGCATCCGTCTCCCGGAGTTCCATGCGACGGGCGAGGCCTGTGCGGCGATCGGCCGGCTCGCGAGGAACTGGCTCACGGAGCCCGCGCGGCATCCGAGGGCCTGGCTCATCGACGTCGCGAGCGTGCAGTGGCCCGATGGTGACGACGGGACTCGCAAGTCGGCACCCGGAGTCCGCGTGGAGTGCGTCGCCGTTGGTTCCGAGAGGGCCGTCCGCATCCGGCGGGAGCCCGCCACGAGCGACGAGGTGCGGATCGTTCGGTCGGCCGACGGCCAGCGGGGCCGCTTCGTCATCGAAGCGAAAGTGGACGATCCGGTGCCCGCGGCATGCGTGGTCGCGGCGATCGGTCTGCCGGTGGACGGCATCGCCGGATGGTGCTCTGGTTCGATCGCTGCCGAGTGGTCGGGCGATGGATGGAGTGGCGAGGCGTCGGGCTCGCTCGACCGCTTCGATGCGAACTCGATCGCGAGTTTTTTTGGCTCGCCGATGCGGATGGAGGGCCCGGCGCGGTTCGACCTCGTCTCGGCAACGCTGTCCGCGGGAAGGATCGTGCGGGCGAATGCGACGATCGACGTCGCCCCCGCCGTCGTCTCGCAGGAACTGCTCGAGCGGTTCGTGCAGGTGATGCAGTGTCGCGCGGGCGAAGAGTATCTCGGCCGCGATGCCGTTCCCTCGTCGCTCGGCGTGCGGCAGGTGGACCGCGTCGCTTGCTCGCTGGCGATCGACGCCTCTGGAGCGAGAATCCGTCCCGCGGAGGCGGCAGGCCGGGGGATTGTGACCGCCGGCGGTCGGACGGTGCTCGAGGCCCCGAGCGAGACGGTCGCCATCGAACGGATCCCGTGGGCCTTCGCCCCCCGTGACGCCCGTCCGGTCCCGGCCACGGCCGCGACGGCATGGCTCACCCCGCTGCTGCCGCCGTCTCCCTCTCCCGAGCGTCGGTAGTGGCTCGTGCCACGCCGCCAAGGCCGCTTCGATCCGCCGTCGCTCGCCTGCGCCGCCAGCACGATCTCCGCCCCGCGAGCGAGCGCCTCGCGGATGCCGTCGTGGCGGTAGGCCGGCTCGCGGAACGGCAGCCGGCCGAGCGGGTCGATCGAGTCGATGTCTTCGCAGGCGCTGCTCTCCCGGTCGCTGCCGGTGTGCACGCCAAGCCCGAAGCCGCCGCAGGCATTCTGCGTCGCGAGGCAGGAATCGACAGCCCGCTCCGGATGCAAAATCGGCTCGTCGTCAAAGAAATACAGCAGCCAGAAGTGGTAGGACCCCCGCACGGCCTTCGAAAGCAGCCGCGGCTCCCTCTGATAATCCCTCGCGTATTGCAGGAGCGTGCCGACGTTGAGCACCTCATTGCCGACGTAATCGGGATGGTCCCGCCACTCCCGCGATTCGAGCCAGCGGACGAGGCCCCGGGGGCGGCGAAGCACCGCCGCGTTGCGGCCGACGTTGCCGCGAGGGCAATGCTGGCGAGCCAGCGACGCCGGGTGCCGAGAAGCCCGTCGCGCGAGGGAGGGAATGTTGGTGGCGGCATGGCGTTGGGGAACGTCTCTGTCATTCGCCCTTGAGCCAGCGTTCGATCTCGAGCCCGCTCTCGCGGGAGATCGTGCCGTCGGGGGGCATGAGGCCGCGGGTGATCATGGCCCGGATCGAGTGGGCCTGCACGCGGTGGAGCGGACCGCGGTCGGCGGCCGAACTGTGGCAGTCGATGCACTCGGCCACCGCCAACTCCGCGCCAAAGTCGGGTCGCTGGCCGCCGAAGTCGGTCTGCACCTGCACCTGCTCGCCGCAATAGACGTTGACCTCGTCGATGTATTCCGCCCCGCTCACGAGGTCGGCCCGACCGGGATGAAGGCCACGCGGCCCATTGGAATGACACCGGTAGCAGTCGCTCTGTTCGTTGACCCGCGCGGGACTGCCGTCGCGATAGTGGAAGTAGTAGGCGACGTGCGTTGCGCCCCGCTTGTCTTGCACGAGCCCCCACTGTTCCCACGTGCCCGAGAACGTCTTCGACCTCAGGAACCAGGCGTCGAACCTCGCGTTGCGAAACGCCTGCACGGAATGGATCTGCGGCTCGCCGAGCACGTGCGTACCCTCGTAGTCGAGCAGTTCCACGTGCGGCCCGTCGCGGAGATCGCCCAGGGCGAGGGCCGCATCGAGAACCGCGATAGCGGCGTCGCGGCCCTGCAAATCGCCGCCGGCGTCAGCCGGGAGCGTGCGAAAGAACGACTCGTATTTTCGCTTCGGCAGCAGGCCGTCTTCTTCGACCTGCTTCCAAAACTCCGCCGCCGACACATCAGCGATCCGATCGGGCCACGCCCTCGGGCCGGGCAGCGGCTCGGCTCGCGCCGTCATGGCGAGCACCACGACCGCGGCCACGAACCCGCTCGATCGAGTCATCACTTCGCCTCCGGGTCGCGGAGCCAGGCGAGGATGTCGGCCACGTCCTGCGGCGAAAGCGCCTTGCCGAGCGACTCGGGCATCAGCGACACCGGGCTCGCCACGAGCGAGTCGATCTCCTTGCGGAGCACCGTCTGCGTCTTTCCCTCCTGCTGCTTGAGCGTCACGCTCGAGGCCGTGTCGGCCGCAAGAAGCCCCGTGAAGACCTGACCGCCCGTCGTGAGGAGCGTGTAGGTGGTGTAGCCGCCCGTGATCTGGGCATTGGGGGCGAGGATCGAGACGAGCAGTGTTTCCTCTGGCTGCTTCGCCTCACCGGCCAGCGCCGGACCCACCGCCACGCCCACGCCGTGGGCCTGGTGGCACGTGCCGCAGTGCTGCTTGAAGAGGGCCGCACCGTGGGTCCGGTCGCGCGGGTTCGAGAGGGCCCGCGAATAATCGGCGATCTGACCGTCGAGGTTCGCGAGCAATTTCGCAAACTGGGCGTGGGCCCGCTTCGCGAGTGCCTTGTCGGCATGCTGCTCGAGCGCCGCCCGATGGAGCGCCGAGCAGGCCGAGGCGGGGAGCGTGCCGTCCTCGAGTGCATCGACCACCGCCGGCAGCCGATCGGCCCGGGCGAAGCAGGCTTCGAGGATCGCCTCCCGCACCCGCGGCGTCGCCGACTCGAAGCTCGCGATGAGATTCCTCGTGACGGCCGGATCGGCCTCCGCCGCCAGTTCGCCGACGGCGGCGAGCCGCACGTTCGGATCTGCCTCGGGGTCGCCCACGCTCTCGGTGAGCGTTGCGATCCGCTGCGACCGTTCCTCCGGCGACTCGATCTTCATGAGCCGGACGAGATCCCGCGCCGCCGAAGCGACCTCGGCATCGGCATCGTCTTGAGCGGTGCGCACCGCCGCCACCGCGGCCGGCTCGAGGCACACATCCGCCGCCGCATTGAAGGCCTTCCGCAGCCCCCGCCAGGCGACCTGCCGGAGGTCGCCTTCCTTCGCGGCCGCGATGGCCGTGATCGCCGCCGAGAGTTCGGCAGGCTGCCGCCGCGCTGCCACGGCCGTGGCCAGCGGCCCCACGAGCGGGCCCGCCTTGCCGATCGTGGCCGGATCGGCAAGCAGCAGGCCGAGCATTTTCCCGGCCCGGCCCGCGAGCGACGACATCACGGCGGCATCCATCCAGGGCACGTCGCCGCAGCGGCGGGCGATCGCGGCGAGCGCTTCGACCGTCCGCGGATCATCGGCCGCACCGAGGGCCACCGCCACCCGCCGAACGACGTCGGGATCGGAATCGGCGGCAAGCGCGAGCACCGCGTCGCCGAGGCCGCGGTCATGTTTCAGGAGCGGCTCGGCCACGGCCACGGCATGCGTCCGCACCGCGGCATCGGGATGCGCTACCGCCCGAAGGATCGCGGCGGGATCGTTCGTGTCGAGCGCGGCGAGCGTGTGCAGGGCATTGACTACCGCAGCCCGTGGGGCCGACGCGGTGACGAGCTTCGCAATCGCGGGGGCGGCCGCCGTCGCCTTCTTGTCGAGAAGCAATCGCCGCGCCGTCTGCCGCCGCCAGAATCGCTCGCTGGCCAGTTCCGCCACGAGCGAGTCGATCGAGAGGCCGCTCATGTCGGCCGATGCGACTGGCAGCGGTGTCTCCGGCACGATCTTCCAGATGCGGCCGCGGTCTTTGCCGTGGTCGAGCCCGTATTGCTGCTGCAGATACCGCGGGATCGCGGAATAGTCTTCGATGATCTCGCGGTAGAAATCCACGACAGCCATGCCGCCGTCCGGCGCGTGCGCCAGCGCCATTGCGTGGAACCAGGTGTCGGTGGACGTGAAAAACTCGCTCTCGGCCTCCTCGGGGAGACGTGCGAGCGTCATTCGGCCGTTCTCGCGACCGATCACGCCGCGGGTGACGAGGTTTTGCGATGGCTCGCAGGCGAAGAGTTGGCCGGCGAGGCCTGGCAGCGCCGTGTCGTCGTAGAAGAGCGGTCCGCAGGCGGACGTGTAGTAGCCGTTCGCGGCCGACTCGGCGATGCCGTAGCGATCCTTGTAGAACTTCGCGAACTCGGGATTCTCGGCCCGCTTGGTTCGCCAGGGATGCGGCTTGCTCGTGGGAAAGGCGAGGTTGCTGCCCAGTGGGTAGTCCACCTTGCCGATCGCGTAGTCGGGATTGCGGGCGAGCGCTCCCGATGGAATCGGCGCCGTGAGGATACCGGCCACGGTCGTGGTGATCACGATCTTCTCGTCGCGGTCGGTGAGCGTGATGCCAAATGTGTGCGTGCGGCCCACGAGCGGCTCGATCGCGGTGCCGTCGGCCTTGAAGCGGAAGTCGGCTGCCGGCAGATCCACGGGCTCCTTCAGGTGCGGCCCGGTGATCCGGCCGCCGCCCGAACCTGCGCCGGCGTAGATCCAGTCGTCGTGGCCCCACTGAGGCTGGCTGATATTCCGCTCTAAGATGCCCACTTCGAAGCCTTCGTAGAGCACCTCGCGGACCTCGGCTGCGCCGTCGCCATCGCGGTCGGCGAGAAAAATGATCTGTGGGGCGGCGGCGGCGATGATGCCGTCGCGGGCGGCGCAGAGCCCGTAGCAGGCGGGCAGCCGGTCGGCGAACACCGTCGCCTTGTCCATCACGCCGTCGCCGTTGGTGTCGGCGAGAAGCTTGATCGTGCCATAGGTCGCGGCGGCCGCCTTGGCCTTGGCTTCGGGTGGTGCGGAGATCCGCCGCACTTCCGTGTCGAGCTTGCCGGTCTTGTTGGCTTCCTCGATGTCGAACTGCCCCTCGAGGTTGTAGCCGTGCAGTTCCGAAACGAAGAGCCGCCCCTTCGCATCCCAGCAGACCCCCGACGGCTCGTGGATCAGCGGCTCGGACGCGACGAGCTCCACCTTGAGCCCCGCGGGCACGCGGAATGTGGCGAGCGACTCCTGCGGCGAGAGCGGCCTAGGCGCGTCGGCGGGCTTGGGAATCTCGGCCACCGCCGGGGGGGTCAGGCTCGCCGCCAACGCCACGATCGCCACAAGGCCCGTCCGAGTCTGCACCATGTCGCGGTCGCGCACCATGATTTCATCCTCCAAGAGGTCCACGCATTCCAGGCGATTTTTAGCCTCGATGGCTTCGCAGAAGCTCCGGTTCCCAAACTCGACAATGCTGAATTTGACACATTTTTGACCGAGAGTCGACCGCGATCTGACGCAGCGAGGCTGGCAAAACGGACGAGATTCATCAAAGTGGTTTCCCAGCGGCAGGTCTTCCCGTCAATCAGAGCGAGAGGTAGCGGAACGATGCTTGAGAAACGTCTGGCCGGTGAGGCGTTCGAGGATGCTGGTTCCCCGTCAGGTGGAGCCGTGGCGACCGAGGTCGATATCGTCGCGGTCGAGCAGGACCACATGCCTCCGGCGGGCATCGAGCCCCGCCGTGACGGGATCGTCGACACCGCCGTCCACGACCTCGCCAAGGACATCGACTGGCCCACGCTCCTCTGGATCGCGGGCATCCATGCGATGGCGCTTGCGGCACCCTTCACGTTCACATGGTCGGGCCTCGCCATCTGCCTCGTGCTCTGCTGGGTGACCGGGTCGCTCGGCGTCTGTCTCGGTTACCACCGTATGCTGACGCACGGAAGCTTCCTCACGTACGCGCCGGTGCGATGGCTCTTCGCCTTCATCGGCGGGGTGTCGGGGGAGGGATCGGCCGTCGTGTGGGTCGCGAACCATCGCAAGCACCACGCCTTCAGCGACCAGCCGGGCGATCCCCACACGCCGCGGGAGGGAGGTCTCTGGGCCCACATGCTCTGGATTTTCCCGAAGCATTCCGCCCAGGAGATCGAGGCACACGTGAAGCGTTGGGCCCCGGACCTCGCCCGCGATCGCGGGATCATGTTCCTCCACCACACGTTCATCCTCTGGCATCTTCTCATCGGCGGGGCGCTGCTCGGCCTCGGCTGGGCCTGGTATGGGCCGGCCGTCGGGCTTTCGTGGCTCGTCTGGGGGATGGCCGTGCGGATGATCTATGTCTTCCACGTGACGTGGTTCGTGAACTCCGCGACCCACATGTGGGGCTACCGCAACTACGAGACGACCGACGACTCGAAAAACCTCTGGTGGGTCGGACT
>JBIIOJ010000389.1:0-2795 GCA_044337015.1 Pirellulales bacterium
GCATCCGCGTCTTATTGGCGAGCGAATGCCGGGGGAACCGCTCGCTCAGGCGGCCGAAGACCTCGGCGGCCGTCGTGAACATCTCCCGGCCCTTGATCGCAACCTTCTCCTTCTCGACCGGATCGGTCTGGGCGGCCGACTCCTCGTCGAGCTGCTTCCCCTTGGCGAGGAAGTACTGGCCGAGGCGGGCGATCGTCTCGGCCACGAGCTCGTTGTCGGGGTAGCGGTAGGAGAGCTTGACGTATTCCTCGCAGGCCTGGTCGATGTCACCGAGGGTCTCGAGCACGAGCGCCTTCTTGTACTGGCTCTTCGGGGCATACTCGCTGTCGGGATGACTCGACACGATGTCGGTGAACCGTGCCACCGCATCGAGGGCGTGCTGCCGCTTGACGTCCTCGTTGGCCGCCTCCTTCGAGAACTCGTAGGAGAGGTTGGCCAGAAGGTAGTCGGCCTGCGCCCGGGCCTCGGTGTCGGGGTAGTCGCGGATCGCCTCCTCCAGCAGCTTCTTGCCCTGCGCGATCTCGCGGCGGGCCAGGCTCTCCTGGCCGAGTTCGCGGTGTCGCTTGGCCAGCTCGAACCAGGCCTCGGCCACCGTGAACTGCGTCTGCACGGCGATGGCCGGATCGTTGAACCGCTTCGTGAAGGGCACGAGCCGGCCGTCTCCACCCTTGAAGATCTCGACGGAGCGTTCGATGGCGTCACCCGTCGGCGGCTCGTAGCGGATCTTCACCGTCTCGCCGTAGGCCACCGGCAGACCGCGGTCGCCGGCCGGTGCATCCGCCGCGGCGGGCCCCTGGGCATCGCGGTAGGAAAGCTTCACCACGCCCTTGAACACGCCCGAGTGGCCGAACGTCTCGGCGAGCGGCAGCTCCAGCTCTCCCCCTCCCGATGCGGCGAGCCGCACGGTCGCCGTGTCCTTGTCGTCGGACACGTCGAGCGACGGATGGATGAGCCGCACGTGAAGGCTGTCGCCTACAAACGTGCCCTGGATCGGCTCCTGGTAGCGGTCGTCCATCACGTCGAAGAGCACGTCGGAAGTGAGCTTCACCGGCTGCACGATCCACCGTTCGCCGCCGTCCTTGCCCGTGGTTCGGTGGCCGACGTACACGGTGTCGTTGCCCCGCACCTGCAACAGCGGCTGCTCACGCATGGCGGCCTCGTCTTCGATCGTCGCGAGCGACTCGTCCGGCACGGGGCCGAGTTCCTTGCCCACGAGGAACGTGAACCGTCCCTCGGCGAGCGGATCGACCGCGAACCGGTTGCCGCGGACCACCACGCCGCTCACGCCGGCCGGCGGCAGGATCCCCCCGGCATCACCCGGATACCGCACGAGCCGGATCGTACCGGGCACATCGAGCGGAAACTCCCCTTCGGCCACCGGCCGGCCGAGCTTCTCCCGGCCCGACTCGGTCTGCACGAAGATCTCCCCCTTGCTCTCGGCGCTCTTGGCGACCGCGGGCGCGAGCAATTCGACCATCAGCGGCCCGTCCACGAGCGACTGTGCGGGGCTGCCCGCCGCTGCCAGCTTCTCCGGCCGCACGGCCACGATCTCGCGGGTCACTGGCACGTGCTCGCCGAACCGGCGGCCCACCTCCCGCTTCTGCGCGGCGGCCATCTTCTCGGCCTCGTCAAGCGGCCGGCTGGCGACGTCGTAGATCCGCAGCTGGGCATCATCGGCGCCCGCCTGCTCCACGGGGCTCGTCCGCTCCCAGGGAATACCCGGGTCGGTATTCTCCCGGTCGATGTAGGCGACGAGCAGGTCTTCGCTCGGCGCGACCTTCAGTTCCGTGGGCCGCTGTGGCTCGCCCGCCACGGGGAAGACCGTGCCGATGAAGATGCCCGAGTGCGGCTCGGTCTCCAGGGCCTCGACGGTGATCGGCTGGCCGCGGCCCGCCTTCACCGTGAAGCTCACGCGGTCGGGCTCGGGCGTGGTGTCCATATCGGGGTCGCCGATGAAAACCTTCACCGTGTCGCCCGGACCGAACCGCCGCATCGGCACGTACCGCGCCCGCCTCTCGCCGCCGTAATCCTTGAACTCGACGAATGCGGCCGAAACCTCCGCATTCGTGAACGTGGCGGTGAGGAACCGCTCCTGCGTGGCCCGCTCCTGCGTGATCACCGTCGGATCCTCGTAGAGGATCGTGAGCTTGTCGCCGGGGATGATCTCCAGCACGTCGTTCTTGGCGACGTCGAGGAAGCTCTTCACCGTCGGCAGCACCTTCTTCCCATCCGCATCGACGAGGGCCACGGCGTTGATCGCCGGCGCGTCGGTCTCGAAGTCGGCGATCAGGAGCCGCACGACGCGGGCCCGCGTGCCCTTGGCAAAGGCCACCTCGACCGCGGAGCCGTCGGCAGTTGCCTTGATCTCGGCGGCGGGCGTGCCGAAGGCATCGGCGATCGCCGGATGCTTCTCGATCGAGAACGCTTCCTTCGGGATCGAAGCCGTGAACGGCGCCTCAGGGGCGTCGATGAGCACCTCGAAGTTCAGGCCCGCGTTCCGCGAGGCCTGGGCGTAGACGTCGATCCGATGCACGCCCTTCGTGAAGGCCCGTGTGATCTTCAGCGGCGAGGCCCGATCCTGCGAGATCTGGCCGTCGATGGCGAACACGTAGCGGACGTTCTGCAGCTTGCCTTTCGCGTCGAGCGTGAACGACCGGGTCTGTGCCTTGTCGAGCTCGAAGCCGGCCACCCAGTGGCCCACGTACCAATCCTGAACGCCCATCGGCCCGGCATGGCCGCCGAGATTTCCGTCCCACGGGCCTACGGCGAGCGACTCGAGCTTCGGCAGCACGAGC
>JBIIOJ010000388.1:0-2795 GCA_044337015.1 Pirellulales bacterium
GAACTCGTGCTCGAACGGCTCGAAGTGGATGTCGCTTGCGCCGTCGCGGATCGCGAGCAGGAGCACCATGTTGAGCAGCTTACGGACCGGCGCGCTCTCGGCGAGGGCTTCTATGCTCGTGAGGTCGGCCGGCCCGTCCTTGCCGGCCGCGGCGGCCGCCGCGGCGAGCGCGTCGTCGTGCTCGAGATCGTCCACGAGCGACTCGACGCTCTCGTTCTCCGACGAATAGCTCTTCTCGATCGCCTTCGTGATCTCCGCCTCGGTCGCGACGGCGACGCTGATGTCGTAGCCGAGGAGCGTCCGCAGTTCGTCGGCGATCTGGATCTTTTGCGGCTCCGACGAGGCGATCGTGAGCCGGTTGCCCTCCAGCGCGATCGGGATCACGCGGTAGAGCTGTGCCATCGGCTCGCTGATGGCCTGGACGACGTCCGCCGGAATCTCGCGGTCGTAGAGCGTGACGAACGAGGTGCCCCACTGCTCTGCGAGCGCCTCGCCGAGTTGCTCCTCGCTGAAGAAGCCGAGCGAAACGCCCACCGTGCCGAGCAGTTCGCCACCTCGCTGGGCCTGCTCCTCGAGCATCATCGCGAGCTGTTGCTCGTCGATCAGGCCGAGATTCATCAGGATCTGTCCGAGTCGCTTCAGGGCCATGGCAGGTGTTGCTCCTAATGTTCCTTCTGGGCCCGCCGGGCGACGGTCTCCGCGTCGTCGAAGACGCCCCGCTTCGCGTTGGCAATCCGCAGCACCAGGTCATCAGGGCTCTGCGACTTCGCGATCACGTCCTCCTCGGTCACTTTCCTCTCGCTCCAGAGCCGGAAGAGGTCGTCGTCGAGGAGCCGCATGCCGAGCTTCGCGCCCGTCTGGATCGCGGAGTTGATGCGAAAGGTCTTGTTCTCGCGGATGAGGTTGCCGATGGCCGGCGTGCAGACGAGCACCTCGTAGGCGGCGCAGCGGCCTCCGCCGATCTTCGGCAGGAGCGCTTGGCTCACCACGCCGATCACCGCGGTCGAGAGCTGCGTGCGGATCTGCTCCTGCTGACTCGTCGGGAAGGCGTCGATGATGCGGTTGACGGTGCCCTGGGCGCCGGTGGTGTGGAGCGTGCCGAAGACGACGTGGCCCGTCTCCGCCGCCGAGATGGCCGCCTCGATCGTCTCGAGGTCGCGGAGCTCGCCGACCAGGATCACGTCGGGGTCTTGCCGCAGCGCCCGGCGGAGCGCTTCCGAGAAGCTCGGCACGTCGGTGCCGACCTCCCGCTGGTTCACCGTGCTCTTCTTCGAGTAGTGGTAGAACTCGATCGGGTCCTCGATCGTGATGATGTGGTGGTCCGTGGTCTCGTTGATGTAGTTGATGAGGCTCGCGAGCGTGGTCGACTTGCCCGAGCCGGTCGGGCCGGTCACGAGGAACAGGCCGCGGGGCCGCATCACCATCTTCTTGCAGATCTCCGGAACGCCGAGCTGCTCGGGCGTGAGCATCTTGTTGGGAATCTGCCGCAGCACCATCGCGATGCTGCCCCGCTGCTTGAACACGCTCACGCGGAAGCGGGCCATGTCGCCGAACGCGAAGCCGAAGTCGCAGCCCCCCTTCTCGGCGAGCTCCGCCTGGCACCGCTCGGGAGTGATCGCCTTCATGAGGGCGTTCGTGTCGTCGGCCGTGAGCACCTTCGTGGCCTGTGGCTTCATGTGGCCGTCGACTCGGAACACCGGCGGCAGGCCGGTCGTGATGTGGATGTCGCTCACGCCGTTCTTCACAGCCGCCGTGAGGAGCTTGTCGATCTGGATCGTGCCGGTGGCGACGCGGGGAGTGGACGGCGCGTGGCCAGCGGCGATGGCGGCGGCCTTGGCCTCGAGGCTCTCGTCGGCGACGTCGAGTTCGAGCGGTGATTCGTCGTCGGCGGCTTCAGGCGGAGCCTCGGCAGCGCTGTGCCGCAGGACGAGCACTTTCGTGCCCGAGACGTCGAGCAGCGTGCCCGAGCAGCGGCCGGCCGCAGACGAGAACTGGAAGCTCGCCGGATCGGCGCCAGCGGGCATGACGGCCGCCGCCATCGCCGACACCTCGTCGCTCGTGAGAGGCTTCGTCTTCAGCGGCCGCACCTGGTCGCCGATGCGGAGCATCGGGGCGACGCCGCCCGAGAGTCGGACCTCGCTTGCGTTGTTCTCGATCGCAAGCTTCAAGAGCCGATCAACGGCGGAAGACATCGCGGATGGGACGGAAGCGGTGCTCATGCTCTGTCACCTGGTGCGAGACAGGTTGTTTGGCCGGGGGACCATCGCCCCGGACGAATGCCGAACGGCACTACAACACTGCCGAACGGCATTCCACAAACATTGTGACGCGGCGACGGACTCACGTGGAGTCCAAGCCAGAGAAATCCAGCGAGAGCAACCGCTTTGGACGGGCGCCGGTTCACGATATGGAGCCGGTCGGATTTGCGACCGCCGGCCTCCTGGGGATGGATGGGCCCCTGACGGCCATCCACCCACCGACTCATTATGCGCAGGTTCGGCGGAAAAGTCCCGTCCTGTTGAGAAATTTTTTCGGTAGACTCCCGCACCATGAGAGCTGCAATCATCGGCGTCGGTGCCATCGCCCGCTTTCACGCCCGGGCCCTGCGGGATCTCGGAGGGGTGGAACTCGTCGCCGCCAGCTGCCGGACCGCGGAAAAAGGCCGTGCGTTCGCGGCCGAATTCGGCGGCAAGTGGTACGCCAGCACCCAGGGGATGCTGCGGAAGGAAAAGCCCGATTTCGTGACGATCGCGACCCCCTCCGGGGCCCACCTGCCCGCCATGGTTGCCGCCGCC
>JBIIOJ010000107.1:0-9685 GCA_044337015.1 Pirellulales bacterium
GCGCCAGCCGCCGGGCAAATCAGCCCGCCACCCGGAGCATCCAGACCGCGAGCGCGGCCCGCAGCGACCACAGCGCCGTCCGCAGCCAGTTCGACCGTACGAGGGCCGCCACGGTTTCGGCTGCATGTCCCTCGCTCGCCAACCGCCGATGGAGCGGAATCTGGAGAGCCGCCGTCGAGAGCCAGATCACCACCACGATCGCCGCCCCGAGGATCGCGACCGGCCGGGGAACGCCGGCAGGCGGCCAGGCCGCGAGAAAGAACGCGGCCGCCCCCTCGGCGAGCATGAACGGAATCACGACGCGGGCGGTGCGGTCCTGGTGGGCGTGGGCGAACGCCTTCGATGGCTCGCCCCCGACGAGACCGAAGAGCGGATAATGAACGACCTGCACGAACCAGATCAGGCCGCACATGGCGGACGAAGCGATGGCCTGCACCGAGAGGAGGATCTGGTCGATCGTCACGAAGCGGATGCCCGTTGGTTGCCAGAGTTCGCGTTGGCGGCTTCGCTGCTGCCGACTCCGCGGGCCTTGGCGGCATGGTAGAGGATCATCCCGAACGGCACCCACCAGACGAGATCGTTCGTCGGGAGCGTGACGCCGAAGGCGGGCGGCACGTCCCCCTGCATGACGCCCATCGCGTACCCCAGGGGGCCGAAGATCTTCCCAAGAAACCCGACGAGCACGATCGGCCAGTGGCTGATCGGGTCGGCCGAGGCGGCGAGATACCCGATGCCGTACACGCCGACGATCATGCCGACGCACTGCCAGATGAACGGGTAGTTCGGCGGCTCGAGCCCCGTCAGGTCGAAGAGCCAGCCGGGGTAGAGCACCGTGAGGGCACCCCAGATGAGGTTGTAGATTCCCGCGGCGACGAGCCAGCGGGCCATCCAGGGTGCGGCGGAAGATTCCGAACGGTTGGGCATGGCGAGTTCCTTCGTGCTATCTTCCTGCCGAAAACTCCAAGGAAAACCGCACTGCCGCTCCGGCCGCAACCGGGGCGGGCAACGCCGCGATTTTCCCGGACATGGGAGCGACCGGGCATGAAACTCGGACTCATCAATTCGGCGTTCGCGCAGGCCGGCAAGGGCACCCGCTTCGGACTGGAAAAGACCAAGCAGCTCGGCTTCGACACGGTCGACATCCTCACCGACCCGCTCGACATCGATGCCGCCGAGCGTGCCCTCATCAAGGACACCTGCCGCGAACTCGAACTGCCGATCGTCAGCCTGTGCTGCGTGGCGCTCGGCCTCGTCGACTTCAATCCGTCGGTGCGACGATTTCACCTCGAACGTTGTCGGGCTTTCCTCGACCTGGCGGCCGAACTGGGCTGCTCGAACCTGCTCCTCGTGCTCGGGGAGTACGTCTGGCAAAAGGAGATCATTCCCCCGGCCGAGCAGTGGAGGGCGGGCGTCGATGCCGTCCGGGAACTCGGCCGCCACGCCGCCGACCGCGGTCTGAAGATCGCGATCGAACTCGAGCCGTTCGAGCTGTCGCTCGTCAACTCGATCGACACGATGCTGGCATTCCTCCACGACGTGGGCCTGCCCGAAGTCGTGCGGGCGAACTGCGACATCTCCCACCTCCACCTCGTCGGTGCGCCACCCTCCGATCTGGCACGCCTCGCCGGCCGGATCGAGCACGTCCACCTGAGCGACTGCGACGGCCGCGTGCACGGCGACCTGCCGCCGGGCCGAGGCGTGACGCCGATCGCCGAGTATCTCGCCGCAATACGCGACACCGGCTACGACGGCGTCGTCAGCATCGAGCTCGAGTTCTCGCCCGAGCCCGAACGGATCGTGGAGTGGGTGGCCGAGGCCCACGACCAAACGGCGCGGATCATGCGAGAGACCGGCTGCCGGTGAAGCGATCCACGACCTCAGGTCGTGACCGCCTCGAGCACGTCTGGCGAGAAGGGCGTCGCGACCCGCTTCCGTGACGGCGAGGGCGAGGTGTAGCGGCCGTTGAAATCGACCCACCGCTTCGCGTCGTAGTCGTAGAGCTTGCAGCGGCGGGCGATGTCGGCATGCCGTGCGCCCGACCACTCGTAGACGACGACGTCGACGTCGTCCTTCTCCTCGAGGCAGGCCTGCGCCTCGGCGAGGTGGTAGATCGGGATGCTGGGCCGGAGATGGTGGGCGGTGTGCTCCTGGATGAAGTGGAACGTCCGCTGGATCCACCGCGGGAAGACCGCGTGGACCGCGGTGTTCGCCTTCGACACCTGACGCCACTCCGCCTCGTCGCGGTACCAGACGATCTTGGGGTGCGTGTGGTGAAGGTAGATCGATACCCCGGAATAGACGTTCCATACGAAGAACGGCAGCAGGGCGCCGTAGAGCACGGCATTCCACCACGGCCGGCCCTCGCCGAACCACCCAGCGCCGGCGCCGTGCACGAGAGTCGCGATCCAGCCGACCGCGAACGCCCACGTCACGAGCGTGTCGACGACGTACTCCGTCTTCACGACGCCGTCGTAGTGCTTCCGCGTCGGCCAGGAGAACTTCTTCCACCAGAATTCGATCAGGTAGTAGAGCAGCGGACCGTACACCGAGCGGTAGAAGCGGTAGAGACCCCGCGACACCGCCGGCAGCGCCGCGTATTCCTCAGGCGAGAGGGGCACCCAGACGTCGTCCTTGCCCCGGAGGTTCGTCCACATGTGGTGACGCAGGTTGTGGAGCTTCACCCAGAGGCTGTAGGGATGCATCGACGGCAGGAACGCGATCGTGCCGACGATCCGGTTGAGACCGCGGTGCGGCGTGAGCGAGTCGTGGGCGGCGTCGTGGCCGATGGCAAAGAGCGAGGCGATGACCGTGCCCATGAGGAACGAGAACACGGCCTGGAGCGGCCACGGACTCACCGTCAGGGCCAGGTAGGTGCAGATGGCGAGCACCGCGCAGTCGACGAGGAACATGCCGACGCCCCTGACGAGGCTGCGGCCATAGAAGATGGAGGTTTCTTCGCGGGTGAACGACATCGATTCGCTCCCACCGATGAGGGGAAGGGCCGCCTGTCGTCAAATATTACCCATGCCATACGTCTTGTCCAACATCCCTATCTTGCCCATTCATACAGTGCCTCTTTAGGGCGATTTATCGTGAAAAATCGGCGTATTCGAACCCCCCGGAGGATCGCCGCCGCTGGCTCGGGCGGTGGCGGCATGCGATCCTGACTTCCGCCATGGTGCGGAATCCCGGTCGTCACAGCTCCGTTTGGCCCCAGAGGCTGCGGCCCACATCGCTCGCCGGCAGGCTCGTCGGCCCCACGGTCGCGCTCATGATCCTCGCCGTCGCGATCAACGTCGGCTTCGCGTCCTGGCTTTCCGCCCGCAGGGCCACCGCCGCGGCCCGTGAACGGGAGCGCCAGGTCGCTGCGGTCCTCCGCTACTCGAAAGCGGCTTCCACGCTGCCGGTGCTGCGGGCGCTCCAGCAGAGAACCGGCGACGAATTCGTGGTGTGGGATGCCGCCCGAGGCCGGGCCGGTCTCTCGACCCTTCCGGATTCGGCGATCGATGAACTCGCGATCCGTCGCGGACTCGTGACCGGGGAGGCGACGCTCGGAGGCCGAAGCTATCGGCTCGGTGAAGTCCGGCTGCCCGACACCCGCCCTTCGACGCTCGTCGTGCTCGCGCCGCGGCAGCCGGTGGCCGAGGCGGTCGCCATAGCATGGCCCTACTTCCTGATGGCCGCCGCGACGCTTGGCGTGCTCGTGCCGTTCGGGGTCTTCACGGCCCGCAGGCTCGCCGCGACGCTCGGCGAGGTCGACCGCCACGTCGGGCGAATCGCCAAGGGAGAGTTCGGGTACGCCATCCCGGTCGATGGCTCGCAGCCCGCGGAGATCCGTCGCCTCGTGGAGGGTGTCAACGCAATGAGCTCCACGCTCCAGAAGCTCGAGTCGTCGCTCGTGGCCGGTGAACGCCAGCGGCTGCTCGGGCAGGTCGCTTCCGGCTTCGCCCACGAACTGCGAAACGCGGTCACAGGCGCCATCCTCGCGATCGATCTCCACCGCCGTCGGTGCCCGGGCAACGCCTCGGAAGGCGACGAGAGCCTCGCGGTCGCCCGCAGGCAGCTCGAGATCCTCGAGGAGGAGGTCAACGGCCTGCTCGCCGTGGGAAAACCTTCGGAGGCGGAGCGGGAGGTGGTGCGGGTGGACACGCTTCTCGACGAGGTCCGCCGGCTGCTCGGGCCGCGGTGCGACCATGCCGGGGTGAGGCTCGAAACCTCGCCCTCTTCCGACACATCGATCGTCGGCCGGCCGAAGCCGCTTCGCGCCGCGGTGCTGAATCTCGCGCTCAACGGCATCGACGCAGCCGGCGCGGGGGGCGTCGTGCGGCTGTCGGCCGCACGGTCGCGCGACGGCCTCATCCTTGCGGTGAGCGACTCGGGGGCGGGGCCGCCCGACTCGATCCGCGACTCGATCCGGGAACCGTTCGTGACCGGCAAGCCGGAGGGCATCGGCCTCGGCCTCGCCGTGGCCGATGCGGTCGCCGGGATGCACGGTGGCTCGCTCGACTGGCGGCGGGAAGAGGGCATGACCGTGTTTGAAATGCGGCTGCCGCAGGCCACACTGAATGGCTCCGAAGATCCCAGGGAACGAGGCCCCGCATGAGCCGCATCCTCATCGTCGACGACGAGCCGTCGATCGGCTGGAGCCTCCGCGAGCTTCTCGGCGGGGAGGGGCATGCCGTCGAGGTCGCTGCGAACGTCGACTCGGCACTCGAGACGTGCTCGCGGTTCGTGCCCGACGCGATCCTCCTCGACGTCCGGCTGCCGGGACGGGACGGGATCTCGGCGATGCCCGACTTTCACGGCCTCGCTCCCGATGCGGCGATCATCGTGATGACCGCCTTCGGTGATCTCGACACGGCGGTCCGCGCGGTGGACGCGGGCGCCTTCGACTATCTCGTGAAGCCGTTCGACCTCGATCGCGTGTCGCAGGTGACGCAGCGTGCGGTCGAGCGGCACGGGAGCGTCCCCACACGTGCCGGAAGGCCCGTTCAGACGGCCGACGAACTCGTCGGCAGCTCCCCGCCGATGCAGGTGGTCTTCAAGCAGATCGCACTTGCCGCCCCCACGGAGATGCCGGTGCTCATCACCGGTCCGACGGGCACGGGCAAGGAACTCGCAGCCCGTGCCATCCACGCCAACTCGCGCCGCCGCGACCGGCCGTTCGTGGCGGTGAACCTCGCGGCGATTTCACCGGCGGTGAGCGAGAGCGAGCTCTTCGGGCACGTGCGCGGCGGCTTCACCGGCGCCACTGCCGACCGCAAGGGCCTCTTCGAACTGGCCGGCGGCGGAACGATCCTCCTCGACGAGATCGCCGAGGCCACCCCCGAGCTGCAGGCGAAGCTCCTGCGGGCGATCGAAACCGGCGAGATCTGGCCGGTGGGCTCGTCGTCGCCGAAGCGGGTCGACGTCCGCGTGGTCGCGGCGACCAACCGCGACCTCTCGGCGGCGGTCGCCGGCGGCGATTTCAGGGTCGATCTCTACCACCGTCTGCGGGCGTTTCCGCTCGCCATGCCGCCCGTCGCGGATCGGCTCGATGACCTCCCCCTGCTCGTCGCGGCCTTCCTCACCGGGATGGGCATCGATCCGGCGGTCGCCGGGAGCGACTTCCTCGAGTGCCTGCGGCGAAGGCCGTGGCCGGGCAACGTCCGCGAATTGCGGCACGCGATCCACTATGCGGCCGTGATGGCGCGAGGAGGCCCCCTGCGGCCGGAGCACCTGCCTGCGACAAGCGGCATGAACGGCACGGCGACGACTTCCGAGGGAGCCTCGGCTGGCGACGCCGACGATGGGCTCCTCGAACGGGCCGTGAGCGAATGGTTCGCTGCGGCGGCCGCCGGCGATCCGGAATACGCTGCCGACCTCCGCGACCGGCTCGTCGATCGTGTCGAACGGCTGCTCGTCCGCGAGGCGATGCGGCATGCCTCCGGCAACCGCACGGCTGCCGCCCGTCTGCTGGGGCTCGACCGCTCGACGCTCCGTGGCAGGCTCGCCGACGACGACGCCTCGAATGCCGGCTAGCCGGCGAACGATCCACCGCGCGCGGTGAATGGATCACCGACGGGGTCGCTGGCCGCGGGTTCCGGACCGACGCAGCCGACGCGAAATCCTGATGGATCATGCAGAGTCGCCACGACGGGCTGCTTTCCGCCGGCCGGTATGCCTTTTGCTCGTCCGTACCGGTCATGCACCATCGACGCCCAACCGACGAGACAGTCATGACCACCGTTGCCGGTGAAGACGTGAACACCGACAACGTCTCTTCGACCCCAGCCGGCGGATTCACCCTCGTGGAGCTGCTGGTCGTGATCGCGATCATCGGCACGCTCATCGGGCTGCTTTTGCCGGCGGTGCAGGGAGCCCGCGAGGCGGCGCGGCGAACCAGTTGCCAGAGCAACATCCGACAACTCGTACTCGCGGTGCACAACTTCGAGAACGCGCAGCGGAACTTTCCGCCGAGCATGATCCACACGCCGGGAACGACGTTCACGAACAACAACGGCTCATGGGGCATTCTTGGCAGAACGCTGCCGTATCTGGAGGAAGGCGTCACCTCCGTGAAGGTCAACCTCGAGCGGGCCTGGGACGATGGCCGCACGACGGGCACGCCGGATCCGACGAAGAATTGGACCGCCGTCCGGGAGGCGAAGATCACGGTGTTCGTCTGTCCGAGCGAGAAAAACCAGATGGTCCGCATGTGGACCTCGGGCGGGATTACGGTGCCGTACGTCTACCCCTTCAACTACGGCTTCAACTTCGGGACTTGGTTCGTCTACGACGGTCAGACGGGTGCCGGCGGCAACGGGTCGTTCCACCCCAACTCCAAGTTCAAGTCCGGCATGTTCGGCGACGGATTGAGCAAGACGCTCTGTGTGGCCGAGGTGAAGGCGTTCACTCCCTACATCCGCAACACCTCCGACCCCGGCGCAACCTATCCGCCGTCCGCGCCGCCGGATGCACCGTCGCAGGTGGCCGCACTCGCCGGAGGCAGCCCGTCCGATCCGAAGCTCGGGCCGACGACGAACGACTGCACCGGCCACACCGAGTGGCCGGACGGCCGAGTCCACCACGCCGGCTTCACGACCGTCTTCACTCCGAACACGAAGGTGCTGCACACCGTCGGCGGCATCGAGCACGACATCGATTACAACTCGCGGCAGGAAGGAAGCAGCACGACGGTGAAGACCTTCGCGGCGGTCACGTCGCGCAGCCACCATGACGGCCTCGTGGGCGTCGCGATGATGGACGGGTCGGTGCGAACGATCGAAGACGGGATCGCGATCTCCGTCTGGCGGGGACTGAGCACCCGGGCCGGCGGCGAGGCGGTTTCGCTCGACTGAAACCGGCAGCTTTCGCCCGCCCCTTCCCGGCCATAGACTCTTCCGTTCGGCGGGCCGGTCTGCCCGCGTTCCCTACGCGAAACCCCGAACCACGAAAGCGATCCCATGGACATCCTCGGCCAGATCCTCAAGCAGATGCTCGAAAGCGCCGCCCAAGCCCCTGCCCCCCAGCCGCAGCAGCGCCGGGCACCCCAGGCCCCCTCCGACATGCCATCGCCTGGCGACCTGACCGACATCCTCGGACAGATCTTCGGGGGCGGCGGAGCCCAGAAACTGCCCGACGTCGTCAAGCAGTTCGAGGAGAAGGGAATGCGGGATCAGGTGGAGTCGTGGATCGGCACCGGCACCAACAAGCCGGTCGATCGTCGTCAGATCGAGGACGTCTTCGGTCAAAGGGAACTCGACCGGATGGCCCAGCAGAAGAACGTCGACCGGGACCGCCTGGCCGATGTGCTCGCCAAGTACATCCCGCAGATCATCAACGAGCTGACCCCGGGCGGGCAGATGCCGGCCCGCCGCTGATCCGCCGGATCGGCCGTAAGACCGTTTCGTGGGGTAGGGTTGAAGGCCCCGGTCTTCGATTCGCCGTCATGCGCTTCCAACCGCCCTTCATCGCCGTCCTTTTCGTCGCAGCCGCGGCGGCGTTCGCCGCCGAGCCGGACGACTGCCCGCGCGACCTTTCCGGCCTCGACCTCGGATTGCAAGGCGAGCCGCGGGAGTCGGCGGAGGAGCAGGAAGATGGCGGGCGGGCGGTGAGCCGTCGCGCCGCCAGACGGGCCAGGCGGGCGGCCCGCGGCTGGCGGAGGTCGCCCGCTGCCGAGCCGGTCCCTGCCGCGGCCACGGATACCCTCGTCGATGCTCCCGACGCTTCAGAACCGGCTCCCGAATCCGCCACCGACCATCCCCGCATCCGTCGAATCCGCGACCTGCCGTATGTCGCGGAGGGTCACCCGAGGCAACGCTTCGACCTGTTTCTCCCCGGTGGACAGGCCTCCGAACCGCGTCCCCTGCTGATCTGGATCCACGGCACCACGTGGCGGGACGGGTCGAAGGACGACTGCCCGGTCACCTGGCTCGTCGACGAGGGCTATGCCGTCGCATCGGTCGGATACCGTCTCACCGACACGGCCGTCTTCCCCGCGCAGCTCGATGATTGCCTCGAGGCGGTCGACCACCTGCAGGCCGCCGCCGCGACCTGGAATCTCGACCCGTCGCGGTTCGCGATCGCCGGCGCCGCGGCGGGCGGCCACCTCGCCGCGCTCGTCGGCCTCGCGGAGGAACGCGTGGCCGATCCGGCCCGGCCGAGGGTGTGCGGGGTCTGCGTCGTCTCGGCCCCGACTCTCCTGACCTCCCTTGGGCCCGCACAGGACCGCGCGGGCTCCCCCGCGAGCCTGCTCGTCGGCGGGCCGCTGCCGGAGTTCCGCGAGGCGGCCCAGCGGGCGAGCCCGCTGACGCACGTCTCGTCCGACGCGCCCCCCTTTCTCATCATTCATGCCAAGGGACGCGATGGAGATCCGGCCGTTCCGATCGAACAGAGCCGCCAGTTCGACGAGGCCCTGCGGGCGGCCGGCGCCAAAAGCACCCTCGTCGTGATCGACAAGCCGGCCGCGAAGTCGCCGCTCGTCTCCGATTCGCGTGTGGCCGAGCCGCTCGCGGAATTCCTCAGGCGGTCGTTCCACCGTTCCGGCGGACGTTGAGCCGACGCTCGCGAGGCGGCTCGGCCGTCACGATTGGATCGATCGATGCGGGCGGCTCGATCGATGCGGACCGCCCTCGCCTCCCCGCCTTTGCATTTCTCCGGCTTCCCGGCCGATACCACATTGGTCGTCCGGCGACCCGCTCGGGGATCGCCGCCGCCGAAACCATCCGCCGACCGTCGATCGGAGAGTTCTTCTTGCCCTCATCCCCACGCCCGCGGCGTAAGCCGGCCGCCACCGCCGCCCAGAACCCGCTCGAGACGTACCTGCGAGAGATCAACCAGACGTCGCTGCTGACGGCCGACGAGGAGAAGCGGCTCGCCGAGTCGATCGGAAGGGGGAGCGCAGAGGCACGGGACCACATGATCCGGGCGAACCTGCGGCTCGTGGTGAACATCGCCCGCGGCTACGCCAACCGGGGGCTGCCGCTGCCCGACCTCATCGAGGAGGGCAACCTGGGCCTGCTTCGCGCAGTCGAGGGTTTCGACCCGAAGGTCGGCACTCGCTTCAGCACCTACGCGAGCTACTGGATCAAGCAGTCGATCAAGAGGGCCCTCATCAACTCCGGCAAGACCATCCGGATTCCGGCCTACATGGTGGAACTGCTCTCGAAGTGGCGGCGCGCGGCGGCGAGGCTCTCCGAGACGC
>JBIIOJ010000390.1:0-2785 GCA_044337015.1 Pirellulales bacterium
CCGAGCCGCAGCCCGTCGATTCCTTGACCGAGTCGGACAAGCTCGTCGGCGTCCTCCTGCGATCGCTCAATGCCGCCGACGGCGCCTGGCGGCGCTCGCTTCGGAAAGCCCGGAATTTTGAGCGGACCTGCGAGGAGCAGACCGGCGTCATCGCCGCGCTCACGGCCGATCTCGAGCGCGAGCGGGAGAGCCGACTCTGCCTCATCGAACAGCGGACGCGACTGCTCGCCGAACGCGATCTGCTTCTCGGAAGGGAGCCGGAGGTCCACGACTCCCCCACCAACGACACGATCGCAGCCGCCTGATGGCTCGACGCCCCTCTCGGAAACCCACTCGATGGATTCCACGACCACGGTGATCGGGGGCGGTTTCTACGGGTGCATGCTCGCCATCCACCTGGCGGAACAGGGAGTCCGCGTGACGGTGTGCGAGAAACACGACGACATCCTCGGAAGGGCCTCACACGCCAACCAGGCGCGGGTCCACAACGGCTACCACTACCCGCGGAGCCTGTTGACGGCGCTGCGGTCGCGGGCGAACTTCCCGCGTTTCGTCAGCGAGTTCGCCGACTGCATCGACGACTCGTTCGAGAAGTACTACGCGATCGCCGCCCATCACTCCCACGTCACGACGCGTCACTTCACCGGTTTCTGCAGGCGGATCGGAGCCCCGCTGCGGCCCGCTCCCGACCGCATCCGCCGGCTCTTCGATCCACAGCACGTGGAGGCGGTGTTCGCGGTGGAGGAGCATGCGTTCGACGCGGCCAGGCTACGGCGGATGATCTGGACGCGACTCGTCGATGCGGGGGTCGATGTCCGCCTCGGCGTTGAGGTACGGTCGCTCGGTCGGGCCTCTCCCCGCGGGCTCCGAGTCGAAATTGTCGGGCCGGAAGGCTCCGACGAATGGCCGGCCGACCGGGTCTTCAACTGCACCTACTCCGGGCTCAACGCGGTGCTCGCCCGATCGGGAGTTCCCCCGATCCCGCTCAAGCACGAGATCACGGAACTCGCACTCGTCGAGATGCCCGAGGAACTCTCCGACGTCGGGGTCACGGTGATGTGCGGCCCGTTCTTCTCGTGCATGCCCTTCCCCTCCCGCGGGCTCCACTCCCTGAGCCACGTCCGCTACACGCCCCACGCGACCTGGCACGACTCGGGCGTCGCCGCGGCCAGCGATCCCGACTCGCTCCTCGCCGGGTTTCCCCGCCGCACTCGGTTCCCGCTCATGGTCCGCGACGCGTCCCGATACCTTCCGGCGATCGCCGGAGCCCGCCACGTCGACTCGCTCTGGGAAGTCAAAACGGTTCCGCCGGCCAACGAGCGGGACGATGGGCGGCCGATCCTCCTCGAGGAAAGCGCCGCCCTGCCGGGCCTGACCTGCGTGCTCGCCTCCAAGATCGACAACGTCTTCGACATGCTCGATGCGATCGGATCCCCCGACGTCCTCCCGCGGAGGTGTGCCGCATGATCCGCCGATCCACGAGCTTCGTCTCCGTCGTCGTGCTCGCCGACGGCGACCCGAACGATCTTCCCGAATTCGTCGCCCACACGATCTTCACCCTCGATTCCACGTCGGACGAATACGAGATCATCCTCGTCGACGACGGCTCTGGCCGCCGCGTGGAGGCCGCCTGCGATGCGGTGCTCGACCGCCACGAGTGCGTCCGCGTGATCCGGCTCTCCCGCCGGTTCGGGGCCGACATCGCGGTGACCGCGGGCCTCGACTCCGCGATCGGCGACCTGACGATCGTGATGTCCGCGGCCGCCGACCCGCCCGACCGCATTCCCGATTTCGTCGCCCTCGGCGACGACGGTATCGACATCGTCATCGGGACGACCGGCACGTCGCAGCGGTCGTGGATCCGCCGCGCCGCCTGGCGGGCCTTCCGCCGCCTCTTCCGCAAAATGACCGGCGTGCGTCTCGTCGCCGGTGCCGCGACCATGCGGCTCTTCAGCCGCCGCGCGCTCAACGCCCTCACGCGGATCCGGCAGAAGACGGCGCACCTGCGGCTCCTCGGCTGCTCGGTCGGCTTCCGCACCGCGGAGCTTCCATACGATCCGACGTCGGCCTCGACCGCGACACCGCTCTTTGCGGCCGTGTCGGAGGCGATCTCGATGCTCGTGACCCATTCCGCGCTTCCCCTGCGGCTCGTCAGCTACATGGGCGGGATCGCGAGCCTGCTCAACGTGCTCTGCATGGCATGGGTGGTCATCGCGAATCTCTTCGTCGAGCGGGTGGTCGAGGGCTGGACGACCCTGTCGCTCCAGATCGCCGTGATGTTCTTCTTCCTGTTCACGACGCTCATCCTGGTCGCCGAATACCTCGCACATGCGTTCGAGGAAGTGAAGGATTGCCCGCTCTACCACGTCGCCGAGGAGCGAAACGGTTCCACGGCCCTCACCGACGCTCGCCGCCGCAACGTCCGCTCGATCGCCGTCGCCACCACCGTCGCAACACTGGGGAATGCCCATGACTCCGGCCGGAAACCCCGTCACTACTCCTGATCACGGTCGGGAATGTGGTCGCTCGATCCCGGCGCATTCCGTCGAGCGGCTTGCCGAACGCCGCGGACGCCATGCGGTCTGCGTCTTCGTCGTCAACGAGGGGGAGCGGCTCCATCGCCAGCTCGCAAAGATGCGGGCCGTCCGCCACGATCTCGACGTCGTCGTCGCCGACGGCGGCAGCACCGACGGCTCCACCGACCCGGCCCTGCTTGCCGCCGCGGGCGTGCGAACTCTGCTCGTGAAGAAGGGGCCGGGCCGCCTGAGCGCCCAGATGCGGATGG